>DASRDJ010000024.1:0-6194 GCA_035652655.1 Terriglobales bacterium
ATGAAGTCCGGCCATCCCGGTTGAAATCCAGCGCGCTTCGTTCGCTCGCCCGCGAACGACACGCGCTTGCCCTTGATGAATTCGGCCGGCCGCTCCTCACCTCCGGGGATGTGATTCCAAACCCAATTCGGCGTCGCCCACTTCCGCAGCGTGTCCGCGAGCGCGCACTGCGTCGCGAATTCCAGCGGCGGCGGTGCTGCAACACCGCGCTGGCGGCGCGATTTGAACAGATGCAATTGCCGTCCGCTCATCGTGGTGCGCCCCGGTGTTTGCGCAGAAACCAACTGCGCCGGTCGGACACGATGCAATAGCCGGTGTCGGCGAGCAGCTCGTTGATCTGCCAGACGTGCGCCTTGATGGTGTACTTGCTCACCGGCCTGCGATCGCCGTAGAGCTCGCGCGTGATCTCCTCGCTTGAGATGCCGAGGTCACCGGCGCGCTTGATCAGGTCGAAGATCGAGGCCTTGAGCGCCGGCAGCCGGATGCCGCAGCGCACGAAGCGGACGGGCTGGCCGCACGACTGGCACACATCCACCATGGGCCGCCCCTTTCGGTCATATTGGTATCTCTGAGAGGAAAGTACTGCGCTCCTCGCTCGTCGCCTTCGCCCACGCCTTGCGAAGCTGATCGAGCGGTGTGGATTTCTTGCGGGCTACCTTTTTACGAAACCCAGCTTCGACCATTCCAGCGTGCGGCGATAGCTCGCCGGCAAGCACGCGGGCATGAATATCGGGGCGGTCTTTGCGCAGGCGGCGGAGAAAGGCAGCAGCCGAGTTACCCGTGGGGGCCTTTTGGCCTTGTACATTGCAATTATTGTTGTACAAACCCTCACTATATTGGTTAGCTCCGACCGGCCTTTGGGTTGCCTTGTCCTTTGCTTCGATCTCCTGTGCGTGCGCGGCGGCTGCGGCTCGTGCATCGCCCCACGCTTTCGCGATCAGATCAGGCGCGTATTTGGTGACATAGCCATAGGTATGTTCAAGCTCCGCCCAGGTGGCGAACGGCTGTTTGACGCGGGCTTCGAAGTATTGTTGGAAAGTCTCAAACCCGTCTGGAAATTCCGATTGTGATCCCGGACCACTCGCCCCCGATAATTTGCGCGGTTCCTTATAAAGCTGCTCTATCTCAACGAGCTGCATCATCTGATAAATCATCGGCCATGTATCATTGAACTGGCTAGCAGCAATGGCCAGCCACCGATCGGCAAACACGGCTTGAGCTTCGCGCGTGTTGAGCTGGCGGAACTCCCGCTCAACGGTGTAAAAGTCCATATTTCCAGGAGCCACTTTGTGAGCGGCGCCCGCACCGTCGGCTGTGGTGTGCTTACGCGGCGTCCTCGTCGAGAACAGGTTCCTCGTCATCCTGGTTACTCCTCAGTGCGTCAAGTGATGGACATTGTCCGCTGTCAATCAATCGACCACACACCCAGTCAACGATGTCCCTTTCTATTTCTGGATTTGCCAGCAATGCATGTACTTGCGGGATGTCAAAGCGGCTTCCGATTGCAACGCTTTCGCGAGTTCCGAGGATATCTTGCACAGCCCGCCCGACTAAGTTGAATGGATGTGTTTTGTTTGTCGGATCTTTTTTGTAATAACCGCCCAATCGGCTGAAAACTCGACCTTCAATCCCCTTTTTGACCTGACTGATATTGCGCTCGGTTTTCTGCATCGTGGTTTCAAATTGCTTAATGTGTTCCAGGTAAAGTTTCATGGCAAAAGCCCGCTGCGATCCGACATTCAGATCGCAATCGGCTAATTCGGTATGATGGGCTCGCAGGAATCCATGAAGATCGGCGTCTGTGGGTTGGCGCTTGAACTCCTCGCGGGTGACGGCGACATTCGATGAGAGCGATTTATTGAAGCCAAGAAGTTTACGCGCTTTGGCTGGTTTTGTCCTCACCAGATCAATCCAGCTTTTGATTTTCTGTTTTCGCTGTTGATTGTCGCCACCGAAAACATCGATGATTTCAACATCGTCATCTCCTCCTGGCCATCCTTCGACATCGGAGCCTCCACCGCCGAGGATCGCGGCAATTGCAATCTTGGTTTTGCTGGGCAATAAAATCTCGTCGTCCGGCTTCTTTGCTGGATCGATCTGGTCCCCATCCATCAGTGATTGGACCGTGGGTAGGCCTTCTAGTTTTTCATGCATATTCATGAGCCAGTCGATTGCTTCGATAAATCCGGTTTTCTGGTCAAAGGCCTTGTGAGTAATGACAAGGATACTATCCAATGCAGCCGGTGGCACGATAAGTTTACCGTCGGGTTCGGTTTTGGCCGTGATTGCACGGCTTTGCCGCCCGAGTCCTCGCTGCACCTTTTCGACAAGCGACTTGCGTGTAGACGCTTGACCGATCGGGCCGCAAGCCGGGTTGTTCAAACCTTCGCGCCCCATCCCCGAGACAAACAGGAGCCGAGAGCACTTCTCGTCAAGGACTTTTGTGTTTTTGTATCGCAGCCAGGGATGTCGATCGGCATCCAGTGGCTTGTGTGGCCGCTTCCCGCCAGGCTCGTCCGATTCTGTGTGAACAATTTCCGCGTGATATCCTTTTTCACGCGGATACGCGCTGCGGTTTTTCTCGAAAGTCAAATTAGCATGAGCACACAGGATTTCTCCAAATCGGACCCAGTCGCACACAATCATGGGATGGGCGGGATAATGAATCCCTATCTCGGCACCTAGACCATCGCGATGTTGCGCCATTCGCTCGTGGCTGATTTGCAAGCCATCGCGATATTTCATCTCCGCAATGACCGCATCAACGATAGCCTTGGCCGGCTCGATATTTTTTTCATACCCATCAACCACGGCCCTGATCTGTCCATGCAAAGTATCGGCAAACTCAATATCCAATTCTCGAACGAAACGGCCGACGTCGAGTGTCGAGAGAAATTTAAGGCTGCGGTCGCCTTCATCTGCGTCTTGATAGCTAAAGATATTGATTGCAACCATCCGACGCAGGAGTTCTCCAGCGTGATCGATAGGCGTGCTGGTATTGCCGAAACAGATTGAACTGGTGGCCATGTCCAGAATGCGGAGATTTTGTTGAACAGCCCAATGCGGTTCGTCTATCCAAATCAAAGGGTATTCGTGCAACACGGAGGCAAGCTCCCGATCTCCCATGTCCCAGAATTGTTGGTTGCATGCGACTACGATATTAGCTTGATCAAGATTGCCGTCCCGGAATCGCCAACCGGCTTCGACGATCTCTACCTTAGGCTTCGTTTGGAAAAGTTTGGTTTGCTTTGAATCGTGTTCAAGATCTTTAGCCAATTGATCGCGAATGGCCTGTTCCTTGGCGAGAACTAGAATTCTGTCAGCTCGTCGGGCCGCTCCCCATGCTTCTCTTATTACGGCATTGATGGCACACGAGGCTGTCAAGATATTTAAGGTTTTGCCGGCGCCCACTATCCACGGGAAGACATAGAGCAAACGGGAGATTGACGATATCGGCTGGGTAAACCACCTTTTGCAGCGAAGAATCTCATTGTAACTTTGTTGCTGCGCGGCCCGAGCAAAATCCATATTTGGCTGGCGATCGAACCAGAAATCCTTTGACCAGTAAGTGTCGGCTCTAACGCCCTTCCGGCAGTTGAAACCGAGCTCCATAAACTGAAGGTTTGATACGTCATCCGTGCCGCCCTGGTGCCGAGGCACGATATGATCGACAGATAATATAATCCCGTCGGCCTCGGTCTTCCCGCTTATGGCGCATCGGGGAACGCGATTGTACTTGTCAAGCAACTGTTCAAAGGCAGCATTGGCCAGCCAATGAGGCTTATTCATCGGATGTATTCCTCCTCCCTGTTAACGCTTGACGCCCGAGCGATTAATCCTCGCCCTTACTCTTGCTAACCAAAGCCTCAGCCGCGACCACAGCAGCGCAATCAGCCCCAGCCTTTGCGCGGGTGATTTCGAGTTCATGTTGATGCCGCCGCATCTGGCGCTCGCATTCGGCAACGTAGGCCGCTTGCAGACGCAGGTAGATCGAAGCCGCAATCTCGTTCGGACGCCGGTACCTCAGACTCCAGAATGATCGCCACGGAACGCCATAGCGGGCTTCCAGCCGGCGCCATGCGTTCTCCATGTCGCCGGGCCCCTTGGCCTCGGAGTGCGTGAGGCCCTTCGCCCACGCCGCCGCTTGATCCACGGCTGTCACGTCAGTCACGATTGACTCCCGCAACGAATTCTTGCGCACTTGGAAACCCTCCTGCTGCACATTGCTCGCGGTTGAGACGAGCAAGCAGGCCCCTGGCAGGGCCGGCGCAGGAGATTGGATGGCCAGAGGCGCTCATTTGGAGCCCTTGGCCGGGGCGAACGAAGGGGACAGCGGATAAAGGTCGCCACGTAGTTCGTGCCGAGGCACGCCCGTAGCGGTTTCAATCGGAATGACGAACTCGGCTGGGACGCCCTTTTTTGAGCGTTCAAGCCAATACCAGACCTGCGATTGTGTCGTACCGATACGCTCTGCTAGCGGTTTTTGACCGCCTGCTTTCTCGCAAGCTCGCAGAAGTGCTGCCTTGCTCATGGACCGAGAATACTGATTTTTCGGTGACAAACAACCGAAAAGTCTGTTCAGGCCAGCCTACCGGAAATTCGGTAGGCTTTCCAATATGAAGCCTGTCGACAAAATTGCTTTTGGGAGGCGATTAGCCCAACGGCGGCAATTGATCCAACTTTCGCAGGGCGCCCTAGCATCGCGCGTGGGAATGAGACAACAAGGCGTCGCCTCAATTGAGGCGGGCGAAGTAGAGCGTCCCGGCAAACTTCGCGAACTCGCCAAGGAACTGGGGACAACCGAGCAATGGCTCTTATGGAAAGAGGGGCCGGAAAATGAGCCGCCTCCGCTAGCCTATATCACTCAAGTGCCGCTGCTGTCGTGGGTGAGTGCCGGACCGCTTGCTGATCCTCAGGCCCAGGTCCCTGCCCATGAATCCGACCGGCAATTATTTTTTTCGGACCTTGGCGCCGGCGATTTCTTCGCACTGGAGGTCAATGGCGATTCGATGAACCGCGTATCGCCGCCGGGGTCAATAATCGTGGTCAACCGCGCAGATCGCGAACTCGTGGCGAATCGCTGCTACGTCTTCATGGAGCGCGGCGAAACCACCTACAAACGGTGGGAGCCGGACCCTGCCAGGCTGGAGCCCTGGTCTACGAATGACAACCACAAACCGCAATACATAAAGGGCAAACGCGATTTCAGCGTGGTTGGACGTGTGCGGCGGACCGTTCTGGACTTGTGAGGGCGGTCGAGTGCGCCGCGCGCGTCAAGCAGATTCCGCCTTCGTGCTGCACGACCAGGCCAAAGCGACGACCCATCCCAGGAACGTCCACCCTAGAAACAGGTTGATCACAAAGATGGACGCATCATTCTGGTGACGTCTTTTGGCCGCGATTATGGTCGGGAGGAAATACAACACGAAGGCAACCGCAGCAAAGATTAGAGCTGCGGTGTTCTGACCTGCATCTCCACTGTTGATTATGACGAGGAGCGATGCTCCACCAACCATTATGACCAAAAACCAAACAATGGCGTTGAGGCATTTCTTGAACATTGTTTTGAACACGTTTTCTTTCTCCGTTCATGAAAACTGGCACGGCGCCGCCGCGGTTGGTTTGTTCGCCGGGGCCAAAGACTTGATTTCTGGTGCCCCGCGAATACCCGAGGCCGAGCCGCGAGGAGGTGCCGGGGCAAACTGGGTCCGGAGTCAACCGTCCCCGCGCCATTGTTACTGATTTTTCGGTTGACGCATACCGATTATTCAGTATTCTCCCTCCCATTCATTTGGGAGGGACCCATGCCTGCCGCCGCCGCCAAGCCGCGATCTCAAGACGGCTTCTCCATGCGCCTGCTCGTGGTGAACGAGCTCGCACGCGCCGGCACCCCGCTCACGTCGCGCCAACTGGCCGACCGGCTCAACGCCAAGCTGAGCACCATCACATCGATCTGCTCGAAGCTCGCCAGCTATGGCCGGCTCGGCAAGGAGATACGAAGTGCGGCCTGCCGTACCTGCGGCAACCCGCACAGTTTTTATCTGTGGAGTCTACCGACATGATTATCGATGCCGGGCCGACCGTCGACACCGAGCGTCTCGCCACCATCGCGACGCTCTACAGCGGCTCGCATGAGCCAGACGGCCAGATGTGCGCGATGGAGGCCGTTGCCTATGTGGCGCGCGAGCCGTGGT
>DASRDJ010000025.1:0-5011 GCA_035652655.1 Terriglobales bacterium
GCGATCGACTCGATGTTTTTGATTTCGGCATGGCCGGCGGGAGACATACGCTCCCAGTCATTGCCGCCATTGTTGGTGCGGAATACGCCTTCGAGCGCGCCCGCGACCAGAACTTTCGGATTGGAGGCTGACATCGCCATCGCGCGAATCGACTTGCCATGCATCGCCGGCAGCGTCTGCCAGGTCTTGCCGCCATCGTTCGTGCGGAAAACGTCGCCGATCTGTTGGCTCTGCGCGCTCCAGGCCGACACGTACATGATGTTGGTGTTCTGCGGATTCACGACGATGTGATCGAGCACGTATTCATCGCCCGTTCCGAGGTGAGCGAAACGCGACCAGTCTTGTCCCCCATTTTCGGAGACGAAAATCACGCCGGTGCTCGTTCCCAGGAAGACTCGATCCGGATTGTGCGGGTCATACGTCATGCTCCGCACGTCGCCCCCATCCGGCCCCATCACGGTCCACTGACCGGCCCACAGCGACGCGCTGCAGGTCAGGAAAATGGCCAATAAAATCAATAGCTTGCCAGTCATGGCTCTGGAAATCATGTGTGTGTCAGCCCCTGTTTCGGACAGTATACCTTGCGGTCTGAGAGTGACAGCGTAACGAGTCCCCTTCAAGTTACCTAAGGGAAGCAAAAAAATAGGCCGACCGGGGTTCCGATCGGCCTGTGATGCGCTGAAAAGACGGGCTATTGGGCTTTCGGCGCCGCCTTCTTTTTGGCAGCCGGCTTCGGGTGATCCGGAACCGGTTGCACCTTGGTTTCGTCCACGGCTTCCGTACCGGCCGAGTCGAAGGTCGCGCCCGCGGGCACAACCCAGTACTCGGCGGTCTTCGAGCCACCGTTGCCGGTGCGGGTCTCGATGCGGCTAGCATCGATGGCCTGCTTGGCTTCGCCGCCCGAGAGATACGCCTTCGAGTTCAGCGCGCGTTCCGCGGCGAGATTCTTGCGCTTCTCGCTCGGATCGGCGTTGCCCACGATGACAAGCTTCGCGTCTGCTTCCTGCTGCAGGCGCAGAGCCACGTCATCCAGGATGGCTTTGCAAGTGTTGTCCACACGCCACGGCTTCTTCTCGTTCGGGAAGTCGCACTGGCTTAGCTTGCTGGCCTTCGGCGGCGGAGGCGGCGGATTCTCAATCGTGAATTGCGACGAGGAGTTCGCCGTCAAGCCGCGGGAATCCGTACAGGTTGCGCTGACTGTGACTTGTCCTGGCGCTGCACCGGTCGTGTTCACCGTGCCGGTGTTGCCGCTGCCGGAAACCTGGCCGCTGCTCGCAGTCCAGCCCGCAACATTCACAGGCACACCGTCGGGGCTCGTGCAGGTACAAGTGACCGTCACTGTGCCGCCGGCTTGTAGCGTTGTCGGGTTCGCCGAGCAACTCATTGTCGGCGGATTCTTCGGCGGCTCTTTCACCGTGTAGTTCGCGGTACACGTCGCTTCGCCATTTTTCTTGTTCTTCGGGTCGGTGACTTTTGCCGTCACGGTGTAGTTGCCACCAGCAACACCCTTCGTGTCGATTGCAGCCGACGTGTCTTTTCCCGTGACCGTTCCGCCATTACCGGACCAAGCGTAAGTCAGAGGATGCTTGGGGTTGAAGTTGGTTGTGGAGACAGTCGCCGTGACAGGTTCGCCTTGCATCACTTCGGCGTGATCCACGGAGCAATTCGCGGTGGGCGCAACTTCAGGCTCCCCGCCAAAGTTGAACACCACGCCAGAACGCAGGCGCGCGCCCTGGTAACTGGCACGACGCAAGTCGGGCTGGCTGGGCGAAACTACGCTGGCAAAGTTCTGCCGCGCCCACTGGTAGTCAGCTTCGATGAGCCGAAGGCTGATGCGCTTAACGATCGGCAAGTCGATACCGCCGCCGAGAATCGCGCCGATGCCGTTGCGGGCCCCCACCGGTGAGGTCAGGTGGTTGTCGCCCAGCAAGGTATGCGCAAAAAGATTGAAGCCCTCGCTGCGCCATGTGAAGCGCGGACCGATCGAGTACGTGCTTATATCAAACTGATCTTTCAGATTGAGGCCGATGTCGCCTTCAAGTGCGAAGTTGGGATGAAAGTTATAAGCGAACGCCAGACCACCGCCCTTACCCATGCTCGGCAACTTGAAGGGCAGAACGCCGCCATTGCCATCCGGCCCACCCGGAACATTGCCGCCGGGGTCCAGCCATTGATAGCCGGCAAAGATGTCGAACTTGGGTGGAGTCTGTTGGGCTGAAGCAAGACTGGAAATTAAGATGAACACCAGGGTCAGAAAAAGGCACTGACGAAACATCTGCCCATTTCGTGAACCGCAAGAAACTGACATGGAATCCTCCGGAACTAGACCAATACTTCAACCTGGGGTCAGATCGAATCAACAAGACGGTAAACGATACGAAAGACGAACGCTGCTTGAGACCGCAGATTCTAACAGCAACCTTACCGCAAAGTGAAACCTGCAACGTGAAATATTACTGTATCCAGTACCTGCAATTGCAATGATTTGCGATAGCAAACGGTGATCTTCGTCTCAGTTTGACATCGCCCGCTGGAAGCGACGCGCACGAGTCAGCGCGGCTCACGACGACTAGATTCTGTTGAGTTGGAGAACCAGGAATCCGCATCCAAGCCTGCCGCCTTGCTAGAGTGTGCTCTAAACCTGAATAATGGGAACCTGCAACCCTATGAGCCAAGAAAAAGTCCTGATCGTCGAAGACGAAGAGAACGAGCGCACCGGCCTCGCCGAGTTGGTCACGTCGTGGGGATACCGGGTGGACACCGCCGCCGACGGCATGGAAGGGTGGGATAAGGCGACCCAGTGGATTCCGTCCATTATCGTGACTGACTTGAAGATGCCCCGCTTCGGCGGGATGGAACTGCTCGAGCGCCTGGCTGAACAGGCGCACACCATGGCTGTCATTGTCATGACCGCTCAGGGCACCATCGACAGCGCGGTCCACGCCATGCGCATGGGGGCCTATGACTACATCACCAAGCCCATCGACATGAACCGACTGCGCACCATCCTGCAAAACGCGTCCGAGTTGCTCGGCACTAAATTGGAACTTGAAGTGACCCGGCGCAAGTTGCGCGATTCTGGATCGCTTGGGCAACTGGTGGGTTCATCAAAAAAGATGCAGGAGATCTTCCACCTGATCGAAATGGTAGCGCCCAGCACCGCCTCAGTGCTCATCACTGGAGCCAGCGGCACGGGGAAGGAGATGGTCGCCCGTACCATTCATGAACTGAGCCCGCGACGATCGAAGCCATTTGTTCCCATCAATTGCGCAGCGATTCCCGAGACCCTGATCGAAAGCGAAATCTTCGGCCATGAGAAAGGCGCGTTTACGGGCGCGCTCGAACGCCGCACCGGATGTTTCGAACTCGCCGAAGGCGGCACTCTGTTGCTGGATGAAATCGGCGAAATGCCGGTGGCCACGCAGGCGAAACTGCTGCGGGTACTGGAAGACCACAAACTGCGGCGGCTCGGCAGCAAAGTTGAGACGTCCGTCGACGTCCGCGTGCTGGCCGCGACTAACAAGGTTCCGGACGACGCGGTGGCGCGAGGGGAGTTGCGCAACGACCTTTACTACCGGCTGAACGTATTCAACATCCACATGCCTTCCCTGCGCGAGCACAAAGAAGATCTCCCGGAACTTGTGCAAACCTTGCTGGCGGACATGAGTTCAAAGCACGGACGCAAGGTTGCGACCGTGAGTGAAGCAGTGCTCAACCAGTTCAAGAATTACTCCTGGCCGGGAAATGTTCGCGAGCTGCGCAACACGTTGGAGCGGGCGGTCATCGTTTGCGAAGGAGCAGTGGTGGAAACGAAACATCTTCCGCCTGGTTTTGGCCAGATCACGGTTCGGCAAGCGGCCAACGATCCCGACGCAGTTCGCCTAGGCGTGGGGACCACGGTGGGAGAAGCCGAGAAGATGCTGATTTTGAAAACCTTGGAAGCCACCAGTAACAACAAGACCCGGGCCGCTGAGATTCTCGGGATCAGTCTCAAGACATTGCATAACAAGCTTAAGGAGTACGGAAGCAACTCGACGGATGCGGACGCGGAAAAGCAGGAGTAGACTCGCCAACAACCTCCCCTTGGCGGTGTCTGCCGCAACTGCGCTCTGAACCCGAAACTGACGATGCGTCGGAAAACAAAGATCATTCTCGCCATCACGTTCATGGTCGTAGTGATGGTGTCTGCGTTTTCGTATCTTTACATTTCCCAGCTACTGCGGCAGCGCCTGGCGGCCGCCGGCGACATCGCACAACTGCTCGCCCAACAACTCGTTTACTCGGCGAGCAACGCCGTGCCCGACCTGGGCAGCACGCGGGTGGACACCGACAATAGCAAGTCCGTGCAACTGGCGATCGAAGAGTACCTCAAGGAAGACACGAACCTGAACGACATGCTGGACTCGTCGGTGGGGAACGTCCCGATCGTTTATGACGCCGCAATTGTTGGCCCGACGGGGCGCGCCATGCTTCACAGCAACGCCGATTTGGACGGTAAGATTCTGACTCCACGCCCGAATTTCGAGCGCCTGCGCGGAGCCCGTTTCCGCGATCAGTTGCGCATGATCTATAGCCCCTCGGCGGTCTACGACGTAAGTGTACCTCTGCAATTGAACGGCACGCCTTTTGGGACTGTTCGCGTAGGAATCTCGACCGTTCTTTTAAAGAGCGAGCTGACACCGCGCCTCGAGCATGCATTGTATTTTTCGGGCGCCTCCATCTTTCTCTCTTTGTTGCTCGCGGCGCTGATCTCGCGCCTGGCCCTCGGCCCCCTCGAAGAAATCAACCGCAATCTCGACTACGTCACCGGTGGCAGCGCGGACATCAACGATGCTGAGTCCGATCACGACGAATACGGACTGGTGACCTTGAAAATCGCTAACCTCGGCCGGCAGGTGCGCGACGCTAAAGAAATCTTCTCCGCCTTGAAGGACAACGTCGACCAGTTGATGGCTAACTTGCAGGATGGCCTCATGCTGTTCACGCGTGATTTGCGCGTCGTGTTGGTGAG
>DASRDJ010000026.1:0-49678 GCA_035652655.1 Terriglobales bacterium
AGCGACCCTTTACACCGAGAGCTCCGACAGCTTTGTTGCCTCCGCTGCCGCCTCGATTGCTACCGGGTGGAGCGAACCAGTTCCCGGGCGGGAGTTGCACCCGCTGAAGTCCAGCGCCTTTCACGGCGCACTGTTACGCCAACTACGAATCCGAAGCGACTTGCATTCATGGGTTTAGCCGCAACAAGGACTGCTATACTCCGTCGCACATTCGGGACCATCTCGGAGAGTAGCCATGAACCCCAGACTCCTTTGCCGTTTGTGTGTTTTCCTTGTCGGCCTGCTGGTCATCGTTCCAACCAGTGTCGTTGCACAGGAAGCCTTGTCTTTGGATAAAGCGGTACAGCTTGCATTGGCCCAGAGTAGCCAAATGGCGATCAGCCAAGCAGACGAAGCGCGTGCCTACCAAACCTACCTAGAGGCGCACGATTCATACATACCAAAGATCGCGGTTGGATCCGACGTTGGTTATGCATACGGTTTTCCGCTCAGTCTTGAAGGTTCCGCTCCCACACTCTTCAATGTTTCCGCGCAATCCTCAGTCTGGAATCCTTCTCTGCGCGAATTCACCAAAGCGGCGAGGGTGGAATGGTCCGCCAGCAAAACGCAGACTCGCGACCAGCGTTCCCGAGTCATCGCAGATACCGCATTGACCTACATCGACTTGAACAGGTGGGAATCACGACTCCCGATTCTCCGTGATGAGTTGGATGTCGCACAGAATATGGAATACGCCGTGGCTGAGCGTGTGAAGGAGGGCGTTGACAAGGGAATCGAGAGAACAAAGGCTGAACTGGTAGAAGCCCAAGTTCAAGTGCACCTTGCGGAAGCGGTGGGGGCAGTAGACATTCTTCGCACACGTCTCGCGCAGCTAACGGGCTTGACCAAGTCCAATATTAGGACGGTGAGGGATTCGATCCCGGTGCTAAAGGAAAATAAGGATCAAAGTGATTTGGTCACGCGAGCGGTTCAATCTAATCCCGCCGTTGAATCAGCGGAGCAATCAGCTATGGCGAAGCAGCTTCGCGCCAAGGGAGAACACCGAGCCTTATATCCCTCTGCCGACTTTTCGACTCAGTACGGCGTGATAAATACATCGCTGACGAACTACGAACAGTTCTTCGTTCCCCACACCTTTCAAACCCAAAATGTCACCTTCGGTCTCGTTTTACGGTTCCCCTTCTTCGATAGATCACAACGAGCACGCGCCGCAGCCGCCGATGCTGAGGCACTCCGCGCTGGCAAAGAAGCAGAGCAGATCAAGAACAAAGCAGCATTGGATGCTGTTCAGTTACAACACAACGTAGACCAGTTGCTGGCCGCTCGACATGTTGCGGACCTCCGGTACAAGTTGGCGGAAAATGAACTAGACGCAGTCCACGAGCGTATGGAAACCCAAGTAGGCACCCAGCGCGACTTGCAGAATGCTGCGATCGACGCCGCAGAGCGCACGCTCGAACGCATCAATGCAGATTTCGAGCTTCAGAGAGCCGAAATCGAGCTTCTGCGAATGCGAAGCGAGTTGGAGAGTTGGGCACTCGCCAGCAGGTGAGTGAAGACCCAGAACGCATCAGCGATAGTTTCGCTCCTGTCCTCTTCATCCACTACGGTCTAGCTGGAAAGGCTCAAATGACTTGTTTCACAGCTAGCCCCGTAGTCAACTGTTGAAATCAGGCGTTCTCAGCACTTTGCGCCTTTTATTCGCCAAGATCCTTATCAGTGAGTGCCTATGGCGATAGCCTTTGCCTGGGGCGCGATAAGATACCGAAAGCAATTTCCAGCATGGGGCAAGACATCCTCGACTTCCTGCGCAACTTGATTGCCCAGTATGGCTACTGGGCGGTCGGCGGAGCGCTTCTTCTCGAAAATGCCGGGATCCCCGTGCCGGGGGAGACGATTCTCCTGCTGGCAAGTTTCCTCGCCTACTCGCGTGAGGAATTGCGGCTTCCTTACATCATCCTGATCGGCGTGTTGGCAGCTACGCTCGGCGACAACTTCGGGTTCGCGATTGGATACCGCGGGGGCCGGCCGTTGCTCGATCGCTATCAGAACGTCTTTCGCATCAAGCCAGAAACCATCACTCGTGGCGAGAGCTTATTTGCGCAGTACGGTGCGCTGACGATTTTCTTTGCCCGCTTCATCTTCGGACTGCGCGTGATTGCCGGTCCGCTCGCTGGAGTTTTGCGCATGCCCTGGAAACGTTTCGCCATTTTCAACTTCCTGGGTGCACTGCTCTGGGTCACGGTGATTTCGGTGGTCGGCTACAAGTTCGGCAAACACTGGGACCTGCTTATGGACTACGTCGAGCGCCTGAACATTGTCATGCTCATTGCGGTTGGCCTTGGTGTTGTAATGCTCTGGTTGTGGCGCCGGCGGCGCGCCTAAAGCGGCCTTCCCTTCGCAAGTCCGGGTTACGAAAGCTACTTATCGGTATCGCATCACGTTGCCCGACCCTTGGGGTGGTGCTAGGCTCGAGCCTGGTTTCCCGGATGCCCCGCGCTCATAGTGAAAAGTCCCGCGATTCGCGGTTTGCGAGAGTAATCGCACTTGCTCGCCTGGAGCACGCCGATTTATGGCTGAAGTTTCTGCTGGCCCTGATGGGCCTCATTCTGGCGTTTGCCGCGGCGCTGTTTTCCACCATTTCTCGCGAGTCAGGCAACATCTGGGCGACGCTGGTTCTTGCCTCGGCCGCGCTCATTCTGGCCACGATTGTTGGCTTGACCACCGTGCCTCACCTGGCCCGGCGCGTGGCGGTGAGCCGTCTTCGCGATGCGGTGGACTACGAGGTCACGCGGGCGGGCATCGTTTACGTCATCGCAACCTTGCTGATCGGCATCGCTGCCCTCAACACCGGGAATAACCTGCTCTACATCGTGGTGGCCGCGATGCTGGCTGCCATCCTGGTTTCGGGGTTCGTCTCCGCATTTATCCTGCGCGATCTTGAACTCGATGTGCGTCTCCCCGAGCACGTCTTCGCGGGACGTCCTGTGCTCGGACGAATCCTGCTACGTAACCCGCGGAAATTTCTGCCGTCGTTTTCGATCCATGTGGTGGCGTCGAAGAAGAAAAGGTCCGTCACCAAATGGCTCTGGGAGCCTGCCACCTTCGGTTTTCCCCCCAAGCGCCCGCCGGAGCAGCAGTGGGTTCGCCTGCCCGATCGTCGCGTCCGCCGCATTGTGCATGACGGTACCGCCACGGGCATCTTTGATGGTTCGGCCTACTTCCCGTACATCGCACCGCAAGCGGACCTTTCCGCCGATCTGGAACTTCGCTTCCAGCGGCGTGGTCAGTACTCAGAAAATAGCTTTGGCCTCGCCACTCGTTTCCCGTTCGCTTTTCTAACAAAAACGCGGCGGGTCCCCATCAAACGCACCGTTCTGGTCTATCCAGCGGTAGAACCCACCGACGAATTCCTCGATGCGCTTCCGATGATCACGGGCGAGGTTGAATCGTTCGTCCGCGGCCGAGGTTACGACCTCTATCGCATCCGCGAATACATGCCGGAAGATTCCGCGCGCCACGTTGATTGGAAGGCCACGGCGAAATCCGGCTCCCTCAAGGTTCGCGAGTTCAGCAGGGAAGACGAGCGCAAGCTGCGCCTCGTGTTCGATAATCCCGGGCCCGCCGTGCTCGCGCCCCACGCCTATGAGCGCGCCATCGCACTGGCCGCATCGCTGGCGTGGCACTTCGCTGGCGAAGACGCCGACATGTCGTTCGTCGCGCAGGGCTACAAAGGCGAACCCGACGTCTACAAATTCCTCTCCTACCTCGCTCTAGTCGATCCCGTCGCCGGCGACTCGATCATCGACACCCTCCCAGTCACCGGCGATTACAACATCGTGCTGACCTGCCGGCCCCGGGGTAGCGTTCCCACCGCGCTCTGGAACCGCTCTTACATGATTTTTCTAGGCGAGGACATCGCCGGACAACGCAGCCAGAAGACGAGAGTGCCGGAGAAACTGCTGCGCACGAGGTCTTAGGGCTAGCCGGTAATCGTCGGTCGTGGGTAAGGAAGTTCAGTGCGAATCTTGTGGCAACGGCAAGCACTTCCTGCCCTTTTTGCTGTAGATGCTTGTCCAGTTAACCCGATTCGTTGCTTTTGCCAGTCGTTTTCGTCGTATACTCCGCCTGAAAAGCGCCCTTGGTCGAGTAGTTGCCTTCCCATCTCGCCTTGGAGGTTGCACCATGTCGTGCATCCACGATCTCGTTAGAAATCAGGACACCTATCGTGCCGACGTCGAACAGACTGTTCTCGCCGTGGCTCAGGCCATGGTCGAGCGCAACATCGGAGCTGTGCCCGTGCTGCGCGACGGTTTTTTGGCTGGAGTATTTTCAGAGCGCGACTTGATGCGGCGCGTGGTGGTGGAAGGCTTGGATCCTGCTAAAATCAAAGTCGGTGACGTGATGACGAGCGACCCGTTGACGGTTCAACCCAACGCCGACCTTGAGACTTGCAAGTTCCTCATGCGCCGCCACGGCTTCCGGCACCTGCCCGTCTGCGACGGACAACAACTGCACGGTATGGTTTCCATGCGCGACATAATTCTCCATGACTTGTCGGAGAAAGATGACGAGGTGCGTATGATGCTCGCGTACATTCACTCGACACCGTAGCCGGGTTAGTAATGAGGTCGTCGCGAAGCGGCGCTAGTCAGGCAAGAGAGCACGGTTGTGAAATAGGGCGCCTACGCGGCACCCTTCACTTCGACGCCCGCCCATTTTTCAAGCAGCGTCAACGTTGCGGCGTAATCTAGATCTTCGTGGCCCTCCTCGGCCGCCATTTCGTAGATCTCTTCCACGGTTTCGAGCGCAGGCAGTTTCACGCGTGATTCCTTCGCCGCCGCTAACGCCAGATGAATATCCTTGAGCATGAGGCGCAGCGGGAAGTTCGGCGTGAAGTCGCGCTTCAGGACGAACGGCGCCTTGTACTCGACCACTCCTGACTTCACCATCGAGGCCTGGATGAGCGGCAGCAATCTATCGATGTTGACTCCCAGCTTGGTGGCCAGCGTTAGCGCCTCGGCGAAGCCTTCGTAGATGAGTGCGATCTGCAGATTCATTACCAGCTTTGCCGCCTGGCCTTTGCTGGTTTCGCCCATGCGGAACACTTGTTTCCCCATGGCGCTGAACAGGGGTTCGAGCTTCGCTAACACGGCTTCGTCGCCGCCGGCCATGAAGATGAGGCTGCCCGCTTCGGCCGCGACTTTTGATCCGGTGACCGGCGCATCTGCATAGTCCACGCCCTTCGCCTTCAATCGCTGCGCAAATTGATATTCGGCCGACGGAGAGATCGTGCTCGAGTCCACTACGATCGCGCCCGACGCGATGGACTGTTCGACGCCTTGCGGACCGAAGAGCACTACTTCCACAGCGTTCGTGTCCGAGACGCACATCCAGACGACCTCGGCGCCGTTGGCGGCGTCAGCGGGAGACTCCGCCGTGCGCGCTCCTTCAATCCTCTTGCCCGGAGTGCGATTCCAGACAGCAACCTCGTTCCCCGCTTTCACCAGGTTCGCTGCCATCGGTCGTCCCATAATGCCGAGCCCCAAAAATGCAACGCGCATCGCGATCTCCCATTGTTCAGTTATGGACAGGGCACGCGAACGCCCGGTCGCAAGGCAGAAAAAACAAGACGGGCCGCGCCCGTCTATCCGAAAGTACAGTACCCGAATTAAATATGACGATCGTAACGACGGTCAAGCAATCTGCCGTGAACTTGCCGTAAAATACGGGTACTGTTTCCCCGTAATCCAGTATTGAGCCGGGGCGGTCCGGAGATGAGGCCGTTTGCGTCCACTCGGCATCCAATGAAGTGTCGGGATCAGGGGTCTGATCCCCGGGTCTATTGGGCTCGATGATTAAAGCGACCTTACGAAATCCAGCTCTGCGCAAGCGGGCACAACAATTCGGAAGACTGGTCCGCCACTCGGCGGTCACTCCCCGCACAGGCAGTACCTACAAGCCAACGCTCGTCAGCAACGGCGAACTGGGCGTGACCTTCATCGGCCACGCTGCGTTTTTCGTGCAAATGGGCGGGCAGAGCATTCTGATCGATCCAAACTTCGCGCGTTGGCTGTTTCTGCTGAAACGCGTCCGCAGACCCGGACTCCGTATTGGCGACCTGCCGCCCATCGACATGGTGCTGGTTACGCACGCGCATTTCGATCACTTGCACCGGCCTTCGCTGCGCGCCATCGTACAGCACAACCGCCGGCTGACGGGCCGCGCGCCGATCCTGGTAGTGCCGCACCACGTATTCGATCTGGTGTCGGATCTTGGATTTGAAGAAATCATCGAACTCGACTGGTGGAATCACTATCGTCATGACGGGATCACCGTCACGCACGTGCCCTCACGGCATTGGGGCGCGCGCATTCTGAAAGATTCGCATCGCGGATACGGCGGCTACGTTATGCAATCGGAAAAGCACTCTGTCTATCACGCCGGCGACACAGCATATTTCAATGGCTTCCGCGAAATCGGGGAACGCCTTTCGCCGGAAGTCGCATTGCTGCCGATCGGCGCTTACAATCCTGAACAATTCCGCACGGTGCATACCAGCCCAGAGGACGCAACCCGCGCCTTTCTTGACCTCAACGCCCGCTGGATGGTCCCGATGCACTACGGCTCTTTCCGGCTGTCGCACGAACCCATCGACGAGCCGCTTCAACTGCTCGATTCCGAGGCAACCAAAGCTGGCGTAAAAGATCGCGTGATCGTGCTCGAAGAAGGCCTGACGAAGTTTTTTTAGGAACAGCTGTTAGCTTTTGGCCCTTGGCTATTTGCGTTTGTCCGGCAGTCCCCACCGCAATCATCCAACAAAATGCTTTCAGTGTTTTTCTCTGTGACTCTGTGGTGAACAATTATTGCAGGCGCTCACGCGCGACATTCTCTTCGCCCTCTCTTCCTCTTGAAGCGTTTTTGCGCCGGGCGTAGACTTTTTTAGTCAGTTCCTGCCTCGAATCAACCAAATTTTTCTCTCAGGAGGTTCCATGCCCGATAAAGTAAAACCCATTCCTGAAGGCTTCCATACACTGACTCCTCACATCACAGTACGCGACGCCGCTGGCGCCATCGAGTTCTACAAGAAAGCCCTGAATGCACAAGTGATCAACCGAAGTGACATGCCGAACGGCAAGGTCATGCACGCTTCGCTGAAGATCGGCGACTCGATTATTATGCTGAACGACGAATTTCCCGAGTGGGGCGGATCACTTGCGCCTCGCGGAGATGCCTCGGGTTTCGCAATTCACGTATATGTAGAGAACGTCGACAAGCTGTTCGCGCAGGCCGTGGCCGCCGGGGCGACGGTAAAAATGCCGCTCATGGATCAATTCTGGGGCGACCGCTACGGCCACATTGTTGATCCCTACGGCTTCCGCTGGGCGCTAGCCACGCACGTGCGCGACGTTTCTGCCGAAGAGATGAAGCGCGCAGAAGCCGACATGGCAAAACAAATGCCCCAGAAGAAAACCGCTTAACATCCGCGGGAAATTGAACGACATGGCGGACCTTCGCGTCCGCCATTTCTATTGGGGGATCTCATCGCTCCCCAGAGCAAGCCCCCGCCCGCACCTGATACCCTCAATCGAGCATGTTCTCAATGCGTGACACAGCCCGCGGAATGTTTCAGTACGCCCTCACCCAATCGTCCATTTCCAAAGCGTTCGCCCGCCATGTGAACTGCGAGCGCGGCATTCTGCGCGTGCGCGAGGACCTCTACGATCTGAACGCCTACGCGCGCGTCTTCGTTGTTTCGATCGGCAAGGCCGGGCACACGCTGGTGAAAGCGCTCGAGGCTCAAGTGGGCAGCAGGCTCGAAGGTATTGTCGCCACTTCGGTCGATCCTGGCGCTCAAGTTCACGGTTTCCGCTACTTTCGGGGCGGGCATCCCACACCCAATGCTGATTCGGTGCGAGCCGCCGAAGCAGTCCTGAAATCTCTGAATGCGCAGACGGCATCTTCTCTTGTCATCTTTATGCTCAGCGGCGGCGGTTCGGCAATCGCCGAAAAGCCAATCGACGATGAGATCTCGCTCGATGATCTGATCGCCACGTACCGCGCTCTTGTCCTCTCGGGTGCGCCGATAGCGGAAATTAATGCGGTGCGCAAGCATCTGTCCGCAGTGAAGGGCGGGCGACTGGCCCAGGCGGCCTATCCCGCAAAGCAGGTCTCGCTGATGATCAGTGACGTGCCCGACCACACCCTCGATGCGCTGGCCTCGGGACCCACTATGCCGGACTCAACCAGCATCGCTGACTGCTACGCCGTCGTTGAGAAGTACAAGCTGATGGAACAATTTCCGGGATCGGTGCGCGAATTATTCCAGCGCCATGCCCTTGAAGAAACGCCGAAGTCCGATGATCCCGCATTCGCGAATGCCCGCTGGTGGCCGGTGCTCTCCAACAAAACGGCAGTGGACGAGGCCGGCGTAGCCGCGACCCGCGAGGGATTCGCCGTCGAAGTCGACAACAGCTGCGATGACTGGGACTACGAGCGTGCCGCGGACTATCTGCTGGGCCGTCTGCGCGAGTTGCGCAAGAAGGTCTCGCGCGTCTGCCTGATTTCTGGCGGTGAGGTCACGGTGAAAGTGACGAACGGCGGTGCTGGCGGCCGCAATCAGCAATTCGCGCTGGACTGCGCGACGAAGATTGCCGGGCAGAACATTGCGGTGCTGAGCGCGGGCACCGACGGAATCGACGGCAACAGTCCCGCGGCCGGCGCGGTTGTCGATGGCACGACTCTGGAGAGAGCAAAGCAGGCAGGTCTCGATCCTGACAGCGCGCTCCAGAACTTCAACGCTTTTTCACTATTCGATACGCTCGGCGATGCCATCATGACCGGCCCGACCGGCACAAACGTGCGCGATCTGCGGATATTGCTGGCTTACTGACGTAAGCGCCAATCACTTCTCCAGATAGTACTCGACCGACGTCACCACTCTTACGGTCTTCATCAAACTCGCATCCGCCCCGAAGCCGCCTTCCGCGCCATCGCCCGCCTGGTCAGCCGGCAGAATTGAGAACACTCCCTGGTTCGCGGTGCGGATGGATCCAACCTTGCTGCCGGAGTCTGCGGCAAAACGATCGGCGGCGGCGCGCGCGTTACGCGTGGCTTCCGTGATCATGTCAGGCTTGATCGCGTTCAGGCCGGTGAATTTGTAGGCGAGACCCTGGCCTGGATTGCCACCGAGCACGATGCCCTTTTGCAACAACTGCAAGGTTTTCTGAGCGGCTGCGGCGATCTGGTCCACGCGCGAGGTGTGCACAGTAATTTGCTGCTCGACAATGTAGCGATGGGGTGCGCGCGTGCCGCCGCCATATTCGTTGGCTTGCGTGTCGACTACGCGAATGATCCCGAGTTCGATTTCTGACGACTGAATGCCCTGGTCGCTGAGGAATTGCAGAACCGTTTTCTTGTCGGCCTCGGTCTTCGCGTACAGCGCACCGAGTTCGTCGCCGGCCTCTTTGTAGGTGAGTGGCCAAATGACGAGGTCGGACTTCACATTGCGCTCGACCAGGCCCTTCACTGTCACATAGCGATCGCCCAGGCGGGTGGCCTTGATTTCCGAGCCCAATACCCAGCCACCGATGATCAGTCCCAGCGCCAGCAGCACGCCAAGCACCGTGTTCCCGCGATCCACCAGCGCACTTCCATTCATAAAATTAATCCGCTCTCCGGCTAAGAAGTCGGCAAGAGTATAGACGACTTCGAAACCCGCAAGCCGAATCTCAGAACCCGCAAGCCGAATCTCAGAGATGCAATGTCTCTCTTGTCCAGTTCTCGACCGTCTCGCGCATTTCTCGCAAGCGTCCCTCAAAAAAATGATCGGCAGCCTCAATAATCACCAGCTTCTTGGGCTCTGGTAGCGACTGCACGAGCCCCTGCAACTTCGCCGGAGTAGCGAACTGATCGCGAGACCCGCTCACGAACAGCTTGGGTTTGGTGGAGGACATGAGGAAAGCGTAGTCATACGATCGATTGTCGACCGGCGAGATCGGTGTCCCGAGGCTGATAAGCACAGGCACCCGCGCGTCCGGGACAGCAGCCCGCAGGCCGACGGCCGCGCCGAATGAAAATCCCGCGAATACGATCGGCAAATGAAATTCCCGGTCCAGCCAGTCGAGCGCGGTCCGCACATCGTCGATTTCTCCAGCGCCATGGTCGTGCTCCCCATGGCTGAGCCCGGCTCCGCGGAAATTGAAGCGGAGTACCGGCATGCCCAGATTGTTGAGCGCCTTCATGGCGTGGAACACGACCTTGTTGTGGAGCGTCCCGCCATACACAGGATGCGGGTGGCACACGAGGGCGGCATATGCGGCGTCGGCCCCCCCGGAGTTGAGAAGCGCTTCCAGTTGTCCGGCTGGACCGTCGAGAAAGAAAGAACGAATAGCGCTGGAGGCGTCGGGCACGAATACAGAGTACAACGTCGATGCGCGATCGAGTGATTGGGAGCGCGACCGACCGCCGGCGTTGCGAGATGTCGAACTGTCTGGGTTATTCTTTCTGCATGGACGTCGTCGCGCTCACACGGCAACTTGTAGATATCGAATCCATCACTGGCCACGAAGCTGCCGTAGGCGAAACGCTGCACCGCGAACTCGTTGCGCTCAAGTACGATGTGCGCCGCATGCCGGTCGAAGGCGACCGCTTCAACCTGCTGGCTACTTCGCCCGGGCAGCCTCGCCCGTCCGTCGTTTTCTCCACGCACATGGACACAGTGCCACCTTTTATCCCGTCTTCCGAAGATCGCACCCGTGTGTATGGCCGCGGCTCCTGCGATGCCAAGGGCATTATCGCTATCCAGATTGCGGCTGCAGAAAGACTGCGCAAGGAAGGCGTTCAGGTGGGCCTGCTGTTCGTCGTCGGAGAAGAACGCGACAGCACGGGCGCGAAGAAAGCCAACCAGCAGCCCATCGGATCGAGATTCCTTATCAACGGCGAGCCCACCGAGAATCAGTTAGCGCTGGCTTCCAAGGGAACACTGCGCGTAGAAGTCACAGCGTCGGGCCGGATGGCACACTCGGCGTATCCAGAACTCGGGGAATCGGCCATCGACAAGCTCGTGGTGGCGCTCACGAAGTTACGCGCCATGCCCCTTCCCACCGCCGAGGGAATTGGTCCCTGCACGTTCAATATCGGACTGATCGAAGGCGGACGGGCTCCCAACGTGATCCCCGACCTGGCGAAGGCCCACCTGCTGTATCGGCTTATCGGCCCCACAGAGGATCTTCGGCGCCGGATCATCGAGACGGTGGGCGATCTGGCCAAGGTCGACTTCTATCTCGAGATTCCCTTCATGCGCTTTCGCGAAATCGACAAACTGCCCACCATGGTGGCCGCCTTCACCACCGATATCCCCGCGCTCTCCCAGTGGGGCGAGCCATTGCTCATCGGCCCCGGCTCCATTCATGTCGCGCATACCGACGCAGAGTATGTCGAAAAAAAGCAGCTTGACGACGCCATTGAGTTGTACTGCAAGATCACCAGGCAATTGCTGACCACCACTTGATGTAAGGCAACATCCCTACCAACGGTTTGCTATCGCGCACTCATCCATTCTTCGAACACTTCGCTGACTCGAATTGTGGAGGGTTGAATCGGATGAAAGTCATATTTGCTTTTCTTGCGATTTGCATTCTGTTTTCGTTGCCGGCCGTCGCGCAGCATGATGAACATCCGGCGCCCCAGGGCGGAGCGGCACAGCATGTTCCGGAGCGCGGTCCGGAGCCTGCGCCCATGCCGCACCCAACGGAGCGTCGCGAGGAACAGCGTGCGCCGCAAGCGCACCCTCAAGAGCAGCGTGGTCCTGAGCAGCGTTCTCAGGAACAGCGCGCTCCCGAACAGCATCCCGCGCAGCAGGACCGCGGACACTTCCGCGACCAGCAAGGCCATCCTGACGCGCCGCACGTGCACCCGAACGGCGAGTGGGTAGGCCACAACTCTGGCCGCGATGATCCGCACTACCATGTCGATCATCCGTGGGCTCACGGTCACTTCACCGGCGGTTTCGGGCCGCAGCATCGCTGGCGTCTGGCAGGCGGAGGGCCGCAGCGCTTCTGGTTTAGCGGCTATTACTTTTCTGTCGCTCCTTACGATTATGCATACTGCTCCGACTGGTTGTGGGATTCCGACGACATCGTTCTCTATGAGGATCCAGATCACCTAGGCTGGTATCTCGCCTACAACGTGCGCTTGGGCGAGTACGTCCACGTCGAGTTTCTCGGCGCCTAATTTCGCCGACTTCGGCGAATCCACTGGCTCCCAGACTGAAAGCCCTCGCAGGCTTTAGACTGGGAGCCATGTCTTCTGAAACACAAAACTCCCTGGCGCGAGCGTCTTCGGCTTACCTGCGCTCTGCGATGCACCAACCCATTCGCTGGCATGAGTGGGGCGAGGAGGCCTTCGCTACGGCGCAGCGCGAGAACAAGCCCATGCTGCTCGACATCGGCGCGGTCTGGTGCCACTGGTGTCACGTCATGGATCGCGAATCCTATGACGATCCCGAAGTCGCGCAGATCGTGAACGACAATTTCATCGCCGTGAAGGTCGATCGCGACGAGCGTCCCGACATCGACAGCCGCTACCAGGCCGCGGTCAGCGCCATCAGCGGACAAGGCGGGTGGCCGCTTACTGCCTTTCTCACGCCCGACGGAAAGCCGTTCTACGGTGGAACCTACTTTCCTCCCCAGGATCAATGGGGACGGCCAAGCTTCAAGCGTGTGCTGACTTCCATTGCAAGCGCATACCGCGACAAATTCTCCGATGTCACCGAGCAGTCAAAGCTGGTGGAGCAGACGATTTCTCAATCAGAATCGTTCCTGGGACGCAGTGCGACCTTCTCACCACGCGCTATCGACGCCATCGTGCAGTCGGCGCTCAACATGTTCGATCCGAAGAATGGCGGATTCGGAAGCGCGCCCAAGTTCCCGCATCCCAGCACGCTTGATTTGATCATTGAGCGCTTCGCCCGCACCGGTGATGAGGAACTGCGCAACGTCTTCACAACGACGCTGGAGCGGATGGCGAACGGCGGTGTTTACGATCAGCTGGCCGGAGGCTTCCACCGTTACTCGGTCGATGAGCGCTGGGTCGTGCCGCATTTCGAGAAGATGTGCTACGACAATTCCGAGCTTCTCAAGAACTACGTGCACGCTTTTCAGGTAACCGGCTCCGAGTTCTTTGCCAACGTAGCGCGAGACATCATTCGCTGGATGGATGAGTGGCTCAGCGACCGCGAACACGGTGGCTTTTATGCTTCGCAGGATGCTGACTACTCGATGGATGATGACGGCGACTACTTTACCTGGACCGTCGCCGAAGCCAAGGCAGTTCTTTCCGCCGAAGAAGCGCAGGTGGCGCTGCTGTATTACGACATCAACGAAGTCGGCGAGATGCATCACAATTCAGCGAAGAATGTGCTGTACGTGCGCACGTCGATCGAGGAGATCGCCAAGCGTCTGGGCCTGGCGTCCGATCGGGTGCAGGAACTGCTGACGTCGGCGAAGAAGAAGATGTATGCAGCGCGGCTGGAGCGGCCCACGCCTTACGTTGATATGACTGTCTATGTGGGCTGGAACGCGCTTTGCATCTCGGCCTATCTCGAGGCAGCGAAAGTGCTTGGGCTGGAGGATGCGCGACGCTTTGCGCTGCGCTCGCTGGATCGCATCCTGTCGGAGGCTATGCAGACGGATGGCCTTCTGCACGTGATTGCGTATTCCGATCCGCAAGCCGATCGGCGGCAGGTGCGCGGGATGCTTGAGGACTACGCTTTCCTCGGGGTCGCGTGCCTGGATGCATACGAAGCTAGTTCGGATCTCTCTTATTTCAAGTTTGCGCGCCGCGTCGCTGATGCGATGGTGGAGAAGTTTTTTGATGCAACGTCAGGCGGATTCTTCGACACGGAAAAAGCGGAAGAAGGACAGAAGCAACTCGGAACGCTGGCGACGCGCCGAAAACCTTTTCAGGATTCCCCGACGCCCGCAGGAAATTCCGTAGCCGCCATCGCATTGTTGCGCATGTACAGCTACACGAATGAGCAGAGCTACCGCGACCAGGCTCAGGAAACGCTCGAAGTGTTTGCGGGCATGGCCGAACAATTCGGAATTTTCGGGGCGACATACGGAATCGCCGGCGTGTACTTGATGCAGCCGCACACGCAGGTAGTCGTGATCGGGGAAGGCGAGGATGCGCGCAATCTCTATCGCGCGGCCGTGTCAAGCTTGGCATTCAACAAGGCGGTCATCCACCTGACGACGAACGAAGCGGTTGCGCAGAATCTGCCGCCCTCACTTGCAGAGACGATTCCCAATCTGCCAGGGGTTCGCGAGCGTATTGCGAAGGCGGTGGTGTGCTCGGGCGCGACTTGCCAGCCGCCGGTATCCACTGCCGAGCAGCTCGAGCAACAACTGCGCGCATCGAACCGTTCAGCAGCCTAAACGCGGAAACATCCCCAACGATCGCGCCGTTGCATTCGAGGCAAAAAAGAGGGCCGAGTCGAGTATTCAGCTCGAGTCAGCCCACAGGTCCCAAAATATCGATGGTTCAGCAGGTTACCAGCAGGTTACTTTCGTGACCTTGCTGTTTGCTAGTTTACGTTTAGGCTGCAGTGAGGTCCCTTGCGTGGTGGACACAACGGTAGCGGCCCGCCGTCCGGAGCGGCAACTCTAGGGGCGGCGGCAGCTACGTATGTAGCCGCGAACGCAAGCATCAGGAACCATGCCCTGACGGTTCGTTTCATTGGGGTCTCTCCTTACGCGACGAATGACTTAGTTACTAAAGTCACCTGTCGCGCGCCCGAATTATACAGAACTCAGGCAAATTTCCTAGAGAAGATTCTGTATTTTTGCTCGGTCCCAAGGCATCCTGGAGTTCCGAATCGGCTCTTTGAACCCCTTGGATTTGTTCGTCTCCGAGCTTTTCAGTCGAAAATCCTTGGAAATTGGGCAGGTGAGTCCATTATTCGGTCTTTTTGTCTCATTTTTAGACGCAACTTTGGGTACTTCTAGTTCGGCAAAGAAGACGTGGAATTTGCGAAGGTAGGGCGAGCACGAATCGGATCCGTGTCACTAAGTGTTGTTTAGTTAGCCGCCGAATGTGTAGGGCAGATCAGCCCTTGGAGGCTGCGCGTTGCGGGAGCGGCGGGTACTCGAAGGTAACACGTCGCGATCCGCTGCCAGGCAATGTGATCTCTTCTACATTAGGCACGGGCGCTGTCGCGGCGGGCGGGACGGCTTCAGGATCTGCTCCGGATCGCGAGAGGGCGCGATCGACCATGCTTTCGAACATCGGGATGAGCGAATCGGCCGTGTGCGGATGCTGGATCGCCGAGAGCCCGTCTTCCCAGCGTTGCGGCCGCAGCATATGGGTGGCCGGCTCGCGGGCCGGGCTCTTGGCGAGCATATAGCCGACCCAGATCAGAATCGTGATGTCGTACGCCGCCATGTTTACAAAATCTGTAAGCACCTGGTTGAAAACGTTGTCGGTCGCAGCGTTGATGGCGACCAGCGCGAGCTCGACGCTCGCGAAACCACCGAATCCGAGTGCGATGCCGAAACTCTTCTGTTGCCAGTTCGTCCCCAGGTAACGCGAGAAAACCAGCAGGAACAGGATCAGTCCGCACTGAACCACCCGCACGCTGCGCTGCAACGTCATGATGCCGGTGCGCAGAGGCTCTTCCGTTGCCGAAGCGGTTGAAGCCGCCACCACTCCTGCGACCAGAAGCATCACCAAAGCGGCCCACTTGAACAACACCGAGCCCAGATCGCGCAACGTGTGGTACGGACGAAACACATCCTGAAAGAGTTCGTGAATTACGAAGAAGCCGAGAATGACGCTGACTGCGGTCGTGCCCCAGGACGTGTAATAGAAAATTGTGTAGAAACGATCGCTGCGCAGCGGGAACAGAAGAGCGAAAACCAGGATCTGGAACGCTACGTAGCTGAAAAAGACCGGAAAGGTTCGATACAGCTTCCGCCAAAGCAGAATGCCGACTAGCCCTGCTTGCAGCACGGGGTGCGCAAACCACAGGGTGTAGTACGCGAGATTGGCGGTCGAACTCATCGTCTTCTCACCCTAACGGGCAACGTGTAAAAACGGCTTTACGTAATTCTGCGAATTTTTTTGCCATATAAACTTAGCAGGTCTGCTCAACCGATCAATGTACCAAAGTAACCCAAGGTAACCGTTACTTGCTTGACTTCGCAAGCTATTGTTTCTGAATACGTTAATCGCTGTAGTGGAGCATGTTTTCCCAGACGGGAAACTCCCAAAGTCACTTACAGAAGTAACCAAGGGAGGGCCGTTCGAAAGGCCAGCTTATTTGGCGACGCCGGCCCCCGCACACACTGCACGATCATCGACGGTTTCAAATGTTGTCCGCAAAAGCGGCGGGATCCACCGGAGCTTAATATCAAATAGCTAACATTCGCGCGAGGATGCCTTATAGCCGCGCCGCGCATGGCATCTGGGCCCCCTTTACCCCTCCCGCCCCGCCGCAGGCTCCAGAGGGATCCTATGCCTGTTTTAGGGATCCTATGCCTGTTTTAAGGGTATTGTGGGAACACTTCGGACCCCTACTTTTCACGATCTGAAACGCCCGGGCGACCCGGAGTGCTATAACTATAAGAGTTCATTGGCGACATCTGTTTTGGTTCCCTGCTTGTTTACAATGCTGCCGGCAGGAAAGGGCCAAAATCTCTCGCTAGGTCCATGGCATGAATATTTTGCTGCAGCTTCTGGTCGGCGCGGTGGTTG
Organism: Terriglobales bacterium; assembly: GCA_035652655.1. GTDB lineage: Bacteria > Acidobacteriota > Terriglobia > Terriglobales > Acidobacteriaceae > Gp1-AA133. The sequence goes on from DASRDJ010000026.1 coordinate 16,756, forward strand.
GGATTCTTGTGGGCATCACGGGCACGGGTGGCGCCTTCGTCATTCCGGCACTCATTTACGTCTTCCGCATGGAGCAGTTACGCGCGCAGGGGACTGCTCTCATGATTTCTTCTCTGCCGATTTGGTTCATCGCTTTCATTCCGTATGCCAAGTCGCATCACTTCGACCTAAAGCTGGGACTGCTGATTGCCTTGGGCATTTGTGCGGGAAGTTATTTTGGGGCTGCCTGGGCACAGCATCTGCCGCTCCTCGTTTTGCGGCGCGTTCTCGGCAGTGTGTTGATGTTGATCGGGGCGCGCTTTCTGCTGCAAGGATGAGTGAAGCAGTTCTGGGCTTTTCCAACGGACGGATTCAGCACCGACGGGGCCGACCTTAACCAAGCCCGACGGCACACCCAAATATGACGCTGCGCTTGCCGATGATTTTTATGAAGACATCGTGATTGGCGTGCAGAAGATGATGACCTGGGCACGATTCTCTTGTCCCCGGCTGTGGTTGCCAATAAAGTGTAATTCGGCAGCAGCGACGATAGATCTCTGCGCGATCCACTAGGGCAACGGGGCGTAGATTCTGAAAGGCCGGCTCGTTCATTCTCGTGACAAATTGGGCGACACGATTTTCTGTTTAGTGAAGAGCGGCAATCGCAATAGCACTTCAGGGATTTGCTCGTTACCCTCGTAACTCCTCAAGTCCTTGCTATTACACAAGTATTACAGAGGCCTATCCCGTTCCCTTGATACCTTAAAAGTGCACCTTCCCAACGGGGAACATTTCAATGGAACTGGAAACCATCGCGCGCGAACACGCCGGCGACGATCAGATTAATTGGGTCACGGCCATCTTCATGGGTCTTTTTCACGTAGGCGCCATTGCGGCGCTGTTCTTCTTCACGTGGAAAGCATTTTTTGTCGCTTGTTTCCTGTGGTGGGTGTCGGGTTCGCTGGGCATCGGCATGAGCTATCACCGCCTGCTCACGCACCGCGGCTACAAGACGCCCAAGTGGGTGGAGTATTTCCTGACCATATGCGCCACGCTCGCTCTCGAAGGCGGGCCGATTTTCTGGGTGGCGACGCATCGCATACATCACAAGTTCTCGGACCAGGAAGGCGATCCGCATTCCCCGATCGACGGCACCTGGTGGGCGCACATGGGCTGGATCCTCATGGGCAAGTCCATGCACCATGACACGACCACGCTGGCGCGCTACGTTCCCGATCTCGCCAAAGACAAATTTCACGTGTGGCTTACCAAGTATCACTACGTGCCCATGATCGTGCTGGGTGTGATCCTGTTCGCGATTGGCGGTTTACCGTTCCTGCTGTGGGGCATCTTTATGCGGACGGTGGTTGGCCTGCACGCGACCTGGATGGTGAACTCCATTACGCACATGTGGGGCTCGCGGCGCTTCTCGACGCGCGATCTTTCGACCAACAACTTCTTCGTAGCCATCCTCACCTTCGGGGAGGGCTGGCACAACAACCACCACGCGCATCCGACCTCAGCTCGTCACGGCTTGACCTGGTACGAAGTGGATTTGAACTGGTACGGGATCTGGGCGTTGAAGAAGCTCGGCCTGGCCTGGCAGATTCAGAAAGTGAACTTGACCGAGATCAAAGCGGGCCTGGTGGCAGCGCCCAACGGGCAGCTGGCGGCTCCGCAATTCACGGACTAGTTGCACAACGAAGCACCTGCAAAACAAGCGGCCCGAAAAGGCCGCTTCTTTTTTGTGCTTCTTCTCCGCGGGGCGCAGTTCCACCTGTTTCTACAGGCTTCCATCGAAACCATTTTCGATTTCAGGTCGAGCGCTGCTACCGTCTCCCAATCACGATTCGATCCGACTGCGGGCGGTAGTCGTCAATCCGCACTGAATCCAGACTCAAATCAAGCATGAATTGCCGGTCGAATACTGGCCGACTCAGCACCAGTGGAGTCCCCGGGCAAATGCCTGTGTGCCCCGGGGCTTCTGACGCTCGACGGACATTTGTCATGTAGATGTCAAAAGATTGCACGGGATCGAAGTCATAGTTGAAATCTTGTGGAGATGGACTCCAGAACAGTGAACTGATGATGGTGCCGGGCTGTGCGCGTTCCTGTTTTTCGGGAAGCGGGCACGTACTTTGTGAAGCATCGGCGCTCACTTGTAAGGCCGACGGCTGGCGGAGGGGCGCCATGCAGTGAATTGCCTCGGAATAAAAGCCCCAATCCGTGGTGCAAGTCCCAACAGCCGGAAGCGTAAATTTGCCTCCAGGAGTAATGAACTTCTGCGGATCGGTGTCTCGCAACATAACAATAGCCAGCGATACGTGCATGTTCAGCGACATGTTTCGCATGCGTTCGTAGATCTTGTGCGGCATTTGAAAATTGATCGTAACGCGGTTGTTATCGGGAAATAAGTTCTGGTATTGTCCCTTCCAGCCTTGATTCCACCGAAAACCACTTGGATCTTCGATTGTGATCAAATTTCCCTGGATTCGTGCGATGGCTGACCCTGCCAGTCCCGAAACGTTCAAAGGGATGTGAACCTCCACTTCGCTATTGCCTTCGGGAAGTGTTTTCTCGCCCGGCGGCGCAGGAGGCGAGAATGCAAATTTGATCGGCGCCGCATCAGGTGCGATTGGCGTGTAGTTATGAGCAATTAATGTGCGATAGGGAGTCGCTACCAGCAGCAACAGCATGACCATTCCGAAGCCGGCGATGACCCAGCGAGACCTGGACGTGGAGCGCGACGAATATTGCAGCCAAATGACGAACAAGCAGGTCCCAAACAAAACGAGTGCCTGAACGCCGTCCGTGTCAGAAGAGAACGACGAACTTGGAATCTGTGAAGCGAGGAAAGATATTGCGCTGATGTAAATGATGACCATGAAAGCGGCCAGAGCTGCCTTGCCGAAACTGGAGGTGACCGTGGCCAGAGTCGCGACCGGTAGGGTAGCGCTTAAAGGAACAATTTGCAGCATCAAGAGTTCTGGCAGGAATTTCAGGGGGTCAAATCCGGCCAAGCCCAGTAATGCTGCTTGCATGATCAAGAAAGGCAAATTGATAAAAAGCAGGATGAAGACGACCTTCGCGGCGAGGAGCTTTTTCCAGTCGTATGGGCGAGTGATCCAAAACTGACGATCGCCGACAAGAGACTCTCCTTGAATCACACGAACAACAAGCAACCACCATGCGATAGGCAACAGAAGGGAAACGAACGGCTGCAAAGACCGGTTCATCGCTAAGCCCATGTACCCTTCCGGTGGCCGCCAGCTACGTACTGCGTTCCATGTGAAGAGTCCCGTGGCGGCCAGGGATGCCATGGACTCCGGCCAGTACCGGCGAATGTCTTTTCTGAGGATGTGCAGAACCTGGTTCATGACTTCGCGACTCCTCGCCCTTCCTTCGCCAATGCCAAAAAAATCGACCGCAGCGACATCGGAAGAGCTGAAATCTTTTCGGGAGCTGTGCCCAGCACTTCCTGGATTTGGCGAGCCGTCTCTTGTTCCTGGTAGTTGGTCGCAACAAAACGCACGACCGGCCCAGAGCTGTCGATTCGAATCCATGTGGGCGGGACCGGTCGCGGTAAAGGCTGAGGTGTCTTGAAAATCACGTCGACTTCTCGGAAGCGCTCCATCAATCCTGCGAGTTCTTCGGAGAATTTGAGACGGCCGTTTTCCAGGTAGCCCACATGACTTGCGAAGCTTTCGATTTCGGCAAGATCGTGAGAAGAGATGAACACGGTTGCTTCCTCGGCGCGCCCCAGCAGCCCTTCGATGAATTCGTCGCGCACGAGTGGATCGAGTCCAGTGAAGGGCTCGTCGAGAATAATGAGTTTGGGATGATAAGAAAGGGAGCTCGCCAACGCGGCTTTCATTCGCATGCCCCGGGACAAATGCCTCAGCTTACGGTCGAGTGGAAGCTCAAATTGACGCACTAGTTCGCTTTCCAGATCCTTGTCCCAAGTGGGATAGAACGGTCGCAAGTAGGCAAGGAAATCTCGAACGCGCATCCACAGCGGCAGTTCCTGATTTTCGGAGACGTAAGCGATGGACGTAAACGCTGGGCCGGCTATCCGCCGCGAATCCATCCCCAGAACACTTGCCGTTCCGCTGCTGGAACGGAAAATGTTCATCAGAATTTTGATCGCTGTGGTTTTACCGGCGCCGTTCGGGCCCACTAGGGCGTAAATTGAACCTTCGGGTACTTCAAGGTTGAGACCCTCGAGGGCAACAACCCGTCGGAAGTTCTTGGTGAGGTCCCGCGTATGTATGGCGCTGGTCATCGCTTGCTACGACCTCCACGCTCAGATTCCGTTCGACGTCCTTCCAGTTTTTTCCAGTGCATGGAAACCGATTCGATTACCTCGTTCAAGTCGATCCCAAGCTTTTTGGACTCGACCACTAGCTGCTCAATCTCGGGTCCAAGGAGTTGAGTGCGCTCAGCAATTGCGGCTTCGCGCGGCGCGGCCACAACCGTTCCAATACCTGGATGTATTTCGAGTAAGCCAGCCGCGGTCAGATGAATAACGACCTTGTGAGCCGTGTTCGGATTGATTTTTAGCTCTCGGCTCAGAGCGCGCACCGACGGGAAGACATCGCCCGGCCGGAGCTCGCCCGTGATCATCGCTTTCTTGGCCGCGTAGACGATCTGTTCGTAGAGGGAAATGCCGGCCCGAAAGTCGACACGGAAGGAAATCACGGCGTGTACTATAACACATAGTACGGCTAGGAATTGGGGCTCGCTGTTGCGAGACCGTTTAGCAGGGCTGGCACGGTAGAATCTGTTCATAACCAATGCGCATCACCTCGCGCCGCAAGACGATTGCATTCTTCCTGACCCTCGGCGTCGGGTTGGCCGCTACGGCTGTGGCCGTCGGCAGCGGGTGGATCATTCTCAACTGGCAGGAAGGCGTTAAAGTCTTTCTGGGATTCATCTTCTTTTGCGCGATTGCCGCGGGCATCATTCTCAACACGATTTTTCTGGTGCGCGAGATTCGGCGCAACGAGCAGCACGACAGTTTCATCAACGCCGTCACGCACGAATTGAAGACGCCCATCGCGTCGATTCGCCTTTATCTGGAGACACTGCAGAGCCGTCCGGTCGACGAAACGCGCCGCCGCGAATTTTATGGACTGATGCTCAGCGACACTGACCGCTTACTAGGGACGGTCGAGCAGGTGTTGAAGGCCGGGCAGGCCGCGCAGAGAGGTGCCAAGCATCAGCGCGTGGAACTGGAATTCGACGGCCTGGTGCGCGACTGCCTGGAGCTGGTGCGGACCCGGCACCACTTGCAGGCGAAGGCACTGCGCTACGACAACGCGGCAACAAACGGGAATCCTCCACGTGTTTTCGGCGATGCGGAGGAACTGCGCACGGCGGTCTCGAACCTGATCGACAACGCGGTGAAGTACTCAGGTGACAAGGTGGACGTGGCCGTGCGCGTGGCCGCTGACCAAAAGAACGTTGTGCTGCAGGTGCAGGACCGAGGTGTGGGCATTCCGCCCGAGGAACTCAAACGCATCTTCAGACGCTTTTACCGTGTCTCGAATCGGACGCTCGCGCATGTGAAGGGGACTGGGCTGGGATTGTTCATCGTGCGCTCGATCGTGCGCAAGCACGGGGGCAAAGTTTTTGCTGAGAGCGCTGGCGAAGGAAAGGGAACCACCTTCACTCTCGAATTGCCGCGCAGTGCAACTTCGGTGAATGGCGCATGAGCCGCGTGCTGGTGGTCGAGGACGAGGCGCATCTCGCCAAGGGGTTGTCGTACAACCTCGAAGCCGAAGGACATTCGGTCGAGGTGGTCGGCGACGGGGAAGCGGCGCTCGACCGTCTTCTTGGCAAAAAAGAGAACTTCGACGCCGTGGTGCTCGACGTCATGCTACCTGGCAAAGACGGATTCGAGGTTGCAACCCAACTCCGCGAAGCAAAAAATTTTGTGCCCGTGCTGATGCTGACCGCGCGCGGCCGTCCGGAAGATGTGCTGAAAGGATTTGCCTCGGGCGCGGATGACTACCTGCCCAAGCCCTTCGAGCTTGCGATCTTGCTGGCGCGGCTGCAAGGTTTGTTGCGGCGCAGTCAATGGTTGCGCTCGGGATCTCAGGCGAACGAGTCGGAGGTGGAAGGCAACGGAAGCAAGACCTCGAAGACCGGCGACGTGTTGTCTTTCCGCGGCAAGACCATTGACTTCGGCACGCTCGAGCTGAGCACCAATCGGGGAAAGATTCAGCTCACGCTTATGGAGTCTGACCTGCTCAAGCACCTGATCCAGAGCAATGGGCAAGTCGTCTCACGCAAGTCGATTCTGGAAGAAGTGTGGGGACTAAAAGAAGATACGGACACACGCGCGATCGACAACTTCGTAGTGCGTTTGCGACGCTACATCGAAGACGACCCGGCCCGACCGCGTCATCTCCTGACCGTGAGAGGTATCGGATATCGATTTCTGGCCGAGCCCGAACTGGAAGAAGGGTAGGGTTAGAGGTCGGCGTTTGCTGGGTTAAATCGCGCTTAGCATTCTCCCCCGGGCGCACTCCCTTCTGTGTTTCGGCAAAATATTTCACTGGCACGGGAGTGCCATTTTGGTTACCTGGTTACGAATTACGAAAGGCTGAGAACCCGGGTGTTTTCCGCGTAAATCACAGTATTTCAACGACTTACCTCCTGCCTGGCTCCTATAGCGGCCGAGTAAAATTCCATTGCTCGTAGCAGCCTAAGTCTCTAGTATCGAAATTGGTAGGGCCGAGTCGTGCCATCATAGCTGGCAAGGTTCGTGCATCTAAATTTCTGTATCGTCTTGAGTAAGGTAAGGGGCTCGATGTCGGCCAAAGCCAGTAACTTTTGCAAGGTGTTGCTGTTAGCAGTCATGACGTTGGCTGCATCTCAGTTCGTCACAGCCGCCAGTGTCAACACGCGGTCACTTACCGGCAAGTCCAAGTCACAAAAAGTGGCAGAATCGGCACGCGCCCGACGGCGCATGACCCGCCTCGCGCGCAAGCGCTCGGTCACTCCGGCCAGCAAACGCACAGCGATTCATCGCCGTCGCCACCGCTACTACGAGCGCTTCTATACAAGTTCATTCGCGGAAGACATCACCGAAGGCGACAACACCGCTGGTGAAGATCCAGTAGTGCGCCAGGCTGCCATCGATGCACTCGGCAATATGAACGGAACCGTGGTCGCGATCGAGCCGACCAGCGGACGCGTTCTTGCCATGGTGAACCAGAAGCTGGCGCTGTCGAGCGGCGCACAGCCGTGCTCCACCATCAAAGTTGCTGTCGCCCTGGCCGCGTTGAGCGAAGGGCTGATTGATAAAGACACGCCCGTGACCCTGGGCCGCCGCAGCCGGATGAATCTCACGCTGGCGCTAGCGCGTTCCAACAACGCCTACTTCGAGGCGTTGGGACGCAAACTCGGTTTCGAGAAGGTTCGCTACTACGCGAACGAGTACGGTCTCGGCGAACTCGCCGGCTACAACATCGATGGCGAACATCTGGGTACGTACCCGGAATCGGAGATCTCAAGCAAGCTGGGCGGAGTCGGAAAGATGTGTTCGTTCGGCGAGGGGATCTCGATGACCCCCCTGCAACTGGGCGCGATGGTGTCAGCTATCGCTAACGGGGGGACGCTTTATTACGTACAGCACCCGGACACTCCGGAAGAGATCGCCAACTTCCAGCCACGCGTGAAACGTCATCTCGATATTGCCCCGATCATTCCTGAAATCTCCGACGGCATGGCCGGGGCAGTTCAGTACGGAACAGCACGCAGCGTTCGTTACAACTTCTCCGAGGAACAAGTCCTCGGCAAGACGGGAACGTGTTCGCGCTCTGGCACGCGCTATGGTTGGTTCGCTTCCTATGCGAACACAGACGTAGGACGGATCGTGACCGTGGTCTTCCTGCAGGGTGGGCGTCCGACGTTCGGACCGAAGGCCGCGGAAATCGCGGGAAGAATGTATCGAAATCTTTACGATCACAACTTCTTCGCGGCGCGTCCGGTTCCGACCGATACGGCCGGCGTACAAGGTGCTCCGAACTCACAGTAAAGCGTTTTTTACATCTGCAAGACGAACGCAATCCTCCGCAATTGTCTTTTCACTGCCGTACCTTTGCGATCTGACAACAATATTGCCGAAAGTCGACAATTCGGTGACAAACCCGAGTTGTGAGCAGGCATACCGTTGCCCCACTGCCTAGGGGAGACGCGCCTCGATCCGCGTCAGTCAAGATGATTTCAAGTTCAGTGGAGGAAGATGTATGCCGATCTCAGCCGATCGCCGACTTATGCTTGCCGCCACGTTTTTTGCGTTGTTGGTGCCAACCATCAGCAGCGCGCAGAAGTATCACCGAACCGATCTCACTACCGATTCATCTTCTGTTTCAGGTGCTCCCAACGTCGATCCACAGTTGCTCAATCCCTGGGGAATGTCGCGAGGAAGCGGCGGACCTTGGTGGATTTCCGACAATGGCGCGGGACTGACCACCGTGTACGACGGAGCTGGTGCGCCGTTTGTACCGGGCGGCGCATCGACGCCCCTGGTCGTTAAAATCGCAACGCCCGACGGCACTGGGACGGCTGCCCCAACCGGCACCGTCTTCAACCCGACTTCTGGTTTTCAAGTGGGGGGCGGGAAGGCCATCTTCCTGTTCGTGACCGAGGACGGCACAATTTCCGGTTGGAATCCCGCAGCAGATTTCGCAAACACCATCATCATCAAGAACAATAGCGGAAAGGCTGTCTATAAAGGTTGCGCGATCGCCACACCGAGCTTCGGGGCGCGCTTTTACGCGACGAACTTTCAGTCGGGCCGCGTGGAAGTCTACAACGCAAATTTCGTCCGGGTGGAAGCGGGCGACATGAACGCGTTCCGCATTCCGAATCTTCCTTCCGGCTACGCTCCTTTCAACATTCAGAACGTGGGCGGCAATCTGGTGGTCACGTTTGCGCACCGCGCTCCCGGCAGCCTGGACGAAGACCACGGAGCAGGCCTTGGCTATGTCGGAGTGTTCAGCCCGACGGGAAAGCTTTTGCTGGCTTTACAGCACGGCCCGTGGTTCAACGCGCCTTGGGGAATTGCCGCGGCACCCGGCGACTTCGGCAAGTTCACGCACCGCCTGTTAATCGGAAATTTCGGCGACGGTACCGTTCACGCTTTCAATACCGCTACTGGAAAGCATGAAGGTGCCATGCTCGACGACACCACCGGGACGACGCTGGTCGTTCAAGGGTTGTGGGGACTGAGCTTCGGCGGGGATTCCACCAACGATGGAATGGCTACGTCGCTCTACTTCACAGCCGGACCGAACGACGAAGCCGACGGAGTGCTGGGCACTCTGACGGCCGCTTCCGACCAGCCCGGAAACAGCCAGTAGTCCTAATGCAGGCCGCAAGAAAAGGCCCCCTCCCGCGAGGAAGGGGGCTTTGTTTTAGGGTCTCGGAGAAAAACTACGCGGACTTCCTATCGCGATCGTTGACGTCCTGTTGACCCTGACCCGGCTTGCGATCTTTCTGCTGATCAGTCTGGCCATAGCCCTGCTGATCGCGCTGGCCCTGTTGGTCGCGCTGACCCTGTTGGCCCTGCTTGTCCTGGTCGCGTTGCGTGGGGTCGTTCGGGTTGGACTGCTGTCCGGTCTTTTCTGTATTCATAGCTCCCCTTTCATGAGTTCAATCGGTAGGACCGGGCTCCCGGAGATCATCGCCGGGTGTCTCAGTCCGCCTTGGTCAATCAGGTATGCTTCGCTCAACAGCAAGTGTCGTTCTTGAGACGGAACCGTCCCAACCGACCGAAGTCAATTTAGGCTGGGTGCGATTCTCCGAAAATCCGGCGTTTCGGGTAGAAACGAGAGGTGCGTTCTGCAGATGCTCGCGTGTTGAATTCTCGCGCGAGTTTTTTCCTGATAAGCTCGCTGGGCTTCCGCGCTTGTCGAAAAAGCGCCGAACACGAGAGGACAGTCGAACCATGCTTCGGGCAATCGTTGCGGTCCTTCTGATTCTGTGGCTGCTGGGATTTGTTTTGCACATCGCCGGAGGAGTCATCCATCTGCTCGCGGTGATTGCGGTGGTCGTGCTGATCTACGACCTGGTCGCGCGGAAAAAGCCGGTCAGCTGACCGTGATGGTTGGTCACTGCGTCTTCTTGTTGAGGACGGGTGAGAAATTCATGCCACGCTTGCGGTTGATGCGGCATATGACGTCTTCGAGGACTTTGGGTAGTCGGTTGAGCCCCTTGTCGGTGATGACGGAATTTTTTTCAAGGTATTCATCCGCCCCGGCATCGAGCAGCGCTGCCGATTTTTGTCGGACAGACCACTGAGAGCGACCACTGGAATTTTCGCTGTGTCGCGATTGTGTTTCAGACGGGTCAACCCTTCAAGTCCGCTGACTTTGGGCATCAGCAAGTCGAGCAAGATGAGATCCGGTTTCTGCTCTTTGGCGCAGCGCAGCGCTGTTCCCCATCTTCCGCGCTGATCACGTCGTAACCTGCTTTGACCAGTGTGCGCTCGTTGGTTATACGCAACAGTTTGCTGTCCTCGACCAGGAGAATTTTCACAGTCTTCGCCGTCCTTCAGCATGTTTATCGGATATTTGCAGGAAAGGATTAGCGGACGGGAAGGGCGAATGGCGGATTTCCGCTTACGAAACAAAAAACCGAAAAGAAAACTGGCTACATTACTTCTGCAGAAAACAAATCACCACAAAGTCACAGAAGAGAAACCCATATCTCAGGTTTTCCTCTGTGACTCTGTGGTGAAGCAGTTCGGCTGGAACTATCTCTTTCGCTCGTCTCCGGCGATCACGCCGTCTTTGATGAAGATGACGCGGTGGGCATACTCGGCGATATCGTGTTCGTGAGTGACCAGCACGATGGTATTGCCTTCCGCCTGCAAGCGATCGAATAGGGCCATGATTTCATTGCCGGTTTGCGAGTCGAGGTTGCCGGTGGGTTCGTCGGCCAGGATGATGGAGGGCTTGTTGACCAGGGCACGGGCGATAGCAACCCGCTGGCGCTGGCCGCCGGAAAGCTCGTTCGGCTTGTGCGACATGCGCTTTTCCATGCCGACTGCGGCGAGCGCTCCCTCGGCACGCGCGATACGCTCTTCAGCTGGAACACCGGCGTAAATCAGGGGAAGCTCGACGTTGTGCAGCGCGGTGGCGCGGGCCAGCAGGTTGAAAGTCTGGAAAACGAAACCAATTTCTTTGTTGCGGATGCGGGCGAGCTCGTCGTCGTCGAGTTCGCTCACCAGCTGATTGTTCAGCCAGTAGTTGCCCTTGCTGGGAGAATCGAGGCAGCCGATCAGGTTCATCAAGGTCGACTTGCCGGAGCCCGACGGACCCATGATGGCGACGTACTCGCTACGCTGGATGCGCAGGTTGACCCCGCGCAGCGCGTGCACCTGCTGTTCCGAGCCCATGTCGTAGGTCTTCCACAGGTCTTCGGTCGCAATCATGCATTGCTGCGGAGGAGCCAACACTGCGGGCTGGGAAAAATTCATTACTTCAGCAGTTGCCATCTTCTTCTCCTGGTCCTGTGGGGACACTTACATTCTCCATCCGGACGGCTTTCCCTTTGGACGAGCCACCCAAACCTTTGTTAGTTGTCGAGTTCAGATGACCCAACTCTACTCATTCTCTTCTTTCTTCGCAGCCGAGTTGTCGATTTTTATGCTCGCACCCGGCTTCATGGTGCGCAAAACCTTGTAGCTTCCGGTGACGATCTCGTCGCCTTCCTTCAAGCCGTTCAGGACCTCGATCTCAGTGGTCCCAATAATTCCGGTTTGCACGGGAACGAACTGAGCTTTCTTGTTCCGAATCACGAACACGCCTTGCGTCTCATCGTCCTTGCTTGCTTTGGACGCTCCGTTCTGGGGAGCCGCTGCCTGGACGGAACCTTTTTCATCGGAGGTCGCTAGGAGATCGCTCTGGCGGCGGATGGTGACTGCCTGAATCGGAATCGCGACGACATTGCTTCTGGTCGCTGTCGTGATCTTGGCCGTCGTCGAGAGGCCCGGACGGAGGTCTCCGGGAGGATCCTGCAAGGTCACCACGACTTTGAAGTCCTTGGCTTCCTGACTTGCCGAAGCAGATTGAGAGGTGGCGACACCGGTCGAACGGACGATGGCGTTGTTTCCGATCTCAGTGACGACTGCACGAAAAACTTTCTTTGGAATCGCATCAATGGACACTTCGGCCGGCTGACCGAGTTGCACGTTGACGATATCGTTCTCGTCGACCTTCACTTCAGCAGTGATGACCGACATGTCGGCCAAGGTCATCAGAGTGCTGCCGGGCGCATTCTGAATGCCGATCACAACGGTCTCGCCCTCCCGGACAGGAAGGTTTGTGATCACGCCGGCGTAAGGCGCGGCATAGACCGTTTTTTGCAGGACATCAGAGGCGCGGGTCAGGGTGGCGTCGGTCTGCGAGATGTGCCGCTGAGCGGAATCGAGTTGAGCTTTTGCCTGCGCGACGCGAGCATCGGCTTGGGCCACGCCGGCTTCGGTGGTTTGCCAGGTCGCTTTTCGAGTGTCGTAGTCGGCCTTCGAGATGACTCCGGCCTTGAAAAGGCCCTCCGCGCGATCCCAGTCGAGGCGCGCGCGTTCAAAGTCAGCCTTCGCGCGCGCAAGGTCCGCCTTCGCGGTGTTCAGGTTGGCATCGGCGGCAACTGCATCGGTGCGTGAAGCTTCCAGCGACGCCTTGGTGGCGGCGACATCGGCGGTCGACTGCACGTTTTCGAGTTGCGCCAGCAATTGGCCCTTCCTGACCCGATCACCTTCACGCACATAAAGGTGAGTGATCTTTCCAAACGCATTGGCCCCAATGTTGACGTAAGTCTTCGGCTTGATCTCGCCCGACGCGGTCACGACGGAGGAGAGATCTTCGCGCTGTGCCTTGCCCGTCTGAACCGTGACTACGCCCTTGTTGGCCTGATGGATCCCTATGCCGACCAGGATCAAGGCGAGAAGCAGACCGCCCACACCGATCAACACCTTTTTCCAGGTCTTCATGCGTCCTCGTTCGCTCGATGAAACCCCGCTCATGTCAGCAAGTTACCCCGAGATGAGCCGATACCTTTCGCGTCCAAAAGGGCGAACCGGTCGCACGCTTCTGAAGATACGGTCGGCGGCCTGCGAAAGTTCCACCCGCGCCTTGGGAGTGAGGAATCACCCCGGGAAGACAGCCGGGCATCCTTGAGGAGGTAAACTCTGCATTATAAAACGGTCCGCACGACCTCCGTGACAGGAAACAAACCTAACAAATATTCTTACAAACGAGGCAACCCGGCGCGCACGCCGAGGATTCACAATACACTCTAGGGGCGAGACTTAGCCTTGCTTTGAGCCCGCGAAGGCCGTACAATCCGGTTACCAGTGTGCCATTAGGAGTGCCCCCGTCATGTTCCTGGTAGGTGTTCGCCGTCACGTTCTGGCCCTCTCGATCGCTAGCGCTGTGTGCTTTTTTGGGCATTCCTACCTGTTGGGACAAGATTCCAAAGCTACAAAGACTGACGACCAGGAAGCAGCGGACTCCGCCAAGGAGACAGCGAAGCCTTCCAAAGACCAGGTCGATCCCCTGAAACGGCCGCTCGGGGACAAAGAGCGCAAGGCTAACGAGAAGCGGTTCAAGCAGGAAGTTTCGGGTTCTTACAAGAAGTGGCTCGACGAAGACGTGCGCTGGATCATTACCGACGAAGAGCGCTCGGCGTTCAAGCAACTCTCGAACGACGAAGAACGCGACCAGTTCATTGAAGCCTTCTGGCAGCGCCGCGATCCCACTCCCGACACTATCGAGAACGAGTTCAAGGAAGAGCACTACCGCCGCATCGCCTACGCCAACGAGCATTTCCCAGCGGGTATCCCGGGATGGAAGACCGACCGTGGCCGCATGTACATCATGTACGGGCCGGCCGACGAAATCGAGTCGCATCCTTCGGGCGGGACTTACGATCGCCCAATGGAAGAAGGTGGCGGCACTACCTCGACGTATCCGTTCGAAAACTGGCGTTACCGCTACATCGAAGGAGTCGGGCAGGAAATTATCATCGAGTTCGTCGACACCTGCATGTGCGGCGACTACCACATGACGCTTGACCGCTCCGAGAAGGATGCCTTGCTCTATACGCCCAATGCCGGTCTCACGCTCTACGAGCAGATGGGAATGTCGAACAAGACGGCTCGCTTCCAGGGTGGTGGGCTTGAGCGTTTGGGACAGGGCCCGTTCAATCAGGATCTGCAGACCAAGCAGTTCGATCGACTGGAGCAGTTTGCCAAGCTGAACAAGCCGCCGGCGGTGAAGTTCAAGGACCTCGAGGAAATCGTTTCGCACAAGATCACGGTGAACCTGATGCCGTTCGACGTGCGCGCGGACTTCGTTAAGGTCACCAGCGACACCGTTCTGACGCCGATCACGATCCAGGTGAAGAACCGCGACATTACGTTCCAGAACAAGGACGGCGTGCAGCGCGGTACCGTGAATATCTTTGGTCGTGTGGCGACGCTGAGCGGACGCATCGCGCAGACCTTTGAAGACACCGTGCAGGTGGATGTTCCGGCGGAGTTGCTTTCGAAGGCTGCAGAAAATTCTCAGGTCTATTGGAAGGCGCTACCGCTGAAGCCGGGTCACTATCGGCTGGACGTCGTAGTGAAGGACGTGAATGGCGACCGGGTAGGGAACTGGAGCAAGAGTCTGATGGTTCCCGATTTCGGCGATGAGCACCTGACGAACTCTTCGCTCATCGTTGCCGACCAGATGTATCCAGTGGCGACCAAGGACATCGGGACAGGGAATTTCGTGATTGGCACAATGAAGGTCCGGCCGCGGGTGCCGCCCGCCGACGGCAAGCCGATCACGTTTAAACGCACTCAGAAAATGAATTTCTGGATGCAGGTTTACAACCTGAGCGTGGATGAGAAGACGCACAAGCCTTCCGCCACGTTTGAGTACGACGTCGTGAACACGGCCACCAATAAGGCCGTGGTGCACACAACCGAATCGACGGAGCAGATGGGCAACATTGGCGAACAGGTGACTTTGCAGAAAACCCTGTCGGCGGCGAATTTGCAGCCTGGTCTGTACCGGATCGAGATCAAGGTCAACGACAACATCTCCAAGCAGACTGTTGGTCCGACGGCAACGTTTTCCGTGGAATAAGGTCTCGCTTGACCCCTGAGGTGGCGGAGTGATGCTGCGAACTTTCAAATGCTTCGTAGTTCTTCTCGGCCTGGCGCTCCCCGCGCTGGCGGTCGATGGTCCGGGGTCGATCTCCGGCTACGTACGCAGTTCCGCTGGTGTCCCGCAGATGGGCGCAGTTGTCGAAGTACTGAGTGCGGCCGCTCGTGACCTGAAGGTGTTCACCGACGATCGCGGTTTCTACTCCATCAGCGACCTGGTTCCCGGCACCTACACCCTGAAAGTTACAGCTCCTTCCTTCCTTCCTGCGTTGCGCGATCGGATCGGCTTGCATGCCGGCTCGTCGATGGTTGTCAACGTGACGCTGAACACGCTGTTCGAAGCGATCCAACTTGGACCCTTGCGCGGACCCGCGGATGACGATGACTGGAAATGGACGCTGCGTTCGGCGGCGAATCGCCCGGTGTTGCGAGTGCTGGAAGACGGATCTGCCGTCACTACCGCGGCTGTGAAAGAAAAGGGCGATGGCGAGGATCACGACCTGAAGGCCAGCCTGTCGTTCTTGGCAGGTGCTCCTTCGGAAGGTTACGGCACTGTTTCCGACATGAGCACGGGCTTCTCGCTCGAGCACAAAATCCTATCGGACGATGCGGTTCGGCTGGAAGGCCATGTCGGATACGGACAGGGATCGGGCGCCGCGGTTCTGCGTACCTCTTATACCCATCACACCGACAGCGGTTCAGCGCCAACGGTAGCGTTGACTGTGCGTCGCCTCGCGCCGCCGGTGGGAAGCTTCCGCCAGCAGGGCTTGCAGGCTTTCGGACTGACAACCACCGACGAAATGCAGGTGGGGAACGTTCTTGAGTTGAAGTTCGGCAGCGAACTGCAGACAGTTCAGTTCATGGGGCGGTTCACGGCCTTCCGTCCGTTTGGAACTGCGGATCTGCATGTGTCGCCCAACACAGTGCTGGAGTACAGGTTTGCGAGTTCGCGTCCTTCTGATGCGATGACCAAAGACGGCGATACCGATAGCTCGCTCCTCAACGAGTCCGGTCCGCGTGTGAGCATGGCGAGCTTCTCGCCGGCGCTCGAACGGGCGCGCCATCAGGAAATGTCTGTTTCGCATCGTATTGGCAAGAACAACATGCAGGTGGCGTACTACTCCGACCGGGTTACGAACACGGTTTTGACGGGCGTTGGCATGGCGACCGCCGACGGTGGAGAACTGCTGCCCGATGTCGATTCCGGCACCTTCTCGTATCAGGGAACGAATCTTGACACCAGCGGCTTGCGGGTTGTGTTGCAGCGGAAATTGAGTTCAGATCTGACCGCGACACTCGACTACGCTTATGGTGGCGTGATTGATCTAACGCAGCCCGATATCGAACTGAGGGAAGCTCGCCAATCGATGACGACGGCGCGCCGGCATGCGGTGACCGCCAAGTTCAACGGCAAACTCCCCGGCTGCCGCACGCACTGGACGACCTCCTATGGTTGGGTCAGCGGGCGCGGCCTGACGCAGGTGGACATGTTTAACGCATCTGCGGGCCAATCGGATCCTTATCTCAATGTATTCCTGCGGCAGCCTCTGCCAGGGTTCAGCTTTCTGCCCGTGCACATGGAAGCGATGCTCGATCTGCGCAACTTGATGGCGCAGGGGTACATCCCCGTGATGGGAACAGACGGCCGGACCGTTTACCTGGTCCAATCAGCGCGCTCCGTGCGAGGCGGCGTGGCGTTCACGTTCTAATTTTTTCCTGACAAGATCCAGACATTTAGCGATCCTCTTCCGCGTATACTTCCGCGTCAGTGGGGCGCTGCTTCTTCTCGCGATCACGTGGGGATCGCGCAACTCAGCGTTTGGGAGACAAAAGAATGAAATTCATCGTGCTGGCAGTATTGTTGTGCGCGGTTTTGGTTGCAGCATCACCCGCGCCGGTGGACAACGTGTTTACGCCTGACAAAATTCCCTATGGCCCGGTGCCGGCTTTTGTTCCGCCGGGAGCGCAACTTGCCGTGCTGGAAGGTGACCCGACTGCTTCTTCTGGAGATTTCACCATCCGCTTAAAAATGCCGGACGGCTATCGTATCGCTCCGCATTGGCATCCGAAGCGCGAGAACGTAACGGTTATTTCCGGCACGTTCAAGGTCGGAATGGGCGACACGTTTGACGATGCGAAGATGGGGAGCTTCGGCACGGGCAGCTTCGCCTACATGGATCCGAGCATGCACCACTACGCGATGGCGAGCGGCGAGACGATCGTGCAGGTACACGGCATGTCGCCGCTGGCATTCAATTACGTCAATCCGAGTGATGATCCGAGCAAGAAGAAGTAAATCAGTCGTCAGTCGCTAGTCGTCAGTCATCCGCAGGACATCTGCTATGCAGCGACTCGATTGCCGGCGATGATGTCAGGCGGCCGCTACTGCTACGAGGCAGAGGACTTAAGCTGCGAACAGAAGATCTTTGGCTGGAGACTGACGACTAGAGACTAGCGACTGGAATTAGGCGACGAACTTTCGCCACCACGGCTTTTTCATCGAGGCGGCCTGCTTCTTGGGTGGGATTGGCGAAGCGATCATCGTTGCTGAAGGCTTGAGGTTCGTGGAAGGTTCGCTGGTCTTACCCTTCGTAAAGCGAGCAATCAGGAGTTTTCCCGGGTTCGACGAGGGCAGCACGATCACCGACGGTCCGGCGGCATGGAGGGCAGCGTCGACCGGTGTGTTGTGCTGGATTTCGGCGGCGCCACGGCGCAGGCGGCTGACCACTGCCTCGGCGGTCTCGTCATCGAAAGCGATCCAGCGAACCATCTGGAACTCCTGGGAATAGCCGCTTGAGGGGCTGGGAGCGGCCTAAAGTTGGCTCATTGTAGCAGTGAATCCGCCGTCGAGGGAGTGGTTTCGTTATTGACTCTCACCAGGCGATTTGTTTAGCTTGATCCGCTCCATTGAAAAGTCCTCGGGCCCCGGATAGGGTGCCCGAACACTCGATGCCCTATTACAGCCGGCAGGCGCGCTTGCATCGATACACCAACGAGAAAATCTCTGCACACCGGTTAGCTCGCGGAGTTCCATCTGGAGCCCGGGCGCCGGCGTTATGCGCCCGGCTTTAACGCAAAGATATCAGGACAGTTAACGACAATCGGTTCCCCAGGGAGACCTTCAAAATGAAATTCCGGATGACTGTGGCGTTCGTGATTATGGCCGTAAGCTCGCTGGCGGCGCAGACCTTTCGCGGAACGATACTTGGCACGGTAACTGACCCCACGGGGGCCGTCGTGGCCGGAGCGCAGGTCAAGGTGCGGAACACTGGAACTGGCCTGGAGCGCACGGCGACGACCAGTGGTGACGGGAGCTATGCCGTCCCCGAATTACCAATTGGGACCTACGACGTGACCGTGACGCAAACCGGATTTCAGACCTTCGTCGCGAAGACGGTGACGGTTGACGTGGCCACGGAGCGCAGGGTAGACGCAGCGCTCAAAGCAGGAGAAGTGTCGACGCGGGTCGAGGTCCAGGGCGATCTGTTGCCGCAGGTGGAGACAACTTCGGCGACCCTGGGCGGAACCTTGAACTCAGAAGCGATCACGAACATTCCGGTCAACGGGCGCGACTACACAAAACTCGTGTATCTGAATCCCGGGGTCGCGGGGTCTCCTGATCAGATCTCAGACTCGGCTGGATCGTTCGGGACGTTTTCGATGAATGGCTCGCGCGGCCGGTCCAACAATTTCCTGCTCGATGGCACGGACATGAATGACGGATATCGCAACGACCCGGCGATCAATGAGGCGGGCGTGTTTGGAGATCCTGCAACGATTTTGCCAATCGACGCAGTGGCCGAGTTGCGCGTGTTGTCGAATGGCGAAGCAGAGTATGGTCGAAACAGCGGGGCCATCGTCAATATTGTGACCAAGAGCGGAACCAACAACTGGCACGGATCCTTGCTGGAGTATTGGCGCAGCGGACAACTGGGTGCCCGCAACTATTTCAACTTCAAGCCCGATCCGAAGAATTCGTTTCTGAATAATCAGTTTGGCGGATCGTTCGGCGGCCCAATTGTGAAGGACAAGACATTCTTTTACGTGAATTACGAAGGACAGAGAGAGAGTGGGGCGCAGTCGGGAACCAGCTGCGTGCCGGATCCGGCGGTCATCGCAACCGCGAGCCAGGAAGTGCTTAATTCTGGAGGCACTTTGAATTCGGTTACGCAGGCCTTGTTGGCGAGAAATCCCTGGCCAAAGCCGAACATTCCTGGCGCGGCCAGCGATGAGAGTGGCTGCAGTACGCCGAATCTGGCAGTCTCTACGCCGTTCAGGAATCGGGTCGATAGTTTCATCGGTAAGATTGATCACAATTTCAACGCCAGCAATTTGCTGACCGGTCGCTATTACTTCGGCGACAGCGATCAGAGTTTTCCCTTCGCACAACTGGCCGCAGGCATTCTTCCTGGCTTTAACACCGTCACGCCGACGAGAGTGCAGCTGATTTCGCTTTCATATGTCAAGGTCGTTAACTCCTCGCAGGTGAACGAAGCGCGTCTGGGCTGGAACCGTTTCGCGGAAGGGTTTTTCCCGGAGGATCAGAAGTTCAATCCGTCAACGATCGGGCTGAACACTGGTGTAAGCGGATACGAAGGCGGACTGCCTGCGATCAACGTGGGTAGCTTCTCGCAGATCGGCGCCACCAATGGCGTTCCGAGAAATCGGGTAGACGCGAACTGGCATTTTATCGACAACTATTCGTGGAAGTTTGGTCGTCATGATGTGAAGTTCGGCTACGAGTTTCGCCGAACCACGATCATGCAGGTGCTGGAGAACACGTTTCGGGGCAAGTTGAGCTTTGACGTTATTGATGATCCGAATAGTGTGACCGTTCCTCCGGCACAACTTACTCCGCTGCAGGATTTTCTCGAGGGGCTGCCAGTGGATGGCGGCCAGCGCTCGGGATACACGCGCCGGCACACTTCGGAAAATAGTCACGGCTTCTACATCCAGGATAGCTTTCGCTGGACGTCCCGGCTGACGATGAATCTCGGCCTGCGTTGGGACTACTTCGGCGTTGTTCACGAGAAGGATGGGTTGTTCTATCGCTTTGATACGACCGCTGGCGAAGAGGTTCCAGCCGGGCAGCTTTATGGCAAGGATCTGAATAACTTTGCGCCTCGAGTTTCCTTTGCTTACGACCTGACCGGTAAGGGCACCACGGTCATTCGCGGAGGCTGGGGTGTGTTCTACGATGCGTTTGCCCAAGACATCTTTTTAGGGCATTTCCCGTGGAACTGCTTCTTCTGCCCTGGGCCGGCTTATTCCGGCATCGGGCCAGCAGCGATTTCCGACGTGGGCTTGACAGGCGGCGCACTCGATCCGAACACGCCAGTATTCTCCGGAACATCTCCTTCAGGGGAGTTCTTTGGCGCCGACCAGCATCTGCGGACGCCTTACGTTCAGAACTTTAATCTCAACGTGCAGCAAGCCATAGGCGGTCGAGCAGTTCTTCAAGTGGGATACGTGGGCACGAAGGGAACGAAGCTCTTCCGATTCCGCGATATTAATCAGCCGAGCCAGGCTCAGATCACTGCGGCCGATCTTGCGTGCGTGCCCGACGTTGTGAACGGTTCCTTTTGTCCGTCAGGCTACGGAGTGCCCAGACAATTTCCGAATGCCCTTCCGTTCTACATCAATCTCGAAGAGTCGAAGGCAGACTCGATGTATCACGCGTTGCAGACCAGTCTGAAGGTGAACGCGTGGCACGGGCTAACCTCGCAGCTGAACTTCGTTTGGTCCCATTCGATCGACACGGCTAGTGATAGTGAAGACTTCATCCCAAACCAGGCGCAACCGCAAAACAGCTTGAATCCATCTGCGGAAAAAGGGAACTCGAGTTTTGATCTCCGACGCAGACTCTCGTGGAACTTCGGCTACGAATTCCCCAAGATGGGTGGCGGGATGGCGAAACTGAAAAACGGATGGGGATTCGACGGGGTCTTAAGCTTGCAAGATGGCCAGCCTTTCCACTTCAACTACCTGTTTGAAGGCGACTACTCTGGCGCGGGACAGGGGTTTGATCGTCCGGATGTCATCGGACCGGTCCACTATGGCGCTTTGCCTTCCAACTTTGTAGACCTCAGTTCGTTTGCAGCTCCGTGCACGTGGGGAAATCCGCTTAACGACGGAAGCACGGACGAGACCAATTGCGTACCAGGAACGAGGCATTTTGGAAGCCTCGGGCGCAATTCACTGCGGGGCCCCGCATTCAAGGAGTTTAACCTCTCAATTTTCAAGAACACCGCGCTTACCGAGAAGGTGGCCCTCGCTCTTCGTGCAGAATTCTTCAACCTTCTCAACCATCCAAACTTCTCCAGTCCGATTTTGCCGGCTTTCGCTGCCGATGTAGGATCGCCCGACGCTGCGACCGGCCGGCATAGCGGTTTCTATCCTTTGCAGGCGACCGGCGATGTGGGTATCGGAAACCCCTTCCTCGGAGGCGGTGGGCCGAGAGGGATTCAGTTCTCTGCCCAGGTTAAGTTTTAGGATCGTTTAAAGTTCCTTACTTGGCTCCTCTCACCCCGCGTGGGAGGAGCCTTTGTTTACGAAGGGATGCCGGCACTCTGGTTTGCCGAGGTTGCTATTGAAGCGGGCAAGTTGATCTCCTGACGCTTCCTTATCACGTCCGCTCCCACCCGTCGTAAACCTTCCGTCACCTTGGTCACCACCTGCGTCGATGCTACGCTTTTCGCCGTAGTAGTCCGCAAAATCACTGTTTTCAGAGAGAACCGATGATGCAGCGCCGCATCCTGACTGGGTTGATTGCCCTATTCGTCCTGTTCTGTTCAGCGTTTGCCAAAGAGAAATCCTCAAAACCCAAGCCGGTTACCGGGACCATGCCGGTGACTGCAAACTCCGCCAAGGGGCGCGAGCTTTATCAGAAGGGTATGGAGGACTACGAGAATCTTTATCTCGAACGCTGCAATGAAGACTGGCGCGCCGCGGTCAAAGAAGATCCGTCGATCGCGGTGGCGTGGGCCTGGATCGCATTCAACGGCCGCAACCCGGCCGAGGTCAGCGCCGCCCGCGAGAAGGCCAAGGCACTGCTGCCGCAGGTGACGCCGGGCGAAAAATTAATGATCCAGTGGATCGTGAACGTGCAGGAAGGGAACTTCATCGCGGGCATTGCGTCGATGAACGATATGCTCGCAATGTTCCCAAAGGACAAGCGTCTTCTCTATCTGGCCGGTAACTGGCTGATGGGAGAGAACGGCAATGATCAGGCGCTGACGCTTCTGGATCGCGCGCTGGCGATCGACAAGAATTATCCCGCGGCGATCAATGATGCTGCGTACGTTTACGCGCGCGACCGTCAGTTTGCGAAGGCGTTCGCGATGATGGATCGCTACGTCACCGTGCTTCCCAAGGAACCGAACCCGCACGATTCCTACGGTGAACTGCTCCGCATGGCCGGGCACTTCGACGAAGCGCTGACTCACTATCGCATGGCACTGAAAGTTGATCCGAAATTTGCGTCGTCCCAGGTGGGAATCGCCGACACATACGCGCTTATGGGAAATCAGGTGCAGGCTCGCATCGAATATCAGAAGGCCATTTTGCAGGCCAACAACGATGCAGACCGCATCGACTACATGATGCAGAACGCGACCAGTTGGGTACGCGAAGCAAAGCCGGCAGAAGCCGACCGCGCATTCGCTGAAACGGCCGAGCAGGCGCACATTCTAGGACTTGACCTGCAGGAGTCCTGGGCGCATCAGCGGATGGCGGAATATCAGGCCGACGATGCCGCGGCGCTCAAACATCTGCAAGCAGCTGAAGATGCATTGAGCCATCGGCAGGAAATCTCGCAGCTTGATCACGATGAAGAATTGTCAAGGATCCTGCGGTACCGAACCGTGCGCGCCGCACACGCGGGCAATCAGGAACTGGCGCAGAAGGCCTTGCACTCGCTTGAGGGCATGGCGGCGAGCAGCCGCAATCTGGTGATCCAGAGTTCGTATCACGGAGCCGCCGGAGCGTTGCTAGCTTCGCAGGAAAAGTGGCAGGACGCGATCGCCCATCTGGAAGAAGATGAAAACGATCCCTCCTCCATGCAATTGCTCTCGCGCGCTTATTACGAATCCGGCGCAAGCCAAAAGATGCATGAGGTGGAAGAACGTCTGCGCGGCACGAATGTTCCAACGATCGAGCAGGCGGTAGTCGTTCCGGGAGTGCGGCTGCAGAAGCCTTCTACGATGTAGTCCTTTCGTCCTTTATTTCAGAGCGAATCTCTGCACAGAGGCGTCCCGCGTGGGGCGCCTTTTGTGCTAATCGCGTCTGTGAAAATCTCCGCGACACAAACGTCTGCGCTCATGATAGGCTCTCACTCCCATGCTGGACCCCAAGTCCGACAAGCGTACACGTTCCCGCATCGCAGTGAACGTTCCTGCGACTGTACGAAGTAAGGATACGAATGCCGAGGTCACGGCTGTCACGCGTGACCTCAGTATGGGTGGCGTGTTTCTGTACACCGATCGGCGAATCACCGAAGGCAGCAAGCTGGAAATCGTCCTGATACTGCCGCCGGAACTCGGATTAGGGGAGAAGCAGTGGGCTTGCTGCCAGGCGCGGGTGGTCCGGGTGGAGGATGGCGACCAGTTTGGAGTTGCTGCGACGATTGATCGCCTCGACATGCTGCCGGAAATCCCGACCTGAGCCCCGGTGAGCCGCGTCGAGAGCCACGAATCACTGATTCCATCAGGTGTCCCACGGGTGTACAGAAGAGCTGAGAAGCAACAATTGCACCATTCTTAGGGCAACCCAAGGCGGATAGCGCCCTCGCTTTTCCCAACTTCAGAGCATCCTGGTGAGACCGAGAAGGGGCTTCTGCCACTTGCCCCTCTGAGTTATTTTGGCCGCAGGAATTCGTTTGTCAATGCCTCGCGGCTGGTGCAATAATGGCGCGCTATTTTGCGGCGCTCTGGCCGCGCTCAGAAATCGGACCCCCGGCAGGTTCAGCATGTGGATCGAAAAGCTGGTTGGCGGAGTGGTGCGCATCATCACTCCGATCGGACCACGATACATTCGCCTTACCCTCTCGCAGCGCGCATACTTTCTATGGATCTTCCGACACTTCGACAAACTACCGCAGAAAGTTCTGAGTGAAAGGCAGCAGCGCTTCGTTGATCAGTTGTGCGTGGAGCACCGGTACATCTCGTTGCCCTCGACGATGGATGAAGCGCCGGTGATAGGAACGCTTGAACGCTTGCCGGTGGTCCAACTCGATGAAATTCCATCCAAGCGCCCAGTGGCCAGCGTGGCGGACGCGGGGACGTCCTTGGCAGATCTCCAGCAAAGACCATAAGCTGCCAGCGACACCCGCCGAGCGGTTGCGACTTTTCGGCGCGCTAGGTTACTATAAATGTTTGCTTGCAGCGCAACGCCCCAGCCAGAGGCGCGTTGTTCTCGCCGAAACGAAGTCATCGTCTCGAGTCGAAGCCGCAGGTAAATCCCACCGAACTGCGGGCGCGTAGCTCAATTGGCAGAGCAACTGACTCTTAATCAGTAGGTTGAAGGTTCGATTCCTTCCGCGCTCACCATCTTTTCAATCACTTGCCAGTTGTCGTAAACCTCAAATTTCCAGGTGTGCCGTAAAGTGTGCCGTAGACGGATTCGCTACGCCGGTGCCGGCAGCACGCCTGGTGGGGTCTCATTCAGTGCTGTACGTACAAGCTCAAGCTCTGGATGCTGGTACTTCATTGCGTTTTCACGTCTACCTGGCCCATCGTCTGCATGACGAGTTTCAGGTTTCCAGTCTTCTTCAGCACGCGAGTGCCGAAGTCATGCCGGCCACAATACAAGACCAGCTTCTTCGGCAGACCAGCCTTCGCTCGAGCCTGCCGGAACTTGAGCGCCATCGTAGTCAGATGTCCCGAACGTGCTCGTTTCGATGTGAACACCCAACCAGCGTGACGCTTGCCACAGCGGTTATCGCGTATTCGTGTGCTCCAACATGGCGTTCGCGGGAGACTTTACGCCGGTGCTCGCCAAACACTCGAAGTCGTTCTCCCTCATTGACTGTATCTCGGTGGGAGTGGACCCGATGCAGAGAAACTTCGAGCCCATGATCCGGCATCGGTCCCGCGACTTTCAGCGTCCAGACGCAGAGCGTTAAGTTGGCTAGAAGTTCCGAAGAAATCCATCGCACATCGGACAAGGTTTGGGCTGTGTTCCCCAACGTTCAAATACGTCACCTGCACGCAGTTCTTGTTTTGGCTGAGGAACTGAACTTCACGCAAGCTGCTCACAGATTGCACCTCACCCAGTCTGCAGTCAGCAAACAGATTACCGAGATTGAAGAACAGCATAGCTTTCGTCTATTCAGTCGCGACAAGAAACGGAATGTGGAACTCACCGACGTGGGACGTATCTTCGTCGAAGAGGCTCGCTCGGCGCTCTTACACATAGACCGGGCTGTTCAGCTAGGGCGTGCTGCTCATGAGGGAAGCGACAGCACTCTGACTATTGGGCACTCTCCCGACGCCGACCAAGCCTGGGTTTCGGCCCTTCTTGCAATCCGTCTGCCCCTGTACCCTAAGCTCCGCATTCAACTCGTGTTACGGATGTGGATGCGAAGCAAGCTAGCCCAAACCCGAGTGCTGAAACTGCCAAGGGCAAGGCCAACGGCTCCAGTGAAGCCTCCGGTGCGAACGGAGTCTGCCCGGCCTTCCGGCGGCGCCTTCCGGATGAGCGGCACAGCTTGACTCATCACTTTTCTGTAGGCGGGCAGGAAGGGTACGTCACAGTAGGCCTCTACGAAGACGGCGCTCCGGGAGAAATGTTCGTCAGAATGGCCAAGGAAGGATCGACCGTTTCCGGGCTCATGGACTCGTTGGCCACGGCCGTGTCGCTCGCTCTGCAATACGGAGTGCCGCTCGAGGTTCTCTGCAACAAGTTTAGCCACACGCGATTTGAGCCCAGTGGTTGGTCCGGCAATCAGAAGATCGGCTACGCCAAGTCGCTCATGGATTATTTGTTTCGCTGGCTCGAACTCGGATTCCTCAAAGGTGAGCAAGGAATCCTCTTCGAACTGTCGAACGGGAAACAACCGCGGACGGAGGTCAACAATTCCGCCAAAGCTCTCAGCGAGATCGTCAGTTTGGGAGACGCACCCACATGCCGATTCTGCGGCTCGCTGATGGTCAGAAACGGCTCCTGTTATCGCTGCATGGAGTGCGGCAGCACAAGTGGCTGTTCCTAGGCAATGTCGCGCTCTCTCGCGGCGACGACGACCGGTCAAGATCTATGGAACTCTCTGCGCCATTGGCAGAGCCATAGGGACGGGCACACTCCGCTCCTTACTCACCCCATCCCCGCGGTGGAGCG
The DNA here is from genome assembly GCA_035652655.1 of Terriglobales bacterium. Classification (GTDB taxonomy): domain Bacteria; phylum Acidobacteriota; class Terriglobia; order Terriglobales; family Acidobacteriaceae; genus Gp1-AA133. The sequence continues at coordinate 43,232 of DASRDJ010000026.1, forward strand.
CCCGTCCCGGCGCTTTCCAGTAATCAGGCCACGTATTGCCCCTTGGACTGGGGAATGTAATGGCTTCTGATCAAGTGTCTTTTGGACGGTGTTAACATTGGGCCGCGCGACAAACGTGGGCCCTGAGGAGAGATTGGTGAGCGCGACGCGCCCTGGGTCTGTTTGGCACACCTGAGATAATCTGAATTATTACGGGAGAGGTTGAATGTTCACCCCGCAATTAGGGATTCTTCCGCCTGCACAGCGAAGCCTCTGGGATGAACTGAGGCAAACGCCCCCTGAGTTCGTTCTTTATGGAGGTACAGCCTTAGCCTTGCGCTTAGGCCACCGACATTCGGAGGATTTTGACTTCTTCTCAAACCGTTCTTTTGAGCCGGAGAGTCTCCGCAAGCGCGTTCAATACCTGCAAGGCGCTGAAATAAGCCAGATTGACGCCAACACCCTTACGGCCATCGTGGATCGGAACGGACCGGTGAAGGTTTCCTTCTTCGGCGGGCTTGCACTCAATCGCGTCTCTGATCCCGACGTAACCAAAGACAACAAAATCCAGGTGGCCTCTCTACTCGACGTCGCGGCAACGAAGCTTTCAACAATTCAACAGCGAGCGCAAGCAAGAGATTATGAAGACATTGTCGCCATTGTTGACGCTGGGGTGAGCTTAGCTAAGGCGATCGGGGCTGCCACTGCAGTCTACGGAAATGCGTTCAACGGTGCCCTCAGCCTGAAAGCGCTGACATATTTCTCCGACGGAGATCTGGCGAATCTCAGTCCTCCTACTCAGAAAAAACTTCGCGAACTGGCAGGAAAAGTCAACCTGAAAGAGATACCGCAGGTGCAATCGAGGGCTGGCGTTGCACCGAAGACGGATGCGTCGAAATGAGCCGCACGGAGCTCCAAACCGTAGCCAAACGAGTCGTTTGGTTCAAGGAGCCTGAGGACGCCATAAAGGATGTGAAGCTGTTCCTTGCACACGTAATGACCTACGGCACGCTGACCGATATCGCTACGACCTTGCGCTATTTTTCCGAGGATGACTTCAAGTCCGTCCTCGTGGACCCCCCTCCTGGGGTCTTCGACCGCCGTTCCTGGACGTATTGGAACGTGCGTTATCATCGGGAACCCGTTCCGGATCTTCCCAAGCGAAAACTCCCCCAGTAGGTCGCCGCAAATAGCTATCCGTTGGCGGACGGGGTTCGAGCTCTCTGTCGGTTGTGGACCTTGGCCTAGGGTCCACTCAACCCGCTAGATCCGCACCCTTGCAATTGTCTCGCCGAAGCAACACCCAATAATTAAGGAGGACGCAGCATGAGCCCTGCAAACGGTCATGCACAGCAAGACTGTGTGCCCACATTTGCTCCCACGGCTGCGCCACTGGCACCCGGAGTTCTTCCGATCCCGGTGGAACGGATCAACGAACTGGTGGCAGCGTTGGAAGTGCCCTTGTTCGAGGCTTGGATGTCGGAGTAGCGATCAAGCAGAGTCGGCTTGTGGCGCTGGACGCAGCTGACGTGTTCTCTGCATTCCTGCTCAACGGTATACCTGATCCAGCTTTATTTATGAGAGCGTTTGGGAATCTCATCCCGAGGGCTGCCAAGGCGGCGAAGGTGGAGCATCCGCGAGTTGCTATTTTCGGAGAATGTGTGCATCTCCTCTGGGCAGAGGGCAATGCAGAGGCAGCAATTGCGACGGAGAAACTCGGAAATCGACTCATCAAGTCCTACGCAGTCGATGTTCTGTGTGGGTATTCTGTCGGCCAGGACGGGATGGATGGTCACATCTTTCAGCGAATCTGTGCAGAGCATTCAGCTGTTTATTCCTGGTGAAAAAACGCTGTACAGCAAATTGCATGACTGCCCCAATCCCTTCAACCCTTTTACCCTGATGAAAAGGATTTTTGCGGCTGGAACGAGTCGCGATATTTGGTCGGCAGCCTCGAGTCCGTTTAGTGTCGGCATACGATCGAGGCAAATCAAATCCGGCTGTAATTCGTTGGCCTTTTGAACCGCCTCTATTCCGTAAGATCGTGCTCCGGACCGGGACATCAGGGAATTGATGATTGACGAAATCAGGCGTTTACACTCAAACCCCCTCCCGCGTGGTCAATGAGTAGAATGGGGATGTGACGGCAACGACGATCCTGCCAACCATTGGGCCTACGACCTGTAGGAGTGGAAAAGCGCATGAGGGTGATTCGGTTTTGCAGGCGATCAGTTGACGGTCAGGACTTGCGCACTACTGGTGCCGCCGCTAGAGCAGCCAACGTCCCCAGTATTGCCGGCGGGCGTCTTCACCACGACGTTGAAGCTTCCAGGAGCAGAGATCATGGAGGATGTAATCGTGGCCGTGAGCTGGGAATGATTGGTCACGCCGGTGGCGAGGGTGGCGCCATTGAAGACCACAACGGAGGAGGAAACGAATTCACTGCCGGTCGCGGTGATGACAAACGTGGGCGGTAGCTGTGAAAAGGCCATGGTCTTTGGAGAGATCGAGTTGAGGATCGGCACAGGGCGTGCACTCCCGCACAGGGGATTCAGCGTGTTGCACCCAGGGAGAAGCAAGAGCACGACCAGCCACGAACATCGTCGAACGATCCGGCGGAAAGAGGGCATAATTTGGCTACTTTCCTTGCGCTAGTTCATCCCGTCTTGGCGCTGCGGAATCCTGCAGCAGCGACAAATCAGCAGGGGAGTACTCGACGTCAGCGAAGTGAGCGACATTAAAGCGGCCATTCGCCAGGTAGATGGCAACAATGCTGCAGGCTACCCACGGATGAAAAGCCGCAAGTGGCAAAATGTATTTCTTAGACTTCACCAAGGCCGCAGAAACACCATCCACCCGGTGGCTCGGGTGACGGCTGCCAGGTATTTGCGGAAGGAAAAAGGTCGAAAGAGGAAAGTCCGGATGGTGCTTTGCATACGAAATCAAGGATTTTACGATTTGCTGAGGCGTGGTGATGCCCGCATCTCCAATGTAGTTCCTGCGAATTGCGCCATCATAGTAAAGGTTGAGAATGTTACGGGAAAAGTCGGCGCAGTTGTTGAAGAAGAGATCAAAATGGCGTTTGTTCTTCCGCGAGTTGAGCACGGAGATCAGATCCTCATCCTGCGCTTCCGTGGTCTCGATCTGAAAGCCATAGATTTTGCGATTGTAGGCAGCGCCGATTAATTCGACCCATGATCCCTTCGGCGTTTGGCCACCTGAACTGTCAGGAACAATCTCCAGCAGATGTTTGCGTCGGTACTCGTCCCGCAGATAGGCCACCGTCTCAGCACTAGCTTCTGCTGGAATGCTTGCGACATCCTCCACTGCGTAAAGGTAAGGGATCAGCGGGATCGCAATCCAGTCATATCCGGAGATCTTGCGGTAGCGGCTGATCACGATTCCAAACTCGCCAGGGTCACACCGCCGCAACACAACGGGTGTCTCAGCGCAGACTCGGGACAGGTAAAGCGAAGCGTGTCCGGTAGGATTGATGGCCCCAAAGAGGCCATAAGGTTCTTGCACAAACAGGGTGGCATCCGCCCATAACGCGGTATTACACGCCAGCGCGAACAACAGCGGCAGGAAGCGATGCATCGAGAAGCTCATCCAACCCTGGTTGGCTGGCTTCAACCGTACTATTCATCGCCTCTCTGGGACACTGTCAACAACGCCAGTCCCCGATGTGCAAATGAAGAAACGCAAGTGACCATCTGCTGCCGCCCTCAACCCATGCGGGGGTGCACACAGCGCACACGATTCGCTCGAGTTCTTCGTAATCCCCTCAAAGTAATGAACCTCCATAGTGACTGTGTGTTTTGCTAGTTGTCCGCGAACCCCGCAAATCGTCAGATGTACAGTGCGACACGAAGTCCCGCGGAAAGCCCTCAGCATGAGACATCCGGTTGTTGAAGCATCGGCTCGGCTGCTGCTGTTCCTATTGATTGCTACGCTTTCCGGCGCGCAGGTGACGAAACCCGACAATGGGCTTCCTGGTGCGAGAGCGGCACATGTCTATAGCTTGCCGGTAGCCGACGGGTTCCAGGTCCAGCAAGCGTACTTGAGTAGTCCGGGGAATGAGCCGGCTCGTCACCAACCTCCGGGGTACATTAGCGGGACCATTCTTGATCAGTCAGGAGCAGTGAGCGCTGGAGCGGAGGTGTATCTAACGGACGCAGGACAGGCGTCGAACCAGCAGATAAAGTCCGGAAGCAATGGGCAATTTCTGTTCGCCGATGTCGCTCCCGGATCCTTTCGCCTGGTAGTCGCCGCGCCCGGCTTCGCAACGCAGGAATTCTCTGCAGCTCTGCGCCCCGGGGAAACCTATCTAGTCCCTCCGATCGTGCTGACGGTAGCAGTGGCGGTGACCGCAGTGCATGTGCAAGACAGTCCGCTCACCCAAGCCCAGGTTGCGGATATGCAGATTAAAGATCAGGAGAAGCAACGCGTACTCGGTATATTTCCGAATTTCTACGTGAGCTACGACCGCGACGCGCTCCCTCTCAACTCGAGGCAGAAATTCCGCCTTGCCTGGAAGACCACGAGGGATCCCTTCACCGTCGTGGGAGTTGCCGCCCTGGCCGGAGTTGAACAGGCAACGAATACTTTCGAAGGATATGGCCAAGGAGCGCAAGGCTATTTCAAGCGCGTGGGTGCTTCCTACACTGACGCGGTCACCGCTACGTTTATTGGAAGCGCAATTCTACCCTCCCTCTTGAAACAGGATCCGCGTTATTTCTACAAAGGAACGGGGAGTACTCGATCGCGGTTGTTGTATGCGCTCGCCAGTCCTGTAGTTTGCAAAGGCGACAATATGCGCTGGCAGCCGAATTATTCGAATGTAGCTGGGGCCTTTGCTTCAGCCGGCATCTCATATCTCTACTATCCCCAAAGCGATCGCGATGGCGCCGGATTGGTGATGCAAAACTCGTTGATCAGGCTAGGTGAAATTGCCTTCGAGAGTGTGCTTCAAGAGTTTCTTATTCGGCGATTGACACCACACCTCCACAAACGCGTCTCGACCGCCGCTAAGGACGGAGAATACCGTGCTGGCAATCGGGACCAGTGAGGTGGAAGTTTTCCGGGCGTCATCTGGGAAAACACCGCGATGGGTGCGGCCTACCATGAAAAAACTGGGTCTCATTCGATTTCCCCAGGAAACTTCCGATGTACCTGTTCCGCGCGTGGGGAGGGTGCATACCGTCGTGATAGTCATCCTCATCCTGACGCTGAGTTTGCAGAGTCGACTGGGAATAGCGCGCGCCCAGGACGTCTCGCCAGTATCATATGTCGATCATCGGGGCGCTCGATCGATTGCAGACCCATGCCAGGATCCTTTGACGCCTTCCGCCTTGCGGGAAACTCTACGTCTGGTCTGCTCCAAGAAGCCCATTGAACCTGCAAATCGCGACCTTCGCAAAGCCATCATTCTTGGATTCGTCGGTGGTTTTGTGAAACGGGATGACATTAATCACCCTGAAGTCTTGTTCGCGACCTATCTCCAGAACCGATATGGGTCTACTGTTCACGCCGAAGTATTCGGGAATCACGAAGAGAAGAGAGCCGTAGAAGATACGATTCGGCGCTTGGATACGGACAAGGACGGTTCCGTGACAGCCGCCGAGAAAGAACAAGTGAAGATCATTCTCTACGGACACAGTTGGGGTGCTTCGCAGACGCTAATCTTCGCAAGAGACCTGCAACGGCAAGGCATTCCGGTGTCACTGATCATCCAAATCGACAGCGTGAAGAAGTTTGGACAGGACAATCGCACGGTTCCCGCCAATGTTGCGAAAGCAGTGAATTTTTATCAAAGAAAAGGTTTCACGCGTGGGCAGCCGCTAATCGTTGCAGTTGATGCCGGACGAACCAAAATCTTGGGCAACTTTCACATGAAGTACGAAGACCATCAAGTCAATTGCGACAACTATCGATGGCTCTCCCGGCTTTTCAACCAACCTCACCACCAAATCGAGAACGACCCCCAAGTCTGGAGTCAGATTGCATCTTTCATTGACTCGGAACTCCTGAGAGCAGATGATGGGACCCAAACAGCATCGTCTTCAGAGTCATCTGCTTTGAGATAAATCAGGAGCAGCCAAAAACTGAGCGCGGCCGCTCGTCGCGACCTAGGCTAAGGTTCCCCTCTCATTCGCAAGTTCATTGTGTCCGTTGCTTCTCGGATGCGGCGGTGGTTGACGAAATCAGGCGTGTGTGTCGAAAAAGTCCCGTCGGCGCTGTGGTTTTCCTTCGGTACTTTCCTCTGTGTGTTTCTAGTTCTTTGGTGACTTCCGACTCACGCGGTAACGGTTTGGAGTTCAGGTCTACGGGTGAGGAACCGCACCAACCGCTTGAGGTTCTGCACGGTTGCCGCAAGATAGAACTGCTCGCGTACGAAGCGCATCCGGCGTAGCCTCAGTCGGCGGAGTCCGATGTAATTCTTCAGTTCTGCGAAGAGCGCCTCCACTT
>DASRDJ010000027.1:0-3915 GCA_035652655.1 Terriglobales bacterium
TTTTTTTCGTGCTACCGCCTGTGGCTGCTGAAATCGCCGCATGCGGAATGAATGAACTAATGATGGCAAACACACTATTCATTCGAATGACGATCTGCGGCATTATGCTCACTGCCTTTCAGTGCGCCCAGGCCCAGACGATCAGGTGGGCTGGACATAGCTGGAAAGTCACGAGCGGTGGTATGGCAGGCGTCGCTTCTGGGAATCCGGCTAATGTCGATGTCGACCCGGACGGACATCTACATCTCCAGATCACCGAGCGCGAAGGAAAATGGACTGCCGCGGAAGTGTTTACGACCGACACTATGGGATTTGGGACGTACCAGTGGGTGATCGAGGGCGATGTCTACAACATGGATCAGACAACCGTGCTCGGACTCTTCACCTATGGGCCCGCGGTCCACATTGGCGCTAACGCAGAGAACGAAATTGATATTGAATTTTCCCAGTGGAATAAGACCTGTCACGGCTGTGATGCCGACTTTACGGTTTATCCATCCACCGGGAACCGCAAGCCGAATGGCGTCTCCAGTTGGGAAGACAACTTCCAGGTCACAGGTGGAAACCTTACGACGGCAAGGATGGAGTGGAGATCCGATCGCGTCGTGTTCACGCTCATGAATGGCCTTCATCCAATCGGATCGATTGCCGATGTCATCAAGACCGAAACCTATTCTTCGAACACGACCAACATTCCGCAAACGGCCGCCCCCGTAGGCATCAATCTCTGGTGCTTCAAGGGGACGCCTTCGAGGAATCAGTCGGCAATCATTCGCGATTTTCGATTTGTTCCCCAGTGAGCCTAAAAGCAGGTGAATGCTGAGTGTTGCGACCAAATCAAAACCCTCCTGGGGGAAGCCAGGAGGGCAGGAATGTGTGCGGAGCAGGTTAGAGACGAGTAACGTTCGCCGCCTGGAAGCCTTTGGGGCCTTTCAGCAAATCGAACTCTACGGTTTCACCTTCATTCAGCGTGCGATATCCGTTCTCTTGGATTGCGGAGAAATGGACAAACACGTCCTCGCCAGTGGAGCGCTGGATAAATCCATAACCCTTTGCTCCGTTAAACCACTTTACAGTTCCCTTCTCTCTCACAGAGAAACTCCTTTCGCCTAATCGCGAAGAATTCATCTCTCCCCATCGCCCGTCTGAAGCCGTCGGGAAATTCCCGATGGCACCCCCTCAAGCAATGAGAAAAGACAAGGTCGCGTTACCGCCGACAGTAGAAATTTTCAGCAAACGAGAAAGAGCTCGCGAACTCGACAACGCAGACAAGCTGCGGCGTCGGCTCGAGAGCCCGCGATCGCCAGCGCGAAATTTCGACCACCTAACACAGAAACGTCAACCCAATTTGGCCGATTTGCCTACCGATGCACCGGCAGTGCGCCCCGAATAATATTCAGGTCGGCGATTCTTGGCAAGGAAAGAAATTCAGGCAACTCGCTTAGACTCAGGAGCTTGCGGCATCTACCGTACATAACTCACGTGACCGGTGGTCAGTCGAAGTCTTAGTCCTTCCGGAAGGCGCCGGCTTCGGGTGGCTTTGATACGATCAAAGCTTCTGGTGTCCAGCCCCACAACAGCCACGGTTCCCGCGCCCGCAGAGGCAGTGCAGGTTCGTTCCCGGTCGTCCTCCACGTTCGGCCTGGTGCTTTCCACCATCCGGTACCTGATGCGGACGGAGGTGCATACTTTTGCATTCTCGGTGGCCGCGAACGCAATCCTCTCCTTTTTCCCCTTCGTGGTTCTGCTGATGACGTTGATCCGGCGCGTGTTCCGGTCGCCTGGCATGTACGAAGTCGTCTTGCAAATGCTGCGCGACTACATCCCTGCTGGGCAGGACTTCGTCATCCGCAACCTGAATGCGATGGCCTCAGCGCGGCACCCGACACAGATCGCATCGCTCGTGATCCTCCTCGTCACGTCCAGCGGCATCTTTCTTCCGCTCGAAGTTGCCCTGAACCGAATCTGGGGCTTCCAGGAAAACCGGTCGTACCTGGGAAACCAGCTGATCTCGCTCGGTCTGGCGTTCTGGTGCGGCGTGCTGGCTATGATCTCGATCGGCATGACGGCCGGAAACGTGGCGCTGATGGAATTTCTGCTGCGCGGCCACGGAACGTTCTTCGTGCGCATGGTGGGATTTCTTCTGATGAAAGTGTTCGCGATCGCCGCGAGCATCGCGATCTTCTTCCTGGTGTATTGGGCGCTGCCAAACGGAAGGGTGCCGGTCCGCTCCGTGCTTCCCACTGCCCTGATCATGGGACTGCTGTTTGAGGCGCTCAAGTATGCTTACATCCTCGCGCTGCCCTGGCTCAACTTCGCGGAAGTGTATGGACCATTTTCGCTGTCGGTGACATTGATGTTCTGGGCTTTCCTGTCTGGGCTGCTGCTTCTGACTGGCGCGCATTTGTCGGCGTATCGCCACGTGCAAAGTAAGTAGCGCCTCCCTTCAAACGTGAGCTAAGTGTCACCCATCTGTGTGACCATCGACACGGTTCTTCAGGCTCCATCCGATTAGGATCTTCTTTCCCGTTTCTTAGGCTGTCCTTCCGAGCAGCACACGAACTCCACGGCAGGTGCATATGCGTTGGACCTACCCCAGGTGTCGGCTCGTCTTCGTCTTGCTGAGTTTCGTTACTGCATTTGCACAAACGCGAACGGCGCCTGTCGATCTTGGCGCAATCACGCAGCGCGCCGGAACGATCTTTGCCGGCACGATCCTCCAGATCGAAACTGTGCGCGTGGCCTCGTCAAATGATCTGGCCAGCGTGCAAATCACGTGTGCGGTCGAGCACGGAGTCCGCGGGACACGGGACGGCGAAATCCTGAGCTTCCGCGAGTGGGCAGGCCTGTGGACGGACGGCCCGCGCTATCGCATCGGCCAACGCTTGATGCTGTTTCTCTACGCTCCGAGCGCGCTCGGCCTGACCAGCCCGGTGGGCGGACGGCTTGGACAATTTGTGGTCGATCGAGACGGCCGCGTCGTGCTCTCTCCTGGGCAGCAACAATCCATTCGCGTGTTGCCGAGGCCGATAGGGATCGATATTCACCGGCCGATTCCCCTCCGCCAATTCACACGCTCTGTTCGGCGGATGCAGGAGGATTGAAGTCATGACGCACCCGATTCATTTTCATTCGCGCGCTGAGAACTCGACGGCGATTCCTGAGCCTGGCAGGGAAAAACAACGTGAGAAGGAAGTCCGCAGCAGCAAATCGTGGCGGTTCACGGCGTGCGCGATCGGGGCAGTGATTCTGCTGCTCATTGCGCTCGTCGAGTTCGCGCGCGCCGGGGGGGGGCCGCCTATGTTGCGGGGGTGAGCTACTTCAACTCCGGACTGGCCGGACAGCCCATCACCTGGCCCAATGGGGCGATTGCCTATTTCACCGATCAGGGAAACTTGAGCCCGATCCTGTCGGGACCGGCTGCTGATTCTTTCGTGGCCGATGCATTTTCGCGCTGGACGGCAATCTCCACGGCCGCGGTCACGGCGACTCGCGCCGGGCAACTGGCGGAAGACGTCAGCGGCGCGAACGTCATTCTGAACGCCGATCGCACCATCACCATGCCGGCCGACGTACAGCCCGACGCCACGACCACGCCGGTCGCCGTCGTTTACGACGCCGACGGCGCGGTGACAGACGCCTTGATGGGCACGGGAGCCAGCACGGACTGCTTCACCAACGCGGCGTTCGGAGGCGACGACGCCTTCACCCCCGACGGTCACTTCGCCCATGCCCTGGTGATCCTGGACGGCAAATGCGCGAAGACCGCCGCCAGTTTGCCCGAGTTCCACAACCGATGGGGAGGGGTACGCGCGTACCACTGTGCACGTGTCGAATCTGACTTCTGACGTGCAAGGCACGGTGTGCGTGTCGCCGGGCAACAATCCGTGCCAGACGTTCTACATCGTGCCGGTG
>DASRDJ010000028.1:0-21289 GCA_035652655.1 Terriglobales bacterium
GGATGGTGGGGCCGTTGTGGAGGGAGTGGGGCCTGGCCGGGCGGTGGTGGGTGGTCGCGGGCGGTAAGTTGTGCCCAAAATTTTAAACGCAGAGGGGCACGGAGGAAGGCCGCGGAGGCGCATAGGGAAACACATTGTTTCGAGTTGGCATTGGGTCAGGCGGCTTTTGACATGAATTCGAGGGCGCGGGAGATGTAGGGTTTCAGGTCGCGGCGGTGGACTACTGCGTCCAGCATGCCGTGTTCAAGGAGGAATTCGCTGCGCTGGAAGCCTGGCGGGAGTTTTTGGCGGATGGTTTGCTCGATGACGCGCGGGCCTGCGAAACCGATCAGGGCGCCGGGTTCGGCGATGTTCAGATCGCCCAGCATGGCAAACGAGGCAGTGACGCCGCCCGTGGTCGGGTCGGTGAGGACTGAGATGTAGGGGACTTTTAGTTCGTCGAGGTGGGCCAGCGCGGCCGAGATTTTTGCCAGCTGCATCAGGCTGATTACGCCTTCCATCATGCGGGCACCGCCTGAGGCCGAGATGATCACCAGGGGGTGCTTCGTGTCGGCTGATTTCTCGATGGCTCGGGTGATGACTTCACCGACCACCGCGCCCATCGATCCCCCGATGAAGGCATACTCCATCGCACTGATGACTACGGGGCGTCCGCTCAGCTTGCCTTGCGCGTTGATGACGGCGTCGGTGAGGCCGGTATCGGTGCGGGCTTGTTTGAGGCGAGAGGAATAGGCTTTCAGGTCGACGAACTTCAGCGGGTCGGTGGAGACGAGGTTGCCGTCGAAAGTTTCGAACTGGTTGTCATCGAAGAGCAGACCGAGGCGGGAGCGGGCGTCGATACGGAAGTGCTTGTCGCACTTGGGGCAGACGTTGAGGTTGTCCTCGAGATCCTTCTTCCAGATGATCTGGCGACAGTTGTCGCACTTCACCCACAGGCCTTCGGTGCGCATCTTGCGCTCGCCGGAGGCGTCGAGTTCACCGGATTGGCGTTTGAACCATGCCATGTTGGCTGATAGCTAATGGTCGGTGTGGTGCCTAGTCGCTAGTCTTCAGTCCTCACCAAGGCCAACGAATTAGTCTGCTTTGCTGTCGACACTCAATTCTTCTTGGTTCCTGCGAGCTAATACGCTCGTCGTTCCTAATTCACCAAACCTTCAGTTCGTGGGCTAAAGCCTGCCAGCTGCTAGCTACCAGCCATCAGCCAAATCAGTACTCTATGCCTTTTTGTGCCTGAACGCCTTTTTCGTAAGCGTGTTTTATCTGGCGCATTTCGGTTACGGTGTCGGCTAGCTCGACGATTGTCGGATGAGCGTTCCGGCCCGTCAAGATAACATGAACCATGTCCGGCTTGCGCCGGAGAGACTCGGCGACCTTGGCCGGATCGAGCATGCCGTAGCTGATGGCGTAGTTGATCTCGTCGAGGATGACCAGATCCCATTGATTGGACTGGATGGCCTGCTCGGCTTCGGACCAGGCTTGCTCGACCATGCGGACGTCTTCCGGGTCTGGCTTTTCGGCGCCGACCTTCACGAAACCCCGTCCCATTTGCTTCATCACGAACTTGCAGCCGAAAGCCTGGACGGCGTCGAGTTCTCCGTAATGCCATGAGCCTTTCAGGAACTGCAGCATCAGGACGCGCATGCCCTGTCCGACGGCACGGAGAGCGGTGCCCATGGCGGCGGTGGTTTTGCCCTTGCCGGGACCGGTATTCACGATGATGAGGCCACGGCGGATGTCGGGCATAGGCGAATCTCTTATTGTAACTCGGCTGGCAGCTGGTGGCCGCTGTGTGGTGGCGGCTCGGTGGCTGGGAATCAGTTGAGACCGCGGCTGAAGCCGGCTCTTCGAGCCGGGCGAGCGGCAGGCCTGAAGGCGTGCCCTGATCTTTTTCGAGTCGGATTGAGAGCCGAGGACGCACGGAAAGATTTCGCGGCAATGAGATCTTTGGGCTGGTGCTGAAAGAGATCTGAGCCGGTGGCGCCTCATGGGACCTGCGGGGCTGCTTCGGCTGCGTTCGGCTGGCGCCTCACTCCGCTCAGGATGACAAAGGTTTGGCTTAGTTTCGTCAGATTTGGTTCCTAGTAAGTTGTGCACCCGAATCGGAGTTGTCTACATCTTTTGTAAGAGGAACTGGTACGCTGGCCGGTGCGTATGCATCGTAAGATCGGGTCCCCACTCTGGGTGTTGAGGTCTCTCCGCATGAAACACAACAGGGTTGCTCTGTTTGTTGCGCTGGTGGTGTTGTGTTCGAGCCTGCATGCTCGGACGACACGACCGCAAACCAACGCCACCGGTCCGCGGGACGAGGAAGCCGTGCGCGAGATTGTGGACCTGGAGCGGCAGGCGAAAGACGCAGCGCTGCATCGGGATGCGGCGTTCTCGGAGCGGACTCTGGCGGAGGACTATGTGGCGATCAGTCCGCTGGGACAGGTGATTGGGAAAGCGGAGACGGTGGCGGCGCGGCGGACGGCACAGCTGCGGTATGACTCGATCGAAGTGACCGATATGGTGGTGCGATTGTACGGGAGCACGGCGGTGGTGACGGCGCGGGCGGATGTGCGGGGGAAAGAGTTGGGTGAGGAGTTCAGCGGGCCGTATCGGTTTACCCGCGTGTGGGTGCGGAGGAATGGGCATTGGCAGACCGTGAGTTATCAGGCTACGGTTACGCGGTAGGTTTTTAGTCGCTAGTCTCTAGTCGTCAGTCTTCAGCCAAGACCGGACCTCTGGGGCTGAAGCCCCGTTAAGATTGTGGACTTTTCGGCCCGGCTGAAGCCGGGCCCTTCCCAATTTCATTGGGCGGGATATGTGTTCCTTAGAAGCTGCGGGGTGGGGCCCGCAGTTTTTTGCTTTACGGCATTTGAAGCAGTTGGCGGTATTCGGGTTTGTGGTCTTCGGCGTCCTGGTCGTTTAGCAGGCCAGCGGCGATCCGGAGGGCTTCTACTTCTTTTCTGACGCGCTGGATCTCCTCTTCTTTACTGCGCAAAACTTCTTCGATCGTCTTCATGACAGATCCTTGGGATGGCTGGATTAGGCAAGCGCATTGCCATGTGGATAGGAATCTAAACCAGCGGCGCCGCCGGTGGTACGTCTCAGAAGTACATGGGGTCAGTGGCCAGTGTGGTAGGGGTGTCCTTTGAGGATGGTGAAGGCGCGGTAGACCTGCTCGAGCAGTACGATGCGGGCGAGTTCGTGGGCCAGGGTCATTTTACCGAGGGAGATCGTGGCGGTAGCGGATTTGCGGGCGGCGTCGGAGAAGCCGTCGGCCGGGCCGATGGCAAGGATTAGCGGTTGCGGGTTGCGGTCCTGGTGCGTTTGGAGGAATTGGGCGAATTCCTCGGAGGTGAGTTGGCGGCCGCGGGAGTCGAGCAGGACGATGGCGTGGGCCGGGCGTGGGCCGGATTTGTCGCGGAGCTTCAGGAGGGCGGACTCGTCAGCGAGTTGCAGGGTTTCGGCGCCGGTGTAGCGCTGGATGCGTTTTACGTACTCGTCTGTCATGGATTGGATGGCCGGGCTTTTCGTTTTGCCGATCCAGGCTATTTTTATTTTCACGACGGTGATTTAACCACAGAGGACACTGAGGGGCACTGAGGACTCCAAAACTTCTTTAACCGCAAAGGTCGCTAAGAACTGCCGCTAAGGAAGGCTCTTTGTGGCGGCAAGTGCTCTCGAAGCACGGGACTGGCTGCTTTCTGTTTGCCTACGCGCGTTTTTTTCTTGGCGCCGGTGCTGCGATCTTTTTCTTGGCGGCGCGCCGGGCTGGGGTTTTCAGTTCGGCGGGTTCGAGGCGTTTGGCGGATTTCCAGAGGCGCTCGAGTTCGTAGTAGCGGCGGGCCTTTTCGGCGAAGACGTGGACTACGAAGTCTACGTAATCGAGCAGGACCCATTCGGCCTGGCGGTAGCCTTCCGTGTGTGCGGGGTAAAGGCCGGCGCGCTTCAGGCGGAGTTCGACTTCGTCGGCGATGGCCTGGATCTGGCGAGGATTGGTGCCGCTGCAGACAACGAAGTAGTCGGTGAAAGCTCCGGAACTCTTTTCAAGCTCGAGGATGGTGATCTCTTCGGCCTTTTTTTCCTGACAGGCGGCGATGGCTTCGGAGACTTGGCGGCGGGTTTCGTTGGTCTTCATGAAATCGGTTGTTGGTCTTGATGATTGTAAATGAGGCTGGGGATTTGGGGTTCCACAGGGATGGTTACGAGTTGCCTGCGATATTGAAGGTGGATTTCTCTACCCTCTGACAGTTTTTAAACCGAAAAACTATTAACCGCGGAGGACACGGAGGAGCACGGAGAACTGCAGAAGCCCTTCACCGCAAAGATCGCTAAGGACTGCCGCTAAGGACGCAAAGAGAGGCCGGTATCTCCTCCACGATTTTTTGCCTTGAGATCATGGGTCAGGCTGCAATGCTTGATCTGGCGGACTTGGCGCCCGCGCTACATTTACTTTGGGCGCTTATAGAGGTCGCACTTCTTGATGTAGCCGGCCACTTGCGGGTCTACGAATTTGCCTAGCGGTTTGCCTACGGCGGCGGCTTCGCGGATTGAGGTCGCGGAGATCGCGAGGTGGACGCCGTCCAGGACGTGGACGGTGGCGCCTTTTAGGACGAGGTCGCCGCGGGCCGGTTGTTTCTCGAAGGGCTTGGTAATGTGGGCGGCGGGCCGGAGTTTTTCCGGGAGCGAGTTGGCTACGTCGGCGAGGGAGTATCCGGGGCGGGAGGCGACGATGAATTCGACTTCGTTGAAGAGCTGTTCTGCCTCGTGCCACTTGGCGATGTCGCGGAAAGCGTCGATTCCGATGAGAAAGAAGAGTTCGTCAATCTTCTTGAGCGACCGCTTGAGGCGGCGGATGGTGTCTATGGTGTAGTTCGCGGCTGGCGGAGGGGGTGCGGACTTTCTGCTGATCGGAACGCTTTTTGAAATCCCCTCGAGTTCTTCGGGAGGAGCTTCGAGCAACGAAGGAATGAGTGACTTGTCAGCGTTGGTCGCAAGAACGACCATGGCGTAGCGGTGCGCGAAGGCCGAGAGCGGCTGCTTCTGCTTGTGGGGCGGGACGTTGGCCGGGACGAAGAGAACGCGGTTGAGCCCAAATTTTTCACGGGCGGCGTGGGCGAGCGCAATGTGTCCGCGGTGGATGGGATCGAAAGTGCCGCCGAAGAGTCCTAGTTTCATGCCATTCCTTGAGAAGATTGCCCGCTAGTCTCATGATTTCGGGGGACTGTTGCAAGTCTTTGTTCCTTTATTTGCGGAAGGCGCGGGAACGGGCGTATGCTGACGACTCTCGCAGGACAACTCGCCACGTCGTCCGCAGTTCCTTGACAGTACACGAATTTGGACGGACAGGCCCCTGTCCCGTAGTACACGGCCCGTTCGGGCCCATCTTGTTGGACTGCTGTAACTCGCCGCTTTCTCTTTGCGGCTCTAAGATTTACTTGTATGCGACAGAACCTCCCCCTTCTTCGCACCAGTGTCGTTCCCCCCACGCGGGACCCAATCCTGCGCTATGGGGTGGCGGTGCTGAGCACTACCCTCGCGCTGATTCCTGCCTTGTTGTTTTCCGATGTAGCCGAAAGCCGACTCGCGGTTTTTGCCGTCGCAGTGATGGTGAGTGCGTGGTACGGAGGATGGAAGCCGGGGTTGGTGGCGACTTCCTTCGCACTTACGGTGAGCGCTTATTACTCGCTCGCGGGTCCGCACACCCCTGCTGAATACAGGCAGGCCGTGATCCGGCTATCGCTGTTTGTCAGTGTGGCCATTCTTATCTGCTGGTTCAACGGCGCGCTGCGCGCCGCGCAGGAGGGATTGCGGCGTTCGGAAATGAATTTCCGTTCGCTGGTGACGAATGCGCCGTATGGCATCTGCCGCTGCGACTCGCTTGGCCACATTGTCGATGTGAATCCCGCGATGGTCGCGTCGCTCGGATACTCGTCGGCCGATGAACTGGTGGGACGGGACTTGAACACGCTGTACGCCGATGGGCAGCAGTGGTTTGTGCTGGCCGACTACCTCGCCAACCGGAGGGAATTCAAGGGGCTGGATGGGGAGTGGACGCGGAAGGATGGATCGACGACGGCGGTGCGGTTGTCGGGACGCGCGATCAGCGACGAAAAGAAAAATATCAGCTTCGAAATATTCACGGAAGACGTGACCGAGCGGCGCGCACTCGAGCAGCAACTGCGGCAGTCGCAGAAGATGGAAGCGATCGGACGGCTGGCAGGTGGTATCGCCCACGACTTCAATAATCTGTTGATGGTGATCTCGGGATACTCGGAGTTTCTGCTGGAGCGGCTGGGTCCGGATCCGGCGCTGCGCGGCCCTGCCAAAGAGATCTCGACGGCGGCGGAGCGGGCAACATCGCTGACGCGGCAACTGCTGGCCTTCAGCCGGAAGCAGATGCTAGCGCCGAAGGTGCTCGATCTGAACGCGGTTGTAACAGAAAACCTGAAGATGCTGACGCGCTTGATCGGCGAGGACATCGACTTGGTGATGATCCCAGGAGCGGACCTGGGAGCCGTGAAAGCGGATCCGGGGCAGATCGAGCAGGTCATCCTGAACCTGGCGGTGAATGCGCGGGACGCCATGCCTCATGGTGGGCGGCTGACGATCGAGACTTCGAATGTGACTTTGGATGAGGCATACGCACGGGTGCACTCCCCGGTGCAGCCCGGTGATTACACGATGCTGGCGATTACCGATACCGGCGTCGGCATGGACAGCGACACGCAGTCGCACATCTTTGAACCGTTCTTTACAACGAAGGGACCAAAGGGTACCGGGCTTGGGCTTTCGACCGTGTACGGGATTGTGAAGCAGAGCGGGGGCTACATCTGGGTGTACAGCGAGCCCAGCAAAGGAACATCGTTCAAAATCTATATGCCGCACGTCACGGTGGATGAAGCGGACTCGGTGGAGCAACCTGCGGCTGCGACAGCGAAAGCGGCCGAACCAGCGGAGACTCCGCGAGAAACGATTCTGGTAGTGGAAGACGAGGTCAATCTTCGCCGCCTGACCCGGCAATTCCTGGAGAACCAGGGCTACACGGTGGTGGAAGCCGCGGACGGAGCGGCAGCCGTGCAGATCTGCGTGGCGCACCAGGGAACGGTTCACCTGATGCTCACGGACGTCATCATGCCGGGGATGAACGGGCGAGAACTTGCGCAGCGCGTTTCTGAAATACGACCGAACATGAAAGTGCTGTACATGTCGGGGTACACGGAAAACGCAATCGGCCACAACGGCACACTGGATGCGGGCATCACGCTCCTCCAGAAGCCCTTTACCCTGCACGCACTCAAGGCAAAAGTGCGTGAGGTGCTGGATAAATCCATGCTCCCCCTGGAGGTTGCCATGTCTGCTCGAGCAGTAATCCATACCGAGGCTCGTGTGCCCCGGGATAAAGTTCCGCGCTTCCGCGCGCAACGGTTCAATCTGCATCTGCCGTTGCGTTACCGGGAGGTCGGAGAACAAGGATGGCGGCAAGGAACGACGTCAAACATCAGTCGGTCCGGGCTTCTCTTTAACGCGGAGGAAGTCCTGCAGCCTAACGCCCAACTGGAAATCAACCTGGTGTTGCCGGCAGAGATTGCTGGACTGAGTCCGACCGAAGTCGTTTGCCGCGGTGAGGTGGTTCGCTCCGTGGAAGGCGAGGGAGCGACGACAACCCCGGCACTGGCGGCAAAGATTCTGCAGTACCACTTTCAACACGGCTCGCGCGTGTCGGAAGCGTAAGTATGCGAGCGGCCGACGCAAGGTCGGTCGGGCCGGGCGCTTGCCCGGTCGGATCTCCCAGGTTCTGCGGTGAGTAGGCCACGCTCGCCGCGGGACGCGGCAGACCACGAAAAAGTCTCAGTGCGCGGGTCGGACCGCTACTAAAGCCAAGGCGCTTCCGTTGGTTTTTGCGGCACAGCCTGGAGGCGTGCCCTGATACGAAAACCGCGAAGCTTGAGAGGTTCGTGGGCTTACTTACTGGGCGTCCTGAGAATCCATATATGATTGGAGAGTCGTACTTCGCAGTTCTTCTACTTTCTCCGCCATAGCAAACTTCAGCTTCTCGATGCCTTCGCCGGTTACGGCGGAGATCGGGAACAGCTGGAGTTTTTTCTTTTTGCAGTACTGCTTGAGTTTGGCGAGCTTGTCTTTGTTGGCGGCGTCGATTTTGGAAGCGACCATCAGCATGGGCTTTTCGGCGAGATGAGCGCCGAAGCTGTCGAGCTCTCCGAGGATAACTTCGACGTCTTTGACCACGTCGGGGCGGCCGCTGGCGTCGGAGACATCGACCAGGTGGACGAGCAAGCGCGTGCGCTCGATGTGGCGAAGGAACTGCGTTCCCAGGCCCGCGCCCTCGTGGGCGCCCTCGATCAGGCCAGGGATGTCGGCGACGACGAAGCTGACTTCGTTCTTGTCACCGACGACAACCACTCCGAGATTTGGCTGCAGCGTGGTGAAGGGGTAGTCGGCAATCTTGGGGCGTGCGGCCGAGATGCGTGAGATCAGAGTAGACTTGCCGACATTTGGAAATCCTACCAGGCCGACGTCGGCGAGGAGTTTCAATTCGAGGCGGAACACGCGTTCTTCGCCGGGGCGTCCTTCTTCGTGCTCGCGCGGAGCCTGGTGCGTGGAGGTGGCGAAGCGGGCATTGCCGCGGCCACCGCGTCCGCCGTGAGCAATGACAATGCGCTCGTCGGGGCGGGAAAAGTCCCAAACTTTCTGGCCGGTTTCTTCGTCGTAGACGATGGTGCCGACCGGGACTTTCAGGGTGACGTCGACGCCTTCGCGGCCGGTTTTGTTGGAGCCTTCGCCGTGACGCCCGCGTTCTGCTTTGTATTCAGGATTGAAACGGAAGTGGACGAGCGTGTTGTGACGCTCGCTGGATTCCATGATGACGTCGCCACCCTTGCCGCCGTCGCCGCCGGAGGGACCTCCGCGAGGGACGAATTTTTCGCGCCGGAAGGCGAGGCAGCCGTTACCGCCGTCGCCGGCTTTGACTCGAATTGTGGCTTCGTCGATGAACATATCTAGTCATCAGTCGCTAGTCATCCGTCTTCAGCCTGGCTGATAGCTGGTGGCTGTTGGTCGGTAGCTAAAACCTC
The DNA here is from genome assembly GCA_035652655.1 of Terriglobales bacterium. GTDB lineage: Bacteria > Acidobacteriota > Terriglobia > Terriglobales > Acidobacteriaceae > Gp1-AA133. The sequence continues at coordinate 9,081 of DASRDJ010000028.1, forward strand.
GCTCCGATCGAAAATGGATGCAAAAACAATAGCCCCTTGACCTCAGGGGCTGGTTAGCATGGACGGGCGAGAACGCCCGTCGCTCCATTAATTAATTTTTCGCTTCTACGGGTTCGACCATGACGAACTTGCCCATCTGGCCGCGATCTTTGAAGACGATGCGACCGGTGATTTTGGCGAAGAGCGTGTCGTCTTTGCCGCGGCCTACGTTGAGCCCGGGCTTCACGCGGGTGCCGCGCTGGCGCACGATGATGGTGCCGCCGGGGACAACTTGTCCGCCGAATGCTTTGAAGCCGAGGCGCTGCGCGTTAGAGTCGCGGCCGTTTCGGGATGTGCCTTGTCCTTTTTTATGTGCCATAGAAAATCAGTTCTCAGTTCTCGGTTGTCAAGTCTCAGTTAGCCGCTTCGCGGCCCGGACTACTTCTTCTTTGTAGAAGGCTTCTTAGCCGCAGTTTTCTTGGCCGCTTTCTTTTTAGCGGCTTTGGGCGCGGCTGATTTGGTTTCGGATTCGGGGGCGGCCTTCTTTACTTTGGGCTCTTTCTTCGGGAGATCGGGAGCTTTGAAGGATTGGCCGTCGTAGGCGATTTCGGTGATGCGGACGGCGCTGAAAGACTGGCGGTGTCCGCGGAGCTTTTTGTACTGCTTCTTGCGTTTGTAGTGGAAGACCAGGATTTTGGCGCCGCGTCCTTGTTCGACGACTTCGCCGACAACGCGGGCTTCACTGGCGGGACGGACGATCTCTCCCGCGGAGGCCGAGACGGCCAGCACGTCGTTGAATTCCACGTGGCCGTCGGTACCGGTACCGACTTTTTCGACTCGGATCACATCCCCGGGCGCCACTCGGTACTGCTTACCGCCGGCGCGGATGACCGCGTACATACTCATGCCTCCGAAAATTGCTGTCCGCGGCGCACACGGGCGCTGTCGCGGGGAGCCTGAAATCTCTTTGCTTGCTGTTTTATGCCGCGCTTCTGTCAGCCACGGCGGGCGGGCCAGAACGGTTCCGCAAGTACAGGCAAACCACACCATTTTAGCTTGGGGTGTGGAAATCGGTCAATCGCTTGCGGGCTTGCACCCGCATTGCTTGCGTGACGCCCCGCCGGGGGCTCATAGTTTTCCGTCGGCCTTACCCAGCGCTTACGCGCTGGGCTAATGAACGCCGCCGCTCCGCGGCCATGTTCGTGCCAACGGCCACCGAGGCTCGGCTCGTGCCAGAGATCGCGAGGGCTGGGTTTCATGCCAAGGCCGCGAGGGCAGCGGGTCGTACCAATCGCATCAACGGATTCCGACGAAGTACGCGGCATTCGCCCGTAGCTGGGCTTTTGTGGGACAATGCCGCGCTTGATTTCGCGGGTATTTCCTTGCGGGAGGATTGCTATGGGGGTTCGGATCGTTAAGAGAGTCGGGTGGGCATTTCTGGCGGTGGTGCTGTTGTCGAGTCTGACATTGGCGCAGGGCAAGAAGGCTTCGGCTAAAGCGGCGGGGGGAGGGCCGGATAAAGCGCATCTGCAGAAGATATGGGATGCCTGGAGCACGCTCGATCCGGCGAATGCGGCACAGTTTTATGCGTCAGGGCCACACGTGTTCTTCGATCTCGCGCCGTTGAAGTATGGGAGTTGGGAGGAGTATCAAAAGGGCGTGGTCGCGGTGCTGGGGGATTTCAAGACGGCGAAGCTGACGGTGAATGATGACGCGGAGATCCATGCCGCTGGGCCGATCTATTGGGCAACAGCAACGGTGAAAGAAGATGCGATCATGAAGTCGGGCAAGCGGGAGATGGGGAATTTCCGATGGACCGTTGTTTTTGAGAAGGAGAATGGGAAGTGGTTGATTGCGCATGAGCACATTTCGGTGCCCGCGCAGTAGAGCGAGAATTGATTTTTCACGAACCCACGGTTTGACGCCGTGGGTTTTGTTTTTGCGGGCGTAGGCTCGTGAGATTTGCGAGCTTAGTGGAGATAGGCTTTGTCGAAGAAGTAGAGCGTCATCCCGGCGCCGACCAGGATTACGAATACCCGGATCCAGGACTGGGGTAATTTTTGCGAGTAATGGGCGGCGGAGTAGCCGCCTAGAATTGCTCCCAGTGTCATGACGATGGCTTGCGGCCAGGCGATGGCGTGGGCCGCGATGAACGTCACGACGGCGACTCCGTTGATTACGGCACCCAGCACAACCTTCAGAGCGTTCATGGCGTGGATGTCGGTCATGCCCAGCGCGGCCAGCATTGCCAAGTTGATGATGCCGACGCCACCTCCGAAGTATCCTCCATAGATTGAGACCAGGAGCTCGAACGCGCACGCCCAGAAGAGGGCGGCGGTGGTGGCGTCATGACCCAGGCTGGATGGGCGTCCGTGGGATAGTTGTTTTCCGAATGCGAAGAGAATTGTTGCGCCGAGCATCAGCCAAGGCAGGACTCGCATGAAAGTGTGCGCGGGAGTCTTCAGGAGCAGGATGGCGCCGGCGATTCCTCCTACTACGCTGATCGCGATCAGCGGGATCAGTACCCGACGGGTGATGTCGAGGCGGTTGCGGTAGGCGCCTCCGCTGGCCGTGGTGCCGACCCAGAGCGCAAAGCAGTTCGTGGCGTTGGACGGGATGGGTGGAACTCCCGTGAACAACAGTGCTGGGAACGCGACGAAGCTGCCGCCGCCGGCGACGGCGTTAAGAGCGCCGCCTAGAATCCCCGCGACGAACAGCACGATGGCGGTATCAATGGGCAAGGGAGTAGGTGTATCAGAAACGACGAGGGATGTCAGGGGGATGGTCGACTGTGGGAAAGTTGAGGTGGATGAGGAAAAATTCCCAGACTGAGGCACCGGCGTACACGGAATTCTGCCAACCTTTTGATCGCTGCCGCGTCTTTGAACGGGGGGTCTTCGTGATGCGTATTGCAATCTTGGTGGGTGTGTTTTGTCTAGCGAGCGCGTGGGCTGCCGCTCAACAGGCACCTGCGGTCGCGCCGCCGAATCCTTGTGCGGCAGCCGAGCAGAGACAATTGGAGTTTTGGGTCGGCGAATGGGATCTGACTTGGCCCGGTGAGAAGCAAGGGGAGGTTGGTCATGGTACGAACACGGTCCGGCGCGTTTTGGAGAGGTGCGTTGTGGAGGAGAATTTTTCGGGTGAGAGTGCGATGCATTTGCGCGGAATGAGCGTTTCGATCTTCGATACGCGGGCTGGCAAATGGAAACAGACGTGGGTCGACAACGAGGGCGCATACTTAGATTTCGTCGGCGAGTTTAAAGACGGGCAGATGATCCTGGCGCGAGATGCTGTGCGGGCGGATGGGACGAAGGTGATCCAGCGCATGGTGTTCAAAAATATTTCGCGCAATGAATTTGACTGGAGCTGGGAGGCGTCGAAGGACGGCGGGAAGACTTGGGAAGTGCAATGGCCGATTCACTATAAGAGGAAGGCGTAGCGGGTCGGTTGGTTGGAATGGTCTGGCTTTCGCGCGAATTGGGGAAACGCAAGGTCCCTCGCTACGTTCGGCTTCGCCTCACTTGCTCGGGATGACAGCTGGTTGAAGGATGCTCTGTTGTCAGCCCCCACTGTGCGTCATTCACTGCGCATCATCCGTTCCACATCTTCCGCACTCGCTGGACAAAGGTTTCTTTGGCGTGAAACCATCCGTGCGTTCAAATTTACGGAGGGATCATGCTTGGTAAGAAGGTTCTGCACGGGGCCCTGGTTTTAATTGCGGGAGCGGTGATCGGCGGCGCTGTCGGTCTTGCTGGCGCGGCGGATCACCCCGAGGCTTTTACGGGCCTGGTGGTGCAGCCGATGATCTCGCCGCGTCCGGTCGCGGGTGCGGATGGACGCGTTCATCTCGCTTACGAGCTCTCGTTTGTGAATGAGACGAAGATGATCTCGCAAGTGGATTCGATTGCGGCCGTCGATGCGGACTCGGGCGCGGTGCTGACTGAGTGGAAGGGAAAAGAGCTCAGCGAGATTTTCCGGATTAATGGAGGGGAGTCGGGCACGGCGCTGGGGCCTTCGCATTCGGCCTATGCTTTCCTCGACGTGACTCTGCCGGCGAGTGCCACAGAACCCAAAACATCAAGCATCGCATATCGGTTTCGCGCTCGATGCCTGACGCAAACAACGAACACAAGGGGACGGGCGGCGAGCTCCAGACCGGCATGCCGGCCAACGTGACGTTTGAAGGCGTACCTACGCCGGTGGATACCAAGAAACCGATTGTCGTCGCACACCACTGCGCGGACCGGGGTGGGTTGCGATCAATGGAGGCTGCGCGCAAATCTCTGCGCATCGCGGTTCGGTACTCGCTTTCAACGGCAAAGCTTATATCGCGCAACGCTTCGCGATCGACTGGATCCGCGTGGATACGGAGGGACGGCTTTTCAAAGGAGCGATGGATCAACTATCGAGTTATCCATTTTTCGGAGTGCCTGTGTATGCCGCTGCAAGTGGGACAGTGGTAGAGGCGACCGACGGGATGCCGGAACAGGTTCCGGGTCCGCCTAAGGGTGTGACCGTGGAAACTCTCGCTGGGAATCACCTCGTGGTCGATATGGGCGATGGGAATTTTGCGTTGTATGCGCATCTCAAGACCGGCACGGTTGCGGTGAAGGTTGGCGATCATGTGAAGACTGGGGATGTGCTTGGTCATCTGGGGAACACTGGGATTTCGTCGGCTCCATTTGCATTTTCACGTGATGGACGGACCATCACCGCTAGCGTCGCGCGGGTTGCCGTATGAGATTGAGGGGTTCTCGAGCCAGGGGAAGCTGGATGGCGATGATGGATTCTTTGAGAAAGGTGATCCTGGGAAGATTGACGGGAGCTGGTTTCCGGGGGCCCATAAGAATGAGCTGCCGCTGGAGAATGAGGTCGTGGATTTTGGGAAGGGAAGTGAATTGGTGCGGGTCACGCTTACGGTTTGACGGATCAGCGTTGGGCTATTACTCAACGAGTTCTCGATTGGAGCAATTCCCGGGTTTATGGCCCGGGTTTTGTTTTTAGTGACTGCGTCGCTGGCCTGTCGAATTTTCTTCAGCTGGTGCTCGGTGTCCGCCCGCGCGAGTCCGCCGGGGAGGGCATTGGTGCTTCGCCTCGCTCAGGATGAGAAGACGGTTACTGCGACCCTTCGCAGCGGAAGAATTGTCGATGGCCTCTTCGCAACAGTGATGTTCTATTCGCAAATCGCCAGGGCGCGGACTGGGAACGAGGTGCCGCCTTCAATTGCCGGGGGGACTGCGAAGAAGCGGAAGTTTCTGCCTTCGATCTGATCGAGGCCGCAGAGGTGCTCGACGATCGGGATGCCGGCCGCGAGCAGAATGGTGTGGGCCGGGCGGGCCGGGTCTTGCATGTTGTCGATGTTGGCGCAATCGATGCCGACCAGAGTGGCGCCGGCATGGGCGAGGTGTTCGCACGCGGCGGCGGTGAGGAACGGGCCGGAGCGGAAGTAGTCTCCGCCTTCCCAACGGCACGACCAGTTGGTGTGGAGGAGGACGGTTTTTCCGCGTACGGCGAATCCGGAAACGATAGCGGGCTCGATGGGACCGTCTTCGGGCGCGCGGATGACGATGCCCGGCAGGTTGGCAAGCTTTTCAAGGGGTACCGAGGCGAGATCGCTTCCGTGGGGATGACGATGGAACGGGGCGTCGACGTAGGTGCCGGTGTTGCCGCCAATTTCGTAGGATGCGATCTGAAATGAAGTTCCAGGCGAATAGTGAGCGTGCCCGCCGGCGTCTCCGTGAGCCAGGAAGACGTGGAATTTTGGAATCGGGAGGCCGGGGTAGGCGGGCATGTTGGGTGCAAGTTTGTGGCTGAGGTCGAAGATCATGCGCGTGTCCCAAACAAGGTTCACGGAAAAGCTTACCTCAGGTTTGGAAGCTCGGTTATCTACGGATCGGTGACGGCATGACTGAAGTCGCAACCGACAACGAAAGCTGACAACCGCAATTAGAAATTTTGGGTCTCAGGTACTGGAGGGAGAAAGGTACGGAGAGAGCAGAAAATAAGAGTCCCGAGGTGATGTTGATCTCATTCATCTCGGCCAGTAGCTCGCGTTAGACCCTTGCTGACCTGCTCTCGTCGCTTCCTTGCGGGTTGCAACGCGCGATCAAAACTCGGGCTCCGGGCTTACCGCCAACCGGACAAACCAGTTCAACGCCTCGGGACTCTATCTTGCCTTCAACGGTCGTTCTTGTTCTCCTCGACCAGCGCTTTGCTATAGACCCTCACTCGCCTTCCTTATCGCTTCCGCAACAAGGTGACTTCGCTTGAGTCCCGGACGCGGCACCAACCGGCAAAACTTAAGAACGTGTCGAAGAACGAGTGTGTTTTTACTCCTTCTATTTTTAGAGTCAACGAAAACAATGCGAATTTATCTCCCTCAAAATCAATCGAGTGCAGCCAGTTCACAGGCAGGTGACGATTTTTGGTGCATCACTGTTGGCTGCTGCAGTGCGAGGTCTCGCAGTAGCGCACATTCACACCGTTCCCAGGTTCATTGAGCGCATCGCGCAACAAGTCTGTGATGTGGAAATATCGTCATTGCGCAGTATTCATGCGGATTTGAAAATTTCGCCGTGCACTCGAGGGTGCTCCGCAAAGCTACTTACGGGCAGGTTCGCTCCCCCCTAGAATCGCCTCTGAGGTTTCTGTCGATGACCATCCTAAACGATCCGAGAGGCAAAGTGATTGATGTGAACTCCAACCCCATCGTCAAGCTGGTCGGATTCGCGCTTCTAGGACTCGTCGCCGTCATTCTCTTGTTCAACTGCGTCACGAAGGTGCCTACCGGAAATGTTGGCGTGCTTACGCTGTTTGGGCGCGTGACCGGGGAAGTGCTCGGCGAAGGCATTCACCTGATTAATCCGCTGAAGACCAACAACCAGATGTCGATCCAGACCCAGACCATCAAGGAATCGGCCAGTGTGCCGTCGAGTGAAGGACTGGTGATGAATCTCGATACCTCGCTCATCTACCACCTGAATCCGGACCGGGCGGCCGACGTATTCCAGAAGATTGGGGGAAACTACGAGCAGGTGGTCGTGGAGCCGACCTTGCGCGCCGCGATCCGCGAGGCGACTGCCTCACATACCGCCAATGCGCTCTACACGGGCGAGCGTGAAATGGTCGCTAAACAGATCAGCGACCAGCTGACGACAGAGTTGAACAAGCGCGGCCTGGTGGTCGAGAACGTTCTGTTGCGCGACATCCAGTTGCCGCAGACCCTGAAGGCTTCGATCGAGTCAAAGCAGCAGGCCGAGCAGGAAGCGCTGGCAATGAACTTCCGGCTGCAGAAAGAAAAGCAGGAGGCTGAGCGGAAGCGCATCGAGGCGGGCGGTATTCGCGACTTCCAGCAGATTGTCGCGCAGGGCATCAGCCCGCAGCTTTTGGAATGGAAAGGTATCGAGGCGACCGAACTGCTTTCGAAGAGTCCGAATACGAAGGTGGTCGTCATCGGCAATCCTAAGAATGGTCTGCCGTTGATACTGGGTCAGTAAATCTCAGCTCCGCGGCTGCTACCATAAAGTCTGTGCCCGCCTTGCTCGACGTCCGAAATCTGGAAGTGTCGTTCCCTACCGCCGCGTCTCCACGTGCGGGGACGGGAGCGCCTTCGTCGATGCCCCGCGCCGTGCGCGACCTTTCATTCACGATTGCTCCTGGCGAGGTGTTGGGGCTGGTCGGAGAGTCTGGCTCGGGAAAATCGGTTACATCACTGGCCGTCATGCGGCTGTTACCTCCGCAAGCTCAATTCTCCGGACAAATCTTATTCAGTAATGGCGATGGAGCGGTGCACGACCTGCTGAATCTGCCATCGGACGACATGCGCGGCCTGCGCGGCTCGAGCGTGGCCATGATCTTTCAAGAGCCCATGACTGCCCTGAACCCGGTGATGCGCGTCGGCAACCAGATCGCCGAAGCGGTGCTGGCGCATGAGGCTGTCTCGAAGTCGGAAGCATGGCAGCGCGCCGTGGAAGGAATGAACGATGTCGCGATCCCCGATGCGGAGCGTCGCGCACGAGATTATCCCCACCAATTGTCTGGCGGCATGCGGCAGCGCGTGATGATCGCGATGGCGATTGTGAACCGGCCGCGGCTGCTGATCGCCGACGAACCGACGACGGCGCTCGATGTCACGATTCAGGCGCAGATTCTGGAGCTGCTGGCCGACCTGCGGAGCCGGTTCAAGCTGGCGATGCTCTTCATTTCGCATGATCTTGCTGTCGTGTCGCAGGTGGCCGACCGAGTGGCCGTAATGTACGCCGGAAGCCTGGTGGAACTGGGGGCGAGGCGCGATATCTTCGATGCGCCTGCCCATCCCTACACGCGCGGGCTGCTGCGAGCCGTACCCACGTTGGCAACGGATCGGTCGCAACCTCTACGAACCATCGAAGGGTCCGTGCCTTCCGCCAATGCGCCGCTGCCCGGTTGTCCGTTCGAGCCGCGCTGTGGGGATCGCATCCTCGATTGCTCTCTTCGAATGCCGCCATTATTGGAAGTGTCTGCGGGTCACTGGGCGCGCTGCCCGGTCGTCAATCGGACGGCGGGCTTGCGCCCGGGGGTATAATCCCGAATTCGTCGGTGGGGCTCGTGCGCATTCTTGTTCTGAGCGACATTCACGGCAATCTGGACGCGTTGGAGGCCTGCCTGGCCGCAGTGGGCGACTACGATGCCGCCGTCAATCTCGGGGACATCGTTGGCTATGGCGCGAGCCCGAACGAGGTGATCGAGCGGTCGCGCGAGGTCGGCAAGTACTTCGTGCGCGGCAACCATGACAAAGCGTCCAGCGGCCTGATGGACTTGAAGGACTTTAATCCCATCGCCGGGCTGGCGGCGCTATGGACACGCGATCAGCTCACTCCGGAAAATCTGGAATGGCTCCGCAGCCTGCCGCAAGGACCAGTGCAGATCCCGGGATTGCCGGACGTGCAATTTGTACATGGCTCGCCGATCGATGAAGACGAGTACCTGGTCACGCTTCACGACGCGCTCGCGCCGTTGTCGGCTTTGCCGGCGCTCGTTACGTTCTTCGGGCACACTCACCTGCAAGGCGCGTTTTCCTTCAAGATCGCGGCTGGGGACGCATACCGGCCTGTGTATCGAACGATTGGGCAGAGCGAAGAAGTTGTGTACGCTCTGAAGCGGGATTTCCGCTACCTGATTAATCCGGGATCCGTGGGGCAGCCGCGAGACGGCGACTGGCGCGCAGCGTTTGCGGTTTTCGATAGCGAAAAGTGGAGCGCCACCTTCCACCGCGTTCCCTACAACCTGAAGAGCGCTCAAGACCGTATCTTCGCGGCAAACCTTCCGCAAAGACTGGCGACCCGCTTGGCTGCGGGACGGTAGAATACAACCCCCAATACCGCAGAGGACACGGAGGCTCACAGAGGAACTACGACTGCCTGTGTCTTTTCTTTGGTTATGAAGTCCGCTTCCTCTAAGAGCAAGATGGGCGTTGTAGACTTGTCCAATGTCTCCGTCGTTTCGATCAAGAACCAGTTCCCGCTCCTCAGAAGGGTTATTCCCCGCGCAGGGTGTGCCCGATTCCTACCTGATCGCGCATGTGGATGGCGGTGCACGCGGCAATCCGGGCCCAGCGGGTTACGGAGTTGTGATCACCGACCAGACTGGGCGCAAGGTCGCTAGCTTGAGCGAGTATCTCGGCCACCAGACCAATAACTACGCGGAGTACAACGGACTGCTGGCGGCGTTGGATTACGCGATTGAACATGGGCCTCGTGCGTTGAAGGTCGTCGGTGACTCAGAGTTGCTGGTGAAGCAGATTCGCGGCGAATACAAAGTGAAAAGTCCCACATTGTTGGACCTTTACCAGCGCGCGAAAAAAATGATCGGAAAGCTGGAATGGTTCTCGATCCAGCATGTGCTGCGCGGCGGGAATCAGGAGGCCGACCGACTGGCGAACATGGCGATGGACAAGGGGATGGGGAGAACTTCCGCTGCACCATCACTGGCGCCGGCGCCGCGAGGACAAGAATACGAGGGTGTCGTGCGTGAGGGAGTCATTGTGGTGAATGGAGCGAAATTGCCCGAGGGCACACGCGTCCAGATCCGGGTACGTGATGGAAAGTGAGATATGCGCCTGCGGAAGTGTTCACTGCTACTCGGCCGCCGACGTGTGATCGTGAACGATCTTCCAGCCGTCGGGAAACTTCCTGAAAATCAATGTGAATAATCCATGAGGAGTTTTCCCGTCGCTCATGGTCACATGCCAGGCACCGCGCACGAAAGCCGCATCATTCCCAAGGGGCTCGATCTTCAGATCGCTGAATTCCAGGCGCCCCATTTCTCTCCCGGCCTGCTGATAGTTCTTGCGATAGCGATCGATGGCGCCTTGCCAGCCGGCGGTTTGCTGAGCTCCGGAGAAGAACGTCAGGTCGGGAGAGTTCCAGTAGCCCGACATGAAGCCTTCGAGGTCATGGCGGTTCCAGGCTTGCTGCTGCTGCTCGAGGAGTCGCCGGACGGCGGCTGCTGGATCAGCGGGCTGTGGTATTTGGGAAAACAACGGAATAAGAGATACAGCGGCGAGTAGGAGCGCGCGCATTTTGTTTCTCCAGTGAGCGCACTAGTCTCGCATAGGTTGATGAGACAAGATCTTAAAACGCAGAGGACGCGGAGAAGCATGACGGTCAAAAGCCCATTACACGCTCTGGTAATACTTCATTAATTCCTCCGGTGTGACGCGCTCAATCGCGCGAGTTAAGCGGGACTCTTCTTTGCGACCAGCGCTTTCACCTGCCACGGACGCTTCTTGCGCTCGGCTTCAGGCTTGTCACGATCCACCATCCGGTCGTACTGGTACGATTCGCTGACTGTACCCAGTGATTCGTTGTACAGGCTGGGTAGGCCCAGGGCTTCTTTCAGTTCTTCTGAGAACGAATGCAGAGCCTTCAAGTGGTCGGCTGTGGCGGGCACCTCGGTCTTTGAGGTCTTCAGAAACTGCTGGTAGCCCTTGTTGACGAGCTTGGAGATTTCGCTGCCCACCAGGTAGCCTGGGTACGCGAAGATCTTGATGCCGCTCTCGCCGTCCTTCTGTATCGCCGACGAGACGTTGTATTTCTTTAAGAAGACGCGGCCCGAGGTGCCGGGCGCCTCAAGCACGTCGAAGCCGTGTTCGCGCAACCAGGCGAGAGCTTCGTCGAATGTCTTTTGTTCCAGTTTACTGGCCATCTCTTGTACTCAATCCCTTCTTCGCTCGTAAGCTTAGATGCAGTGCGGGTGAAAACCGTTCCTATCCCAAAAGATCCTTGGAACCAGGCCACCTCTTCTATAATCGAATCACTGTAGTTGATACCAACTTTTCGCCGTATCCGGCACATTACGATAGTCACACGTTCTGACTTCATGGCACAGGCTTCCACCAAAAAGCCGGCAGACGACCCGGCCGCAACGGACAACACGGCGCCAAAACGTCTCGGCCTGAACGCGCTCGACCGTATCGGCAACACGCCCTTGCTGCGCCTGGAGCGCATCGCGCGTGACCTGGCCGACGCCGAAATTCTCGGGAAGGCCGAGTGGTACAACCCCGGCGGCTCCGTGAAGGATCGCGCCGCATCGCGCATCGTACTGGAAGCGCAGCGCAGCGGGAAACTGGAGCCCGGGAAAATCCTGCTCGACTCGACCAGCGGCAATACCGGGATTGCCTATGCCATGATCGGCGCGGCGCAACGCATTCCCATCACGCTGTGCATGCCGGAAAATGTTTCGCCGGAACGCAAACGCATTCTACAGGCTTACGGCGCGAACATTCTTTATACCGATCCGGGCGAAGGATCCGACGGGGCCATTCGCATGGCGCGCGAGTTGCACGCCAAGCATCCGAATCTTTATTACTACGCCGACCAGTATTCGAATGATGCTAATTGGCAGGCGCACTACCATGGCACGGCGAATGAGATTTGGCAACAAACCGAGGGACGGGTCACACACTTCGTTTCGATGCTCGGAACGAGCGGAACGTTTGTGGGCACGTCGCGACGCCTGAAGGAACTGAATCCGAACATTCGCTGCATCTCGCTGCAGCCCGATTCGCCTTTCCACGGGATCGAAGGCGCGAAACACATGGCGACAGCGATCGTGCCGAAGATTTATGACGCCTCACTCGCCGACGAAGATTTCGGCATCAGCACCGAAGAAGCCTACAAGATGGCGATCCGACTGGCGCGCGAAGAAGGATTGCTGGTCGGGATCTCGGCGGCGGCGGCCGTCGTGGGATG
>DASRDJ010000029.1:0-3022 GCA_035652655.1 Terriglobales bacterium
TCTACTCGAAGTTTGTGCCGGGAGTCGGACGGCTGGCCGGTCCGGTGGCCGGTATGTCGGGCATGGAGCGCGGCCGGTTCCTGTTATTCAACGGCCTCGGGTCGTTGCTATGGGCGGTGGTGTTCGCGCTCGTCGGATACATCCCGGCGCGCAAGCTTCCGATCGATATTTTGATTGAAACGGCCGCGGGGTGGCTGCTAGCTCTGTTGGTCGTCGTGCTGATCGCGAACGTCGTCTGGAAATATGTACAGCGGCAGAAGTTCATCAAGTCGCTGCGCGTGTCGCGCATGACTGTGCATGAACTCAAGGCGGCGCTCGATCGCGGCGAGCGGCCCTTTGTGGTGGACTTGCGGCACAAGCTGGAATTTCTGGTAAATCCGCGTACGGTTTCGACGGCGGTCCGAATCGCGCCCGACGAGTTGCCGCTGCGGCGCGCTGAGGTTCCACTGGACCGCGAGGTCGTTTTGTACTGCACGTGTCCCAGTGAAGCCACGAGCGCGAAGGTCGCCATGGAACTCAAGAAGATCGGAATTACGCGCGTGCGGCCGCTCGCCGGAGGATTGAAGGCGTGGGAGGACGAGGGGTATCCGATGGACGAGTTCTATGCAGAAGAAGAAGCAAAGGCAGCGTCGGGATGAGCTTCGGTCATTCACTTCCGGGTGACTTGCGGGCCGCCATCTTGTGATCCAGGTCACATTCGAGGGTGATTGCCGGTGATAGAGTGCGTGCCATGAGGGGCTTATGAGCACGCCATATGGCATTCAGATCACGGAAGATTGCCTGCTTTGTAAGTTGCGCCAGAGCGGCTATTTTTGCAATCTGCCGCCCGCTTCACTGCAAGAATTGGACAAAGTGAAATACGCCAGCGCCTATCCGCAGGGCGCTGTGTTGTTTGTGGAGGGGCAGGCTCCGCGGGGCGTCTACATGATCTGCGGCGGACGCGTGAAACTGTCGACGACGTCGCGCGATGGAAAGACATTGATCCTGCGCATTGCGCAGGCCGGCGAAGTGCTCGGGCTGCATGCCACGGTGTCGGGCAAGCCTTATGAATTGACGGCGGAAGCCCTGCAGCCTTGCCAGTTGGATTTCATTCGGCGCGACGATTTTCTGCGCTTCCTGCAAAACCACGCCGACGCGTGCTTGAACGCGGCGCAACACCTAAGCAAGAATTGCCAGAGCGCGTACGAGATGATCCGCTCACTGGGACTCTCGCATTCCGTGGCCGAGAAACTGGCGCGACTGCTGCTCGAGTGGTCGAGCGATGGAGATGCGACCAAGGAAGGAATCCGGATCAAAGTGTCGTTGACCCACGAAGAAATCGCGCAACTGATCGGGACTTCACGTGAAACGGTTACGCGGGTACTCGGCGAATTTCGCCAGAAGAAGCTGGCGCAGCTGCGTGGCTCGACCTTAGTGATCCTGGACAAGCCGGGTTTGGAACGGATGATCGATACCTAGAAGTTGCGTTTTCCCATCTTGGCGATTTCTACGCCGTTAGTAAGAATCCCCGGATTACTGGCGTTACTTTACCCGTAACAGGCTCAGGCATAAGCTGCGGGCCATGGAACTGAATGCGCTTCTGATGTGCCGCGAGCATGAGTCGTTGCGGATGCTGGTGGCCGCGCTCGACGAATTCGGCATCGACGAGGAAGTCTGCACGACAGAACCCGAAGCCATGCAATTGTTGGCTTTGGGCTACTATTCGGCGCTGGTGGTGGATTTTGATTTGCCGGACGCAGCGCAGGTGGTGCGCATGGCGCATCTGGCCCCGGCCAAGCGGCGACCGGTGGTATTCGGGCTGATCGGAGCGCAGACCGATGTTGCCAGCACATTTCAGGCGGGCGCGAACTTTGTCTTGTACAAGCCGCTCGTCCGCGAACAGATGGAGCGCTCGCTGCGCGCGGGACAGGCGTTCATGCGGCCGGACCGGCGAAAATCCCGCCGTCAGAAAATGGAATCCCTGGTGTATCTGCGCTTCGGGGATGTGTGCCCGTTGCCGGCGCTGGTGCTCGAGATCAGCGAAGACGGGCTCTCGGTGCAAGCGTCCGAGCCGTTGCCGGCGGCGGAGCTTCCGCTGCGCTTCATTCTTCCCGGCACCACGTACATGCTCGAAGGCAGCGGGGAAGTGACTTGGGCCGACGACATGGGGCGCGGCGGAATTTTCTTTTCGAAAATGAGTCCTTCAGCGCGCCGGCAATTGCAAGCATGGCTGGCGAAGCGGGATTCGAAGAAGCCGTCGCGGGTGCGGGCCGCTACGCGCGCGGCGAAGGCCAGAAGAGCAGCAGTGGCGGGAACGAATTGAGACTGTCCAGATACTCAAAGGGCTTTGCGATTCGAAAACTGCGGCTTTGGCCGCAGTTCAGTTTCATTAAATTACTCCAACGGCTGTTCATCGACCTGCAGGCGCTTGGCATAGGCCAAGATGCCGGGGTGCACGCGCAGCGCGAGTCGGAAGCAGAGATTTTCAGCAACTATGGCTCGCGTCTTTCTCTGAGGCCCGCAATCGTCGTCATAACGCCGAAGAAGAGAAGTCCAGAGAAAATTGTGTTCACCCAATGCGCGAACGCCATCGCTTTAGCGTAGGCATGCAAAACGTCAATGAAAGAGCCCAACCCACGATGACTCGGCTCTACGCAGACGATTCGGATTGCCAACATTGTCCCGGGTGAAAAGATGTAGCGAAAAGCATCCGAGACCACGGTGCTGTCCTAGACCGCTGTTGCGACCGCAGCGAACGGAAGAGCCAAAACAGACGACCAGATCGCTCGTTTTAGGCCAGCACTAACTCTCATCGGCTGACAGCCAAGGACACGGCTGAGGCGTTGTCGGGGATATGGATCAGACCGCCCGACCAGAATTGTATCCGACGACTGTCGTAATTAGGCGTGTGTGTCGAAAAAGTCCCGTCGGCGCTGTGGTTTTCCTTCGGTACTTTCCTCTGTGTGTTTCTAGTTCTTTGGTGACTTCCGACTCACGCGGTAACGGTTTGGAGTTCAGGTCTATGGGTGAGGAACCGCACCAA
>DASRDJ010000030.1:0-2510 GCA_035652655.1 Terriglobales bacterium
GTCCGTGACCTTTCAGCTTGCGCAGCTCGTAGCGCAGTTGGTTCAGACCATAAGATCGTTCGGAGAGACCGAAGGTCGTGCGGACGGATTGGTGGATTTCCTTCGCGGTCCAGCCGCCGACGTGAGTGCCGCCATGCAACAGAACCTCGAGGAGCCGAATGACTCGTCTGTCGTGGATTTTGATGCCGGGATAGCGGACCGAACCGATGGTGATCGGCAGCGCAATCCGCTGCAAAAGCGGGAAGTCGACGTGAACGTTGAGCCACTGGGCCTGGAAGCCAGCGAAGCGGCTGGTGATGACTTTGAAGGTCTGGCGGACGGCGTCGAGATTGTCCAATCCCTTTTTGAGGCCGAAGTCGTTGAGGTTGTTGGAGCAGAGCTCATTGCGCAAGAACGTTGCGAACTTTTCGTACTGCTTCAGGAAGGCATGCTTGAAGTGGGCGCGGAAGACGTGATGGCCATGCTCGATCTGATCGATGACGGTGGCGAGCTTGCCGGGCAGCCTGCGGTGTAGGCGGGCGCCGAAGATCTCGGTAATCTTGTGGGCTGTCAGCCGCCACAGTCCGAGCTCGCAGCCGCGCTCGAACAGTTTGTGGATGGGAAAGTTCCGTTTGAAGATGAAGTTGCGGCAATATTCGATTTGCGAGATGGCGTAGAAGCGCGACAGCTTTACCCGCTTGCGCTCCTTGACGGAGAACTTGGGCCCGAGGATCAGGGTCCAATAGTCGAGCCGTTCGCGAATGATGTCGGGGCTCAGTCTGTCGGCAGCGGCCTGGAGTGCAGCGACGTCGTCAATCGCCAGGAAGGCATTGTCATTCTTGCGGAAGCCGACCTGCGCACGATTGAGCTCCCGCTCGATGAAGTTGTGGCCGTTGAGGTAATATGTCGTTTGGAAGGGGAAGAAGGTTGCGACACGCATCACCATGGGGCCGAGAACTTCATCGCGGATATAGAAGTAGTCGTGTGTGAAGCGGCTGCGCTGGCGGGCGAGGATGCGGTGGTTTGTATCCTTGGTGGGATACTTGGGACTGTCGTGAATTTCGTGTGTGAGCGGGCATAATGGGAAAGAAGGAGACCCGGAATGCCCCGACGTAAAGAACCTACGATACCGAATGCGCTTCTCGATCAATTGCTGGCAGGCGGCGACGCGAGTGCGGCGTTCGACCAGGGCGGGCTGCTCGATTCGCTGAAGAAAGCTTTGACCGAGAGAGCGCTGAACGCGGAGATGGATCATCACCTCGCCGGCGACGACAGCACCGGCAACACCCGCAACGGTTATGGCCGCAAGACGGTGATGACGGACACGGGCAAGCTGGAGCTCGACGTGCCGCGTGACCGCGAGGCGAGCTTCGATCCGCAACTGATCCCCAAATATCAGCGCCGCTTTCCGGGGTTCGACGAGAAGATCGTGTCGATGTATGCGCGCGGCATGAGCACCCGGGAGATCACGGGGCACCTGCAGGAGCTTTACGGGATCGAGGTGTCGCCCGATCTGATCAGCACGGTCACGGATGCCGTGCTCGACGAGGTCGCCGCCTGGCAGCAACGGCCGCTCGATGCGGTTTACCCGCTTGTCTTTTTCGATGCGATCCGCGTCAAGATCCGCGACGAAGGCATGGTCCGCAACAAGGCGATCCATATCGCCTTGGGCGTCCGCGCGGATGGCGGCAAGGAGGTTCTCGGCCTGTGGCTGGAGCAGAATGAAGGGGCCAAATTCTGGCTGCGCGTCATGAACGAGCTGAAGAACCGCGGCGTCGAAGATATCCTGCTTGCGGTTGTCGACGGCCTCAAGGGCTTTCCGGACGCGATCACCGCCGTGTTCCCGGATGCGACCGTTCAGACCTGCATCGTCCATCTGCTGCGCAATTCCATGGACTTCGTGTCCTGGAAGGATCGCAAGGGACTGGCGACGGCGCTGAAGGACATCTATCGCGCCGTCGATGCCGACGCCGCTGAAAAGGCGCTGACGGGCTTCGAGGCCGGCCCCTGGGGCCAGCGCTATCCCGCCATCGGCCAAAGCTGGCGGCGGGCATGGGGCGAGGTCATCCCGTTCTTCGCCTTCCCCGAGGAGGTGCGCAGGATCGTCTACACCACAAATGCCATCGAAGCGCTGAACTCAAAGCTCAGGCGCGCCGTCAGGGCCAGGGGCCACTTCCCCAGCGACGATGCCGCCACCAAGCTGCTGTATCTGATCTTGAACCGCTCGGAAAAAGAGTGGAGGATGCCGCCGCGTGAGTGGTCCATGGCAAAAGCTCAATTCGCCGTCATCTTCGGCGAACGCTTCATCAAGGCCATGGCGGCGTAACGTTCAATCGCCCGCTCACACACGGAAATCCTGATAGTCCCGGAGCCGCTGGTCAATATTGCTCACTATCGAAGATTTACCGCCGAATTTGGGAAGCTTCAAAAGCTGCCCAGGTATCAGGGAGGAGACCCCAGCCCCTTTGGGAGGCTTCGCGCCAGAGCCCCTCCACTGGGTGGCGACCGGTGGGACGTCACCGTTTGATCTA
>DASRDJ010000031.1:0-18576 GCA_035652655.1 Terriglobales bacterium
TATCTCAAGCAGGACGACTACGCTCATGCGCTGCCCTACTTCCGGCAACTGCACCAGCGCGCTCCCCAGAATGCACAAGCCACAAACCTGCTCGCCACCTGCCTCGTGTTCGGCGGGCAGCCGCAAGCCGCGATCGATCTGCTCAAGCCGCTCGCCGACCAATCGCTCGAGCCCGCCGGGCTTTATCTGCTCGGCGTTGCTTACGCGCGCACCGGCCAGGTCGAATCAGGCAAGCAGGTGTTCGCGCGTATGCTGGCCAGGACGCCACCCGCGCGCCGGCCAGCTACATCCTTGGCCAGGGCTACTACGACTCCAAGTTGTTCGAGGAAGCAGCGCAGTCTTTCCAGGATGTCCTCAGATCAGATCCAAGCTTCCCCGGCGCACATCGCGAGCTTGGGAAGGTGTACGTCAGCATGCGCAAGAACGCCGCGGCCGAAAAAGAATTGCGCGCCGCCGTGGAGCAAGATCCAAAAGATGGGGTCGCCGTCTATTTTCTTGGAGGTCTGCTGGTGCAGAGCGAGCGTTACGCCGATGGCATCCCGTTTCTCGAGCAGGCGCGCAACCTCGATCCCGATTCCTGGGCGACGTATCTCTATCTGGGCAAAGCGAAGTTGAAGCTGCACGAGAACGCAGATGCCGTGCGCTACCTGCAGCAGGCCTCGGAAATGAATCGCGACGAGGCCAGCGTTTTCTACCTGTTAGCTTCAGCCTTGCGCGCTACTGGCCGCGATGAAGAAGCCCGCGTGGCCCTGCGGCGCGTCTCCGAACTGCACACGAATTCAATCGAGGTCGATCGCCGCATGCACGAAGCGATGGTGGCGGGCGCACGCTGGTTATAGTGCGTGCGCCTCGTTCGCGCGACGGTCTCTAGCGATGCAGTCCACCGCGCAGCTAAAATGAGCTTGCTCAAAAACAAGCGTCTCCATTGAACACATCCAAGGCCCAATTGACTGCCAACGCTTTTTGCTCGATCCGGGTTCTGTGGCTCTTAGCCTTTCTGCTTCCACTTCGCCTCTTCGCCCAGGGCGGCCACCCTCAGCCGGCTCCGCCTCCACCGGGCGTGAAGGAAATGAAATGCAAGGACCGCAAGATCCCCCAGCTCGAAGACGTCACCAGGAAGGCGGGCATTAAGTTCGAGCACCTGCTTGCGCCCGATCAGAAATACATTCTTGAATCGATGAGCGGCGGCGTGCTTCTGCTCGACTATGACCGCGACGGCTGGCTCGACATCTACTTCACCAACGCGCCCACGCTTGAGATGGCGAAGAAAGGCGAGAAGGCGCGGGGCGCGCTTTATCACAACAATCACGATGGAACTTTCACCGGCGTCACTGAGAAAGCCGGAGTCGCGAGTCCCTGTTTCGCGAACGGCGGCGCCGTGGGCGATTACAACAACGACGGCTGGCCCGACATGTACATCACCTGCCTCGGCGGCAACGTGTTGTACCGCAACAATGGCGACGGAACTTTTACCGATGTCACGGCGAAAGCCGGTGTGGCGGATGGCCGCTGGTCAACCGGCGCAGCCTTCGGCGACTACGACGGCGACGGCTTCCTCGACCTCATGGTTGCGAACTACGTGGAGTTCGATCTCGCCAACCCACCCGCTTTCGGCAAAGGGATCAACTGCAAGTACAAAGGCATCGACGTGCAGTGTGGTCCGCGCGGACTCAAAGGCTCGGGTGATTCCCTGTTCCACAACAACGGAGACGGCACGTTTACCAACGTAACGAAGTCCGCCGGCGTTGATGATCCGGGCGGCTACTACGGGCTGGGCGTAGTGTGGGCAGACTTCAACAATACCGGCAAACCCGACATATACGTGGCCAATGATTCCACGCCGAGCTTTTTGTATCGCAACGAGGGCAAAGGCAAGTTCGCCGAGATCGGGCTCGAGTCGGGCACGGCGCTCAGCGAGGACGGCAACGAGCAGGCTTCCATGGGAATTGCGCTTGGCGACTACCTGCACAACGGACGGCCCTCGATTTACGTGACGCACTTCGCCGACGACTACGACACGCTCTATCGCAATGACGGCAAGTGGGACTTCCACGATGTCTCGTACTCGTCGGGCGTCGCGCTACCTTCGATTCGCTGGGTGAAGTGGGGTGACGCATTCATCGATCTCGACAACGATGGCTGGCTCGATCTGATCGTGGCGAGCGGCCACGTGTACCCGCAAGTCGACACCTTGCCTTCAGGCGATCGCTACCGCGAACCAAAACTGCTCGACATGAACCAGGGCAACGGTACGTTCTGCGATGCTCACGACCAGGCTGGACCGGCGACCGAGGAACCCCGAGCGGCACGCGGACTCACCGTGGGCGATCTGTTCAACGACGGCAACATGGACGTGGTGATCGAAAATCTCGACGGCTTGCCGACGGTCTTGAAAAATCCGGGCATCCCCGGACGCCACTGGGTGAGTTTCGAACTGCAAGGAACGAAAAGCAATCGCCTGGCGATCGGCGCGCGCGTGAAGATCGTGGCCGGAGGCGTGACGCAAACCGACGAGATTCACAGTGGCGGCAGCTATCTTTCGCAGAACGACTTGCGCGTGCACTTCGGGCTTGGGCCAGCAACCAAAGTCGATTCGGTCGAAATTCACTGGCCTTCGGGCGCAATCGAGACCTTGAAGGACCTGGCGACGGACAAATTCTATTCGGTGCTGGAAGGAAAGGGTCTGGTCCCGTTTGAGGAAATCCGTCCCCGGGCGAAAGCAGCTGCAAACCCGTGAACGGGTGCCGAAGGAGCGTCAGTAGGTTCTCTATGAGCTAACTATTCGTTACAGCGAGCTACGAGCCGTGATTGAGGGCCTGCGCGACCCAAACCATGCCCGATCGTCCGCAAGGCTCACAGTGGCCTTCTAAACGCGATTAACTGGCATTCTGCGCGATACTCGGCGCAGCCTTTGGC
Source organism: Terriglobales bacterium (assembly GCA_035652655.1). Lineage (GTDB taxonomy): Bacteria > Acidobacteriota > Terriglobia > Terriglobales > Acidobacteriaceae > Gp1-AA133. The sequence continues at coordinate 2,917 of DASRDJ010000031.1, forward strand.
GGTCCTGGAACGCCGTTCACGAACATTCAATAACTTAGCTTGTAGTGAATCATTTTGAGACGCTGGGGTCAGTTCCACACGAGAGAAGACGGAGCACACAAGGCAGCGCCGCCCGCGATGCCTGAGTCGGCACCGTAACATGCCGGGAGCAAAGGAATCTCGAGAGCTCGCGAATTCACGCAGCTGCGGGAAGTCTTTTCCTGAATCTCTGGGAAGAACGGCTTCAGCATGGCGGCGCCGCCGCCGCCCACGATGATCACGTCGGGCTCGAGCAGATCGATGATGTTGCCCAGCCACACCGACAGCAGGGAGATGGTCTCGCTTAACACCTCGCGCGCGAGCCGATCGCCGGCGGCATCAGCGCGTCCCACCATCTCGCTCGAGACTGTTTGGAGCTTGCCTCCCGACATTTCCCAGAGGACCGAATCACGCCCGCCGCCCGTGGCGAGTTTTTCCTGCGCGCGCTTTCCGATCGCAGGTCCGGATGCGAGCGTCTCGATGCAGCCGTGCTTGCCGCATCCGCATTGCGGGCCGCGGTAATCGATGCTCATATGCCCGCCTTCGCCGGCAGCACCCGTGCGTCCGTGATAGAGCGCACCGTCGAAGATCAGGCCCGTACCGATGCCGGTGCCGATGGTGGCGTAGAACACGTTGCGGTGACCTGCGCCCGCGCCCCACAGGGCTTCGGTGAGTCCGGCGGCATTCGCATCGTTGTCGAGTTTGACGGGAAGTCCGTACACGCGGCCGGCTTCATGGGCGAGCGGGAAGTTTCGCCAGCACGGCAGGTTCGGCGGATTGATCACGACGCCCGCTGTGGGATCGAGCGGACCGGGCGAGCAGATGCCGATCCCGTGCAGTGCTTTCTTCAAGTCCGCGGCGAGCAACGCATCGATCGCGTTCTGGACCGCTTCGAATCCTTGCGCGGCGTCGCCGTCGGAGATCATGGGATGACGCACCTGGCGAATGATTTTGCCGGCCGCGTCGACCAGCCCGGCCGCAACTTTTGTGCCGCCGATGTCCACTCCGATCACCAGGTCGTCACTGTGGGCTGCGTCCGTCATAAGTCGCGACTCTACGCCTGCGGGGCTCGCTCCCTCGCAGTGACGAAGACTCGTGAACCTCGGAACGCGTAGTACACGATGTACAGGTAACAAATTGCTGGGAGGATGAACGAGCGTTGCAGGCCGATGCGGTCGGCCAAGACGCCAACGCACAGGGGCACGATCGCCCCGCCGACGATCGCCATGATCAGCAAGCCGGAACCGTCGCCGGTGCGCGGACCAAGATCTGCAATGCCCAGCGTGAAGATGCTCGGGAACATCACAGAATTACAGAGGCCAATGAGAATCATGCTCCCCATGGCAATATGGCCGGTACTCGCCATGGAAATGAACACCAGCATGGTCGCGGCGATGGCAGCGAAACCAAGCAGCGTTCCTGTGCGCATCTTGCGCAGGATGGCCGAACCAATAAAGCGCCCCACCATGGCGCAGAACCAATAGACGGTGAGGTACCGGGAAGCCGCGCTGGCCGAGATGTTTCCGATCTCCGGCTGGCCGAAGTAGTTGATCATGAAGCTGCCGATGGAGACCTCGGCGCCCACGTAGACGAAAATTCCGATGGCCCCCAGAATGAGATGGCGATACCTCCACAGGCTGTCGCTCGCATCTCCTTTGTGGTGCTCGGCGCCCGGCAGGGGCGGGAGCTTAAAGGTCGAAATCAAAAAACCGAGGACCAGTAAAGCGAGTCCGATGATCAGGTAGGGAACCTTCACCGAGGAGGCTTCGTGCACGCGGTAGGCTTGCAGCGCATCGGGCGCCATCTGGCGCAACTCGCCCATACTTTTGGCGGCCGCATTCAGGATGAGGTAGCCGCCGAGCAGAGGCGCGACCGTAGTGCCGAGAGAGTTGAAAGCCTGCGAAAGATTCAGCCGACTGGATGCAGTTTTGGGTGGTCCAAGCACCGCGACATAAGGATTGGCGGCCACCTGCAGGATGGTTATGCCGCAAGCCAACACCATCAGGGCGCCAAGAAACAGTGGGTACGACGGCACGGCAGCCGCGGGCAAGAACAGCAGAGCCCCTCCGCCCATGACCAGGACGCCGGTCACCATGGTGCGCTTGTAGCCGATGGCGTCAATGAGTCGCGCCGCCGGAATGGAAAATACGAAATACGCGAAGAAGAAGGCGAACTGGATCAGACTGGCCTTGGCATAATTCAGATCGAAAATCGATTTCAGGTGAGGGATGAGAACATCGTTGAGCGCGGTCACGAATCCCCACATGAAGAACAGAGACGTGACGACAACCAGAGCGGCACGGGTCGAGGCCGACGGAGCGGCCGCGGTCGTGGAAGGATGGTTGACCTGTGTGATGGGCATGGGTGAGTCGGATGCAGGCCCGGCGTGTTCGGTTTGACCCCAAACAATCAGGCGCACATTCGTGCGAGCATCATAGCATCGCAAACACATTTTTCTAGCGGCTTTTCACTATCAGGTAATCGATTATCTTTTGAGATAAAACGTTAACTTCCAACTTGACAGTGCGGTCCATCATCGGGCAAACTTTCGCGATTCCCCCCGGCTGATCTGCCGAGATGGCGCTTGCGCTCACACTCCATACAACCGCTAACTGCAGCGTGTCCCACACAAACCCGAAAGAGGTTCGGATGAAGAAGGCGTGGACTCTTGCACTTTGCTTGGCAGGTTGCGTAGGCTTCGCCGTGCTTTCCGCGGCCCAAGTGACGAACACCACGGTCGTGTTCAGTGAGGCTGGATTTCCGGCGGCCGACTGCGCGGGCGGGTTCCAGGCCGCTTCCCTGCTGCCGGGAGCGCAGATGGCCAGTGCCGAACAGCTTCCGCGGGCGTTGCAGTCTGCCGACACGCATCTGCTCGTGCTGCCTTATGGGTCGGCGTTTCCAGAAGCGGCATGGAGTGACATCCAACAATATCTGCAGCGGGGCGGAAACCTGCTGGTAATCGGCGGCCGACCATTCACGCGCTCGGTGTATCGCGACAACAACGGATGGCATTTGCGCGACTACAGCGTGCGTTTTGCGCGTACGCTCATGATCGACCAATATCAGACGACACCGGGTTCGGATGGGATGTCGTTCGAGAGGAATCCGGACCTGCCTATCCAGATTTCGAGCTTTTCCTGGAAGAACGCATTTAGTCCGGTGATTCGCCTGAGCGCGGTGGATCTTTACCATCGGGGCGGCGCGGCCGGGTCCATCGATGCGCGGGTTGATGCGATTGCGTGGGGCGTGAAGGACGGGCGCAAGCTGGCGGCTCCTGCAATTGAGATCGATCATCTGCGAAACGGCTTCGACGGCGGCCGCTGGATCTTCGTGAACGCGGACCTGGCGGCGGACTTCTTTAGCGGGGCAACTGCTGCTTCGACTATTCAGGCACTTGCGGCGCGTGCGCTACTGGGGAGCGAAGAGTTTTCCGTGAGACCCGTGATGCCGCTCTACCTGCAGCATGAGCCGATTCAGCTCGATGTCATCTGGCATGCGGCGCGGGTTGCTTCGGGTCCGCTGACCGTGAAGATTGCAACTTTTCCGGAAGACCGGCCTGCACAGCGGAAGGAGACTTCGGCAGCGATTCCGACTGGCGGTCCCGTCTTTCTGCCAGCGCCCGAGGAGAAGGGTCTCTACGTCATCGAAGCAGAGTTACTTGATGGGTCGGCGGTGCTGGCGCGCTATCACTCCGGGTTCTGGATTCGCGATGAAGCTTACTTGCGATCGGGGCCGCGGCTCGGCGTCAACGCAAACTACTTCGATCGTGATGGAAAGCCTTTCGCCGTCGTGGGCACGACGTACATGTCGAGCGAAGCGCAACGGCTGTACTTCGAGTATCCCAACGTTTTTCTGTGGAATCAGGAAATGGGGCAGATTCACGGCGCGGGTCTGAACATGATCCGCAGCGGCTGGTGGACGGGATGGGACAAGTTCTGCAACGAGAATGGCGAGCCCTACGATCGAACGCTGCGGACACTCGAAGCTTTCCTCATGACCGCACGGAGAAACAGCCTGCCGGTGCAGTTCAACTTCTTCGCATTTCTGCCGGAGGTGCTGGGCGGAGTGAATCCGTATCTGGATCCGGAAGCGGTGCGGCGGCAGCGCACCCTGATCAGTTCGGTGGTCGAGCGCTTTCATGATGTTCCGTTTCTTGCTTGGGACTTCATCAACGAGCCTAGCATTTCGCAGCACCTGTGGACGATGCGTCCCAATGGCGATCCGATCGAACTCACAGCGTGGAATGAATGGTTGAGTAAGCGTTATGGCGATCGCGCGGCTCTGGCCGACGCGTGGAATCTGCCGGTAAGCGCCGTAGAAGGAACGATTCCACTGCCCGAAGAAATCGAGTTTGCGCAGCGGGGCGCGTACGTGGGTCGAAATTCGCTCAAGGTCTATGACTTCTTCCTCTTCGCGCAAGATGTGTTCGCAAACTGGGAGCGCACGATGCGCGATGCGGTCCGCGCCACGGGCTCGAAGCAATTGGTGACGGTAGGGCAGGATGAAGGCGGCATTCAGGACCGGTTGTCACCGGCGTTCTGGGGGCAGTTCGTCGACTTCACGACCAATCATTCGTGGTGGCAGAACGATTACGTGCTGTGGGATTCGCTGCTGGCGAAGCAACCCGGGCAGGCCATGCTGATCCAGGAGACGGGACTGCAGCGGGAATTGAATCTGGATGAGATTGCGCGGCGCGATCCGGAGCACGAGGCTTCGCTGTTGGAGCGCAAGGTAGCGGCTGCGTTTGCGCAGGGCGCGGGCGCGATCGAGTGGCTGTGGAATACGAATTCGTACATGACCGAGAGCAACGAGACGCCGATCGGGTTGGTGCGTCCGGATGGGACGGAGAAGCCGGAAGCAGACGTGATGCGGGCGATTGCGGCGTTTGCGGCATCGCTCGATGATTATTTGCGAGCGCCGGAGCTGCCCTCGATTGCAGTGGTCACGTCGCAGGCAGCACAATTTTCCGTGCTGGGAGATTTGCAACTGGAGGCGCAGCGCAAAGGGGTGCGGGCACTCGCATATCACGATCATCTGACACTTTACGCGGTGGCGGAGAATCAGCTTTCGAAACTCGGGTCACCGAAGCTAGCGATTCTGGCTTCACCGCAGGCTCTGACTGAGACGGCGTGGCAGATTCTGCTGAAGTATGCGCAAGACGGGGGAAATCTGTTGATCACCGGATCAGTAGATCGAGATGAGCATTGGCATGTCGTGTCGCGAATGGCAGCGCTTAAATTGAATGCGCAAATCGAGCCGCTGATGTTTCATCAGGCGGTTCTCAATGCGGGCGGACGCAATGTCTCGATGTCATTCGACCAGCAGAAGCAGAATCTGATCGAGCGGGTGCGTTTTGGCGATGGGGCGACATTGAAAGAGATTCCGTATGGCAAGGGCAAGATTTTCTGGGCGGCGTATCCCGTGGAGTTGGCGGAGGGAACGGAGGCGGCAGCAGCGCTTTATAGCTACATCGCAGGGCGCGTGGGCGTGGCGCCGCTGTATGACTTGCAGCAGCCGGTGTCGGCGGGAGTGTTGATTTTTCCTATCGTGTTGGACGATGCGGTGCTGTATGTCATGGCTTCTGAAAGTGCGGATGATTCTCCGATCGACTTGCGCGACAAGACTACGGGAGTTTCTGTGAAGTTGAAACTTGCGGGACAGCGGGCTGCGCTGGTGATGCTGTCGAAGAAGAGTAAGACTGTGGTGGCGCAGTATGGATTTTGAGACTTCTTGAAAAAGAGCCCACCGCGATTGACCTCCGTGGAATCCCACCCTAAACGTCGCGACAGGCGCGACGTTTAGGATGGGGCACCCGAGAATTTACCTCCTCCCGACATTTCCTGCCTCTTACTTCTTCAGAAACTTTCCTTGTTCAAGTTCTTCGAAGGCCTGCCGAAGTTCGGCCTGCGTGTTCATTACGATCGGGCCATACCAGGCGACCGGCTCTTCGAGTGGCTTGCCTGACACCAGCAGGAAGCGGATGCCGTCGTCGCCCGCCTGCACCGTGACTTCGTCGCCGCGATCAAAGACCACCAGTGACCGGTTCCCCGCTTCGGAGGGCGGCTTGGTGTCGGCCCATTCGACGGCTTCGGTGGGTACAGCGAGCGGGCCGGACGCGTTGCAAAACTTCCCTGCTCCCGCGAAGACATAAGCGAAAGCATGGCGCGTGGTTTCGACCGGCAAGGTCTTTCTGCGGCCGGGCGCGACCGAGACGTCAAGATAGATCGGATCGGCGGCGATGCCATCGACCGGTCCGCGCTTGCCCCAGAAACTTCCACACACGACGCGCACGTGCGTGCCGTCGTCGTCGGTGACTTCGGGGATGTCGGCGGTTTTCACTTCCTGGTAGCGCGGGTCGGTCATCTTTAATGCGGACGGCAAATTCGCCCATAGTTGGAAGCCGTGCATGCGGCCCGCCGGATCGCCCTTGGGCATTTCCTGATGAATGATGCCGCTGCCGGCGGTCATCCACTGCACATCTCCGGCGGCGATGGCGCCGCGGTTGCCCATGCTGTCGCCGTGTTCGACGGTGCCGGCGAGGACGTAGGTGATGGTCTCAATGCCGCGGTGCGGATGCCAGGGGAATCCGGCGAGATAATCTTCGGGGACGTCGTTGCGGAAGTCGTCGAGCAATAAGAACGGATCGAACTCGGAGGTGCTGCCGAATCCGAAAGCGCGGCGCAGGTGGACGCCGGCACCTTCCATGGTGGGTTTGGATTTGATGAGACGTTTCACGGGACGAATCGACACGTTATGAACCCCAGCGGCTGAAGCCGCATTTATTTTACGCGTTCATGGCACGCCTGAAGGCGCGCCCTTCCCGGTCGTGCATGGGCAGGCGTTTGTTTTTCTCCGGAGATCCAGGGTTTGCGATGTCTTCAGCGACGTGTCAAAGGTCGGCGGCAGGTGCGCGCCCAGCGTTTTGTCGGACAGGAGTGTCCGACCCACATTTTTCCGGTCACACTAGCACCGGTACATTTGCCACGCCTACGGTCCCGAAGATGCGGCGGTAGCGTTCTATCTCCGCGGGTGGGCCCATGGCTTTCGCGTAATTGTCGGAAAGTTTCACGGCGGGGCGGCCTTCGACTTCGTGGACTTTGCAGATCAGGCTGAGAGGATCGAAGCCCATCCCAGCGTCCGGATCGCAGCCGCGGAAGTCATTCGTGAGCAACGTACCCCAGCCCGCGCTGAAACGGATGCGGCGGCCTGGCACCCACTTGCGCAGGTCGGCGAAGTCAGCAGCGCTGCGGAAGTCGGCAACGGTCGTGCCCGGCTGCAGCGAGCCTGCGAAGTAAGCGTGCAGACCAAGAATGTCATCGACGTCGAGACCGTCGGAAGCGATCAGGAGTTTGTCTTTGGGATTTCGCTGATGCTCTTCGAGCCAGCGAATGTACTCGTCGCCGGCAACGTAAGGGTCTTTACTGTCGACACGTTGTCCGGTCCAGTCAGCCGTCCAGTCGGGCGCGTTCTGCAGGAACTGCGTGGTGCCATAAGTGTCGGGCAGCATGATGAGCAACGCGCCGTCGTAGGTTCCCTGCCATAACTCGAGCACGTGGTATTGCGAGGCTCGCATTTCCTCCTCGTCGTTTGCCAGGGCAGCCATCACCATGGGAATTTCGTGAGCGTTGGTGCCGATGGCTTCGAGGTCATGCTTGTGCGCGAGGAAGGCGTTCGACGTGCCCACGAACGCCGGGCCCAGGTTGGCGGCCATGGCGTCCACGACATATTCCTGCCAGAGAAAACTGTGGCGACGGCGCGTGCCAAAATCGGCAACCTTCAAGCCGGGCACGCCGCGCAGCCGTTCGATTTTTCCCCAGAGCTTGGTCTTGGCGCGCGCGTAGAGAATATCGAGGCCGAACTCGCTCAGCTTTTTCAGGCTGGCCCGGGTCTTCAGTTCATTGACGATCGAGAGCGCATAGAGCTCCCACATGGTCGTTTCGGGCCAAGTGCCCGTGAACTGCATCTGCAGCTGGCCATCTTTCGCGGAAATCTGGTAGTCGGAGAGCCGGAAGTCTTCTTCAAGCCAGGTAAGAAATTCGGGCGTGAAGATGCCGCGGCGGCCGTAAAACGTGTTGCCAGCGAGCCACACCAGTTCCGACCGGCGAAAGCGCAGGCTGCGCGCATGTTCCATTTGCGCGTGGATTTCTTCCAGCGGAACCATGTCGGCAAGCCGAACCGACGAGGCACGATTGGAGAGCGCAAAGGAGACTTCGGTTTTTGGAAAATGCTTCCAGATGAACTGGAGCATCAGGAGCTTGTAGAAGTCGGTGTCCAGCAAAGAGCGCGTGACCGGGTCCAACTCCCAGTTGTGATTGTGCGCGCGGCGGGCGAAGTTCACGATCATCGTGGACAGTCCTGTTTGAAGAGTTCGGTTGAGCGTCTTTCCCCACGTTCGCGCTCACGTGCTCGTTCATCATAAATGGATCGAGGCGAATTCCGATGAATCAAGCGTCGCCCTGAAGTTTGGCTGCGGGCCGGATTCACCATTTGCCGTATTCGCCTTTTCTTCGCTACAATGCCGTGTCATGGGCGCGTGCGCCATGCTGCGGGCGGAGTTGGCCGAGAGAGCAAGAAAGTATGCTCTGGCGAAGTCGCTCCCCCATTGCCTGAGCTACGGAGAGCAATCGGTAGTGTGCTTCGAGCCCTTCGGCGAACTGAGACACGGCAACTTTCATCCCGCGAGCTACCGAAGCATCTGCGCTCGAGTCAACTGGAGGTCGCGACTGGAGAAGGTCCATACGACCGCGCGCCGATCCTTGCCTGCCACCGAAAGCGGCGTTAGAGCGGAACTCGATTCGTGCATGAGTTCAGACGCACTGCTGATGAATGTTTTCTGCCATGCCGGGACTTTGCGCAGCTCAGCCGTGGCGCGACTGCTGGGCACTGTGGCGAAGACACGTCCGGAGTTTGGTCTGCGTGCGCGCGTGCCGCTCACCAACGAACGGGTCGACGCGACCGAAATCGATATGAGGATCGGAAATCTGCTGGTCGAGGCGAAACTCACCGAGAATGATTTCCAGCAGGCGGAGAAGAAGAAGGTCCAGCGCTACCGGGACTTCCTCGCCGTATTCGATGAAAGCGAATTGCCGCAGTCGGAACGTTGCTACTACTCCTATCAACTGCTTCGCAATGTGCTCGCCGCCTATGACCGGCGGGCTGCGTTCTGCGTTCTGCTCGACGCACGCCGGAACGATTTGCTGGAGGCCTGGTACGCGGTCATGCGGTGCGTGAGGTCTGCAGAACTACGCACTGCGTGCAAGGTGCTGACGTGGCAAGAACTCTCACGCGCGCTGCCGGTGAGCCTGCAGTTATTTCTCGCGCAGAAATATGGAATCAGCTAGCCGAGAAGCGCTTGATCGTCGTCGAGATCGGCAGGCCTACACAGAAGATGTGGATGACGATGCCGATGACCATCATCTTCAATGAAAATGGATTCCTGTGGACGCGGGAGAGCGGAATCACCACGCGGCCCATGAAGAAGTAGACCGCAATTCCATAAAGCACGCCCGCCAGCAGGAATTGGCGAGTGAGGAAGGGAATCTTGCGGCTGAGAACAAAGAAGACAGTGGCCGCACCGAAGGCGATGGTGAAGTGGCACAGGAGTCCGAGTACAGCGGTCCCCATTCCGCCTTCAAATGCGCTGGGGCCGAGTAGTCCGCTGGCGATACCTTGCAGGATGCGCAGCGGGGTCGCGCCGAAGAATCCGTAGACGACGAAGGCCGCGGTAATGTCCATAGCTCCCGCGATGAGGCCTGCCCACACAATTGCCTTGGGAGAAGATGCGGGCCTGATTGCAACCGCGCTGGTCGTGCTCATATTGTCCTCCGGAATTTTGCTCTGCAAGTGCGGGCCGGAATCGATTACTCGAATGCAATGGATCTTTTCCCTCAGTTGGACCTGATCTTTCAAGAGGAATCGCATAGAGCTTCCGGGTAGACAGCGAAGTGTTATGGCTTCGTCGCATCGTTGCTCACCGGCTCAAGAAATCTCGGCTACACTTTCTGCATGCTACTTACCTTCGAACACGGTGATGTTCGGGAACTGCGCCTGAACCGGCCGCCCGTCAATGCGCTGACCAGTGAATTGCTGTCGGACCTGCGGCAGGCGATCGAGCAGGCTGCGCAAGAGGGAGTGCGGGCGGTGGTCCTTTCCGGACTTCCCGGCCGATTCTCGGGCGGGCTCGACGTTCCATTGCTGCTGACGTTCGACGAGTCGGCCATGTCAAGACTCTGGCGCGATCTGTACGCGGTGCTGGAAGCCATCGCCCGGTCAGCCGTCCCGGTGGTTGCGGCGATCACGGGGCACGCGCCGGCCGGCGGGACAGTGCTGGCACTGTTTTGCGACTGGCGGGTGATGGCGCAAGGTGAGTACAAGCTCGGACTGAATGAAGTGCAAGTCGGAATTCCGCTGCCACCGGTGATCATGGGAGGATTGCGACGATTGGTGGGATCGCGACGCGCGGAGTATCTGGGAGTGAGCGGCGCGCTTATCTCTCCGGAGCAGGCACTGGCTCAAGGACTCGTGGATGAAGTGGTGCCGCCGGACGAGGTGATTCCACGGGCGCTAGCCTGGTGCAACAAAATGCTCGCATTGCCTAAAGAAGCAATGAGCTTGACCCGACGCGAAGCCCGCAGGGATCTCCACGAACTATTCGAATCTGGCATGAAAGCGGAATTGACGATCGTGATCGCGAACTGGTGGACGCCCGCGACTCAGGAAACTTTGCGAGGGCTGGTGGAGAAGATGAAGAAGAAAGGCGCGTAGACGAAGGCCGTGGCGGATGTTGCCTGATGTACTTGCATCGCCGGACGCCTACTTATTCTTTCGCAGCCGTAACACTGGCGCGACGTCCTTGCCTGCGTTGATATTTTTCAGCAACTGGTCAAGTTTTGAGACGGCGGTCTTTAATTCCTCGGTCTCGGCGTTGGCTGAATCTGAGAGCAACTGGTCGAGGCGTCCGGCCGCGGCTTTAAGTTTTAGTAGTTCGCCATCGGTCAGCGTCTTCTTTGGAGTATTTTCGTTTGCGCGGATAATTTCCGCGATCCGGTCCCCGACCGTCCGCGCGTCATCCTGATGATCATCACTGCTCATGGGCCCGGTGTGACTCCAGCAATCGAATGGAAGCGCGCTGATCCAATCTAGCAGCCGCGACGCGGGACGGCCACTGCTGGATAGTGCATGGTCACTGGCATGCGCGGTTCAGGCAACTACGCTAGACTTTTAGGCCTATGGTCAAACGCGCTCCTGCTCGCAAGCGCCCCCGCAAAGCCAAGGCTGGGACCAAGGGCCTCCAACCCACAGAATGCCTTATTCAGGACCGCAGTGGAGCGGTGGGTGACATCGCAGCGGCCGTGGAAAAAGCCGGCGGCTGCGTCATTGGGACGTATAAGGAGCCGCTCGGTGGCCATCCGCTATTGCTGAGCATCGTTCCAATCGATGCGGTCGAGCCCACTCCCTTCCAACGCGATTTGTCTGACACGCACCACAAGCGGCTGGCGGACGTCATCAATAAGACCGGACGATTTCTTGATCCCATCATTGCCGTGACTGCCCCCAACGGCGAGTTCTGGACGCCTAATGGTCGGCATCGCCTCGCCGCCATGCAGAGGCTGGGTGCGAAGTCGATTACCGTGCTCGTGGTCCCGGACCGCGAAGTGGCCTGGCAAATCCTGGCCTTGAACACGGAGAAAGCTCACAACCTTAAAGAACGCTCTCTCGAAGTGATCCGAATCTATCGCGGTTTGCTGGACGAGGACGCATCGCGGCCGGAATCGGGGTTCGCGTTCTATCTGGATGAGCCTGCGCTGGTGACTTTGGGAGTCTGCTATGAACGCGTGCCACGGTTCGGAGGCGGCGCGTACCACTCGATCCTGCGGCGCCTGGAGTCGTTCACCGATGAATCGCTGCGCGTCGCGATCAAGGAGCATGAGAAGCGCGCGACCATGGTGCTGGACCTTGAGGAGAAAGTGGCCGCGGCGGTGAAGAAGCTCAAGGAACGTGGACTCGTCAGTCCGTATTTACGCGCGTTCGTGGTAGCGCGGATCAATCCGCTGCGGTGGATCAAAGGGGATCCGCCACCGCTCGAAGAAGTAATGAAGACGATGCGGGACCGAGCCGCTAAATTCAACGTCGAGAAAATCAAGCAGCAGGATCTGGCGGGAGCGGCTGGTCCACCAGATGACGAGGGATGACACTCGTTGCCGTCCGTGGAAACCCGCTGGCCCTAGGCAGCTTTGCGGAACGTCAAATTGATTCGCGTATTTCCGAGCAGAGGATGAACCGCATCCTTGAGCGGAGCCACTCCGTGGTAGCGGAGCCTCGCAGTTCCGCCCCAGACCACCACGTCGCCATGATGTAGAGCGATGCGCTCGGTTTTGTCGGCACGGCGAATGCCTCCGAACAAAAACATTGCCGGGATCCCGAGCGAAACCGACACAATCGGCTGCGTAAAATCCTTCTCGTCTTTGTCCTGGTGAAGCGAAAGCTTTGTCCCCAGCTCGTAGCGGTTGACCAGGCATGCGTCGGGCTGGAAGTTGGGAAATCCTGCTTCTCGGGCTGCGTGGATCGCCAGGTTCAGAAATGCTTCCGGCATGGCGGGCCATCGCTTACCGCTTTCCGGATCGATGGAGTCGTAGCGATATCCCTTGCGGTCGGTGACCCATCCCAGTGAGCCGCAGTTGGTCATGGCTACCGACATTTTGTAGCCACCCGGCGTGATCATGTGGCGAAACGGCGCTTTTGCCGCGACGCTGCGTAAAGCGGCGAGCAGGTCGCTTTCATTCTGCACTGCAAAACCGCGGAGCAGAACAGCACTCTCGGCGAACTTCCGCTTTGCAGGCTGGTCTTCGCTTGCGTCAGTAAACAGGTCGAGTGTGGTGTCACTTTTGCGTCTCATCTTTACTTCGCGTCGTGAAAGATAATGCCCAGGGTATGCCGGTGTCCGGAGCGCAGTCGGCTGACTCCGTGCCGCATGTTGACCCGGTACGATCCACGCGCACCTTTCACCGGCCGGTGGTGCACTGCGAAGGCAACCGCGCCTCCGCGACGGAGTGGCACCACCTCCGCTCGCGACTGCATGCGCGGGCGCTGCTCGGTAAGAACGAATTCGCCCCCGGTAAAGTCTTCGCCCGGTTCCGACAGAAGGATTGCGACCTGGATCGGAAAGACGTGGTCCCCATATAAATCCTGATGCAGGCAGTTGTAGTCGCCTTCCTGATATTGGAGAAGTAGCGGCGTGGGCTTATCCTGACCCGCGGCACGGCAACGCGCCAGGAATTCCTCGTGCGTACGAGGGTACTGAACAGCGATCTTCATTTCATCGTTCCAGCGATTAGCGATCTCCGCAAGCTTGGGGTAGAGCTCGGTACGCAGCTGCGCAATCGGTTCTGGCAGCGGGTAGCGGAAATATTTGTACTCTCCCCTGCCGAAGCCGTGGCGGGCCATCACGACGCGACTACGAAACAAAGCATCATCCGAGTACCAGGTCGCGATCTCAGCGCACTCTGCGTTGGTCAGAAGACGATCGATGCGTGCACAACCGAAGTCATCAAGTTCGGCAGCCACTTTCTGCCAGTCAAGATGCATGATGCGCAGGGCAGGCGACACTGCGGACCGATCGTCACCCGTGGCTCGCATTGCCGTGAGTTTCATCTAGCAAGCTTAAGCCCGTCCGAAGGTCAACTGCATTCCGTTTCTTGCGGTCAAAGAAGAAACAACGGCGGAAACTACGATGCCGATTATGGACAATCGCCTACGGATGGCCGGGTAGCGGCCTTCTCAACCACAATCCCTAGGGCATGCGTCCGATGGCAATTCTCCCCCAGGCTGTTACACTTGCGCCGCAGTCTACTTTCTTTACACGAAGGGCGCTCATCATGACATCCCCCGATCCGAAACATGAATTGATGACGCTGTTGAATGAGCAACTCTGCACGCTTGAAAAGCAGCTCTATGGCGTAGTGTCCGAACCGGAAATGCGCGAGTATGAAGCGAGGCGTGACCGAATTGTCGAACTCTATAATGAAGTCACAGATCGCCCGGCTGCTGCGTAGTTGAATCTCAAGACGAATTGGGCCGAGCGCCAAGCTGCTCGGCCCTTCGTGTTTTTGGACAGCAAGCGAGACAACTTCCCTAGCGCTCCTCGTACCTCTGGATGAGCGAGCGGTTCGTGGCCAGAACCACGCCGCTTTGCTCGAGACGGGCAGCGTTCCTTTTGTGGGTGGAATTTTCGGCCAAGGCCTTGCGATATTTCTCGTACTCCGCGAGGTTCGCGATGTCGATGAGGCCCAACGCCTCGTTGGTGGGACCGGCGAAGTCGGTTGGGAAGAAATATCCCATGACCTTGCCGCCGCTCTGCCGGATCGGTTCGAGTTCGGCGGCGACGTATTCCTTGAAGTCTCCGAGCTTGTTGGGGTTGATCGTGTAACGGATGGCCAAAGTGATCATCGTTCTCTCCTGTTCAGAGTCGATCGTAATCAGCCACGATGAATGGATAGTTCATGCTGCATCGAAATATGGCATGCATTTCGGCGCCGAATACGTCTCCGTGACCTTGCCCGAAAGGGTCCTGCGATCAAAGGCGACTAAGGAAATCGAAGGCCGCGATGTGTGGTCACGCTTAGACTCTCTGAACTTTCGCCATAGTCCCCTGCGCTAGCCGATCGAAACGCCTCCGCTGCAGTGAATACAGTATTGCCTCGTGGAATCGAGTATTCGAACCTGACATCTGACGTGGTTTGCGCGCGATTGGGAGGCAGGGCATGACCGCAGCTGATGTGTTGATTGAGACGCTCATGGATTGGGGCGTCGAAATTGTTTTCGGTCTCCCTGGGGACGGAATTAACGGTGTGATGGAGGCGCTGCGGACTCGTCAGGACAAGATCCGGTTCGTGCAGGTGCGACATGAAGAAGCAGCCGCGTTTATGGCTTGTGGGTATGCCAAATTCACCGGAAAGTTGGGTGTGTGTCTCGCCACCTCCGGTCCCGGAGGGATTCATCTCCTCAACGGCCTCTATGACGCAAAGCTGGACGGACAGCCCGTGTTGGCAATTACGGGTCTGCAGTTCCACGATCTGATCGGCACTTACACCCAGCAGGACGTTGCGCTTGACAAGCTCTTCATGGACGTCGCGGTCTTCAACGAGCGCGTGATGGGGCCAACGCACGTGGAGAATCTTACGGACCTGGCATGTCGCACCGCGTTAGCCTATCGCGGCGTTGCGCATCTAGCCTTCCCGGTCGATCTCCAGGAGAAAGAGTTGAAGGAGCGGCAGCGGTCCAAGCGGAATGTGGCGCATCACACCTCCGATGTCGATGCGCGCAGCGCGAGAATTCCGGATCCGACCGCACTTGCGCTTGCAGCCGAGATCCTGAATCAAGGAAAGAAAGTGGCGATCCTCGCCGGGCGCGGCGCCTTGAACGCCGGCGACGAACTTGAGCAGGTCGCTGACCTGATGGGGGCTCCGATCATCAAGGCGCTGCTGGGCAAGGCAGCAGTGCCCGACGATAGCCCTTACACTACGGGCGGCATCGGTCTGCTGGGCACCCGCCCTTCCCAGGAAGCGATCGAGGACTGCGACACGCTGTTGATGGTAGGGACATCTTTTCCTTACATCGAGTTCATGCCGAAGCCAGGACAGGCAC
>DASRDJ010000032.1:0-7241 GCA_035652655.1 Terriglobales bacterium
GTCCCGCTTCCCGAAACAGTTTCTTCTTGCAGCGGAGACCTTCGTTCAGGGCCACCGCTTGCAACTGGTTCATCATCCGCGTGCGCGCCTGCACCATCCGGTGCCGGTGCCACAACAGTTGCCGCAGATCGCGATTCTCCCCACTCGGTACCCAGATCCGGGGAAAGTCATCCTTCAGCAGCAAGCGCAGAATGTGTTCTGCATCCTGGCGGTCGGTCTTCTGTTTGCGTTCCCGCTTCCGAGCGATCTCGCTGGCATCCCCGATCCACAACTCAACCTTCAGTTCTGCCAGCCGTCGCTCGAACCAGCGCGCCTGCCCACTGGCTTCCATCCCCACCCCCACCTTCTTTCCTTGGGCCGCCAGCTCACGGTAGAACTTCTCTGCTTCCTCGCGGTGCTCCAGTCGCCGTTCCTGGAATTCCCCCCTGTCCGTATCCACAAACGCAATTTGTTGAAAGCCCGGGTGGTAATCGCATCCTATAATGATCATTGTTCGGCTCCTTTCTCCCGGGCCTTTTTGGTTGGTTAGTCACCACCAAAGTTTACCCGGGTCCAGGGAGCCGACATTGTCATGGAATCAATTACACCAATCGAGGATCAGGCCTCAGCTCTTGATGGGCTTACGATTACGCTGCCTCTCTGTTGATGGCGTATTCGCTTAACAACCCCTTGCCCATCTTCTTAAGGCAGGCGTCGAGTTCATTGGGGGTGAGTGATGGCACCAGGCGCACGTTGTCTGCCCGAGCAACGAGCACTTGTCCGTGGCTGGTGTCCGGGATATCAGGGAGGAAGAGAACGACATTGCCGTCATCGTCCTTATCCACAACAAACGCAGGCTGCTGGCAGTCCCCTTGCTTCAACAACGCGCAAGCGTAAGGAAGAATTTTGGACTTGTGTGCGATCTTCTCCTCAGCGATGGCCCGGTAAGAGGCATAACCCGGAATGAGGCTGGAAATCGTCCGCTCCAGGGTCGTGCTGAACGCGCCGACGAATGAAACACGCACCAGCAATCCGCACAGCAGCCAGATGGCAATGATGAGCAGGCTGGAGAAAAGTGTAGCGCCACCGACGCCGAGCACAGTTTTCACCCCGAACATCGACGCGAGCTTTGAGCCGACGGAAGTCAGGGATGTCCACGCCTTGGAAATGAGGATGAAGACAACGTAGAGGGGGAAAAGAAAAAAGAACCCGGCGATGGCGGTCTGACGGAGCTTGCTGAAGAACTGTTTCATCGGGGAAATCCGTTTACCGAGTATTCGAGTGACGCGGAAGGTTTTGCTTAGTATCTGCTGACTTGAGCGCCCAGGCAAGCAAGCTGGGAACCCGGATTCTTTGCTTTGGAAACTGAAAACAATTTTTGTACGCCGCGGTGTCCCTGCCGGTGGGCCGTCAGTTGGTGAAAAACCGCGATTACGCTCATACTACGAGGTAATTGCCCGGGCAACCTGAGAGGTCTGCTTGCCCCTATTCCTTCCGAGTGAGGCGAAGCAGAACAGCGACGCCTCCGCCGAGCAGCAGAGTCCCGAACACAAACCATTTCACGATGGGCAGGCTAACCACACCCATGACCAGAAAGCCGACGGCCACAATCAGGCCCGCTACCCCGGCGTCGACTTGCATCACGCGCCACGGGCCGGGATGCCGATTCGCGTCGTGGTCCTTCATTGACTAAATTCTCCCACTAGCTCAGCCCAATAGATCGATAGCCCGCCCCAAAACGCTGTTGACCTTACCCTCGCCGCCTCAGATCGAGTCCTTCCGGTCCCCGCGCGTCTGCACATAGACCAGAGCGAAGTCCGACCCTTTGCCGCCGTCCTGCGGTGCTACCGAAACAATGTGCTGGTTGTCCTCTGTGCCCACTTTCAATTCCACCGTCGGACCGCCATCTTCCTCGCAGGTCAGCTTGTTGTCCCCGCCCTTCTTATGATTCATCTCGACGTTCGGCCCGTCTTTGTGGTTCTTGGTGTGGCACTCCAGGACACCGCCGTACCTTTTCAACTGGTCGCGATAGTACGAGATCACTTTCTCGGGCGGATCGTCACTCAGGAATTCGGCCACCACCACCTTCAGACCGAAATATTCCGAGGAGATGTTGACGTTAGCCTGCCCGCCATTGCCGCTGGAGCTCTTTGGCTTTTCGTGTGCACCGGGATAAATCGACAGGCCCGTATCGCGTGCGTTCACATCCTTGTTGACGTGAATGCCACCCAACGGCGTCTGGATGTCGACGTTTTTGTCTTCGCCATTTTCCGATTTGTTTACATGAATCTTGCACGCGGTAAGCGCCGTCATGAGTGCCGCTGCCAGAGCGGTTGCGAACACGATGCTAACGACTCTCCTAGTGATTGTGAGCATGCTGGGAATCTCCTTGCGCGAAGCGGTCCAGGCCCGCGCCGCGCTGCGCCACATTCGGAATCGTGACCGGCAGGTGGCCGCGTATCGGAATTTCTCCGAACAGCGCCTTCACCGCGCTGGCCTCCGAAACGGTTTCATTCGAAAAAGTGCATAGATAATTGTCAATCTTCGGAAAGTCCGCGAGCACGTACGGACTGCCCATGGCGACCACCGCGGTCTTGGTCGCCCCGTGCTCAAGCACCTGGCTCAAGAGCGTTCCCGTGGCATCGGCCACCGCAACCCCATTTTTCGTGCTTCCCGGCGTCGGCGCGGCGTACACCGCGCCCACCACCGCTTCGGCCTGATCCACCGCCTTCAGAATCTCCTCCGACATGCCCGCGGCGATTCGCGGATCGACGAATATTACGTTCGCATCAGGCACACGCGCGCGGATTTGCCGGTCGAATGTCCGGCCCGTGTTCATCCGTACATCTTCGGAGAACACAATCACAACCAGACGGTTATGTGTCTCCACTGTTGACATATACGGAAGGCCGCTCGCCACGGTTCCCCGGGCTTTCAGGGGCAGGAGCTTGCCATTGTCGCGGACCAGGGTGACCGCGTCGTCTGCAACCTGTTGACCGCTCAGCATGTTCTGCAACTTGCCCACTTCCCTGCCTATGTTGGCCACGTCCACCAACTTGGCCTTGTTCAGGCCCAGCGATGCCTTGGCCTTGAGCAACTTCAACACCGATTCATCCAAACGCGCCTGCGGGATTTCGCCGCTCTCCACTGCCTTCAGCATGGCGCGGAAGGAAACGTCGAGGTCGGCCGGGATCAACAGCATGTCGTTGCCCGCCTTGAACGCCTCGACCGCGGCCCGGCCAACGTCTTGCGCGTAGAGACGGGTCAGGCCCGCCATGTCGAGTGCGTCGGTGGTCACGATGCCGTTGAACTTCATCTGGGTCTTGAGCAGGTCGGTCACCACACGCGAAGAGGTGGTCGCCACCCGGTTCGGATCCGGCTCAAGAGCGGGCACGCTCACGTGCGCCACCATGATCGTGTCCACGCCCGAATCGATTGCTTTTTGGAAAGGCGGCAGTTCGATCGACTGCAGGTGCGCCATGTCGCCGTTGACGCGCGCTACGCCCAGGTGCGAATCGGTGGCCGTGTCTCCGTGGCCGGGGAAATGTTTTGCAGTCGCGAGCATCCCGCCTTCATGCGCGCCCTTGATGTAGGCCGCGACCATCTGCCCCACGGCTTGCGGATCTTCGCCGAACGAGCGCGTGTTGATGACCGGGTTGACCGGATTGGAATTCACATCGGCCACGGGAAAAAAGTTCCAGTGGATGCCGATAGCCCGAGCTTCCTGCGCAGTGATGCGGCCGAAGTTCTCGGCGTAGTCGAATTTGCCGGCGGCGCCGAACGCCATGGCGGACGGAAAAATCGTCGGCCCATTCAGCCGCATGGTCAGCCCACGCTCGAAGTCGGCGGCCAAAAGCAACGGCAGTTTCGATTCTTCCTGCAGGTGATTGAGCAGCATCGCCGCCTCGTAAGGCTCGCTCTTGATGAGGAACGTCCCGTCTACCGGAACGGTCATGGCGAATCCGCCCACGTGATACTTGTTCATCGTGTCGCGTAGCTGGGCGAAGATCTCGCTGTCGTTATTCAGGAATTGCGCCCGCGCCCACACCATGAACAGCTGCCCAACCTTCTCTTCCGTGGACAGCTTACGCAGAGTCTTCTCGGCCCACTTCTCCCCATCGTGATCCAGCCGGATGGGCCCCGGCTTCTGGTATTTCTCTTTGGCAAATGAGGTCGACATGAGAAGGAGAATCACTAGCGACGCAGTGAACAGACGCATAGGCAGACGATAGCAGAAAGGCAGGAGCAGGTCACAGGTGACAGGTCACGGGTGACATGTGACGGGCGACAGGCCTTAATGTAAGGGAAGGCTTGATGTAGCGCGGGCGCCCCCGCCCGCGGCTTTTAGTGGGACACGTGCCCTAGGTGCGCGTTGCATGAGCAAACACGGGAAACTATAACTGCCGGCGGTCTTAAGTGTTTGCACCGGTAGTGCTATCGATCGGCAACACCGGAGCAGGTCAACGGACGCAAGCTTATGTTTTCACCTTACGAAGACGAACAGCACAAACGCAGCGAGCGCCACACAAGAGCCGCGAAGCGGCGGCATAGGTTAGCCCAGCACGTAAGTGCTGGGAAACTGTCAGAGAAGAAGAGCGAGCCCCGCAGGGGGGCATGTCGCGTAGCGGGGCGTAAGCCCGGGAGCCGCACGCAATCACTTCTCCAACATCGCAATTGCCCACTCCTGCACGTTTGAGTCATCCCCAAAACCGACAATCCATTCAACCCCGCTCTCCCGGCGAAACCACGTCATTTGCCGCTTAGCATAATTGCGATGCGCCTGCGCCGCGGCTGCAATCGCCTCGTCACGGGTCAACTGCCCGCGCAGCAATTGCACGCCCTGCTTGTATCCCAGGGCCGCCAGCGGCCGCGCTCCCTCTCCATATTTCGCCAGTAAGGACTGCGTCTCCTCCACCAGCCCCGACTCAAACATGCGGCGCGCACGCGTATTGATGCGCCCATACAACGCCTCGCGCTCCGGGTTCAACCCGATCTTGCGAATGCGAAATCCTCTCAATGCCTCCCGCCCCTCGCTCCACATCTCCGTCATCTGCCGTCGCGACCCAAGGCAAACTTCAATTGCACGAATCAGCTTCGGTGAATCGTTCGGATGAATCGCCCCCGCCGCGGTGGCATCCAGCCGCATTAATATTTTGTGTAGATACTCCAAACCCCTCTTCGCCACCCGTTCCCGCAGTCGCTCGCGCAACTCCTCCGAACGCTGCGGACCTGTGAACAATCCGTCCAGCAGCGCGCGGAGATACAGGCCCGTTCCCCCGACGACGATGGGCACATGCCCGCGCGACTGGATCTCGCCCAACAGAGCGCGAGCCTGTCTTGCATACTCTCCCGCTGTGATGAAGCAAGTAGGCGAGACGATGTCGAACAAATGATGAGGAGCTTGCGCACGTTCTTCAGCGCTAGGCTTGGCGGTGCCGATCTCGAACTCGCGATACATCGCGACCGAGTCGCAGTTAACGATTTCGCCGTGGAGCACGCGAGCGAGCGCAAGAGACAAAGCGGTCTTGCCGCTGGCAGTAGGACCTAGGATGGCGACCAGTAACGGGTCGGCAACGCTCAGCGAAGACTCCAATGGATCGCATACCAATAGCGGACGAGCGTAATGGTCAACAGCGTCGCCGCCACGATCAGCAGTCCAGTGGTCTCTAACGCGTAGACGTGATGCCGGTTCCGACTGTGAGCAATCTTATCCATGGGGGAGTCTGCGCCCATTGTAGCGCCGGATTTCGCCAGAGTGAATCAAGAATTTACTAACAGAATGTGCCGGGTAATCAAGGTAACCCCGGCCGGAGTCCTGAGCAGGCGGAAAAATTGAGAAGGCAGGTCCCGTGTCGGATGTCCTCAGCGACATCACCACCGCCGGACTCTAAGGGTTTGGACCTCGCGCCCTTTGCGGCGTTTCTGCGCTCTTTGAGGTTTAAGATTTTGTGTCTTTTGCTGCCGATCTTTCAGCGCTGGTGAGCCGGATCACGCATTCCTGTGAGATCAAGAAACCTGCCTAGGCCCGTAAACAGCTTATATTTCGCGAGTTCGGGTGTGTGAGCAGTATATCTAAAAGATATAGATAGCTATCGCACATTTCCACAGTGTTCCACGTGGAACATATATCTCCACTTGGTAAACTACCGCGTCGTCGGAATGCATATGGCAGGAGACAGAACGAAGCTCGCGCGTTTCGGCTTGTACGAGATCGATCTGGCCTCCGGCGAACTGCGCAAAGAAGGCACGCGCGTGCGCCTGCAGGAGCAACCGTTCCAAGTGCTCGCAATGCTGCTGGAGCGCCCGGGAGAAATGGTCACGCGCGAAGAGATGCGCACCCGCCTCTGGCCGGGCGATACTTTTGTCGATTTCGATCACGGCCTTAATACCGCGGTGAACAAGCTGCGCGAGGCGCTTGGCGATGCCGCCTCCAATCCTCGCTTCGTGCAGACGGTGGCGCGACGTGGTTACCGCTTCATCGCGCCCGTGCAGCAGAAAGGCGCGGCAGTCGCGAGCCCGGATGCCGTGCAGGGCGTGGCGCCGACCGGTGGGTCGGCTGTTGCGAGTGCGGAAGTTTCTGTCGCCCCGACTCCCGAGACTCTGCACCCCGAGCTCGAAGTGCCGGTGCCGCGGAGAGGATTGACGCGCGGATTGTTCATCCTGATCCAGGTGATGTATCTCATCTTCTATGTGGCGGCGCTGTTTCGCTGGCAAGCGGTGCAGCGGATCGCCGACGGGTACCTGCCCGGGTGGGGTGCGATGGCGATCGTGATTGCTGTGCTCGTGACGGCAGGCGTGGGGATTCCGCTGCGGTGCTATCTGATTTCGGGCGCGGCCTTCGATCACCGGCGGCTGGGAGAAAAATTTCAACGGCTGTTTCCGGCGATTCTGGTACTGGATGAGCTGTGGGCAATCGCGCCGTTTCTGCTGGCGGAGCGTATCGGATTCGGTCCAGCCTTTGCGGCGACGGCCGGCTTGCTGTACCTGCCCTTCTCGGAGAGGAGTTTGGTGCGGATGGCCTATCCGGAAGCGGACTAGCGAGCCTCACGAAGCGCCGACGGGCGAGGGCCTTTCGACTGCCAGGGCAGGCAGCCCGTCGCTCGGTCGCCTGACGGTTCCCGAAGTGGGGAACTCCGCTTACTCCGTTTGCGTATCTGCGTCTGAGACTTGGGAGAGGTGTGCGAAGTTTCCGCCTAACGCTGTCGATCGGGCTGGAAGAGAATCCCAAGATCGATGCGGCTGTGGAATCCCACCCTAGCGCA
>DASRDJ010000033.1:0-2654 GCA_035652655.1 Terriglobales bacterium
TGCAAAGTAACGATCTGCCTGAGCCGCCGAATGATTCGGCGGAGTCGAGTTCTCCCTGCTTCTCGCCGTATGGCTTCTCCGGGCCGTTGAAGTCGTCGTACCAGATGATTGCGGGATCGTTCTCCTGGGGCTGGTGAAGGGACGGGACGATGGATTCGATGTGCAGGGGAGGCGCGTCGGCAGCTATTGCCAAGCGGGCAAGGCCGACGATCCAAAGCACAGCAATTATCTGACGAACCGTCATCACGCACTTATTCACGTTCGACCTCCACTAGAACTTCAGTATCGCCGTCAGCCGTCATGGTCAGGTACTCACCAGCGTGTGGCACGTTCGCGCTATCTGGAGACTCAGCCGCGGCTCACGAGCGGTCGCACTCAGAACCCTCTCCCCTGTACTCAGGGGAGAGGGCAGGGTGAGGGGACAGCGAGTCGCTATATGGCACCGTTCGCAAGTCGAAGCGTTCGTCCCCTGATACGGTTTCCGACGTTATCCATGATGCTGCGCAGCGGCCCTCGGGTCGCCAGCGCAGCAGCATTGTGGATAACTCGGCGGCCAGAAGTAAGAGGATTGTGAACAAACTGTCGTTAAATCGCCAGGAAGCAGGAGTTGAAGGTATGTTGCGTTCACCGGCCGCTGATCGAGCTGGTGTGTCCTTCGTCAACGTCACGTTGCAGCCACGGTCCACGTCCCCTTCGCCTTCGAGGCGCAAGGTGAGATCACCGGCCTGCGGCGAGACGCCCGTTCAAAGGTCTAAGAGAACACCGCCCCAAGAGGACGGCCAAGGGCTTGCCCGACGCCATTCTTCGCGAGGGCCCCGTATCAGGTCGACTCGCAACGGGCTTTTGACGTGCGATGACAAACGCTCGACAGCAAACCTGCCGGCAGGAGCATCGGCCGTGAGCACACCTGATCCCGTCCCCAGCGTCTTTTCCCAGTTGACTCATTTCGGCGGATTCGACTGGGCGCAGTGCGAGCACCAGTTGGTCGTCGTCGATCCGCAGGGAAAGATCGTGCTGTCGCTTCGGTTTGCCAATGATGCCGCGGGATGGGCGCTGTTCCGCGAGAAGATCGCGGCGTTTCCCAAGCTGGGCATCGCGATCGAGACCAACTGCGGTCCGGCGGTCGAGCGCGTGCTCGACGCCGGCCTGACGGTCTATCCGCTGAATCCCAAGGCCGCCGAGCGTTATCGTGATCGCAAGGCGCCCAGCGGCGCCAAGGATGATGAGTTGGACGCCTGGAGCATGGGCGACGGGCTTCGGACCGATGGCCACGGCTGGCGCCCGCTGCTGGCGCAGGATCCGCTTACGACGGAGCTGCGGCTGCTGTGCCGTGACGAGATCGCCCTGATCGAACAGCGCACCGCCCTGGTCAATCAACTGAAGGCCACGTTGCATGAATATTACCCGGCGGCACTGGATGCCTTTGACGAGTGGACCAGCGTGGGGCCCTGGCAGTTTGTCATCACCTTCCCTGATCCTCACCGTCTGGCCAGCGCCGGCAAACGCAAGTGGGAACGCTTCCTGCACGCCCACAAGCTCTATCGGCCGCAGACGATCCACAAGCGACTGGAGACCTTTGCCCGCGCGGCAACGTTCGCCAATCCCAATGCCGCCGTGACCAAGGCCAAGACACTGCTGGCCGTCTCCCTGGCAAAACAGTTGTGTTTACTTGAATCGCAATTGGACGAATATCGCAGCCGCATCGTCAGTCTGTTCAACGATCATCCGGACAACGGCTGCTTTGGCTCGCTGCCCGGAGCCGGCGAAAAGATCGCGCCGCGCCTGCTCTCGGAACTGGGATCAAACCGGGAGGTCTTCGCCAGCGCCGAGGCGTTGCAGAGCTATGCCGGGACAGCACCCCTGACCAAAGAGTCAGGCAAGAGCCGGATCGTCTCGATGCGCCGCGCCTGCAACAAAACCCTGCGCGCAACCATCCACCTCTGGGCGGACCTCTCCCGCAAGAGCTGCACCTGGGCCCAGGCGTTCTACGAAAAAAAGAAGGCCGACGGGATGAGCCACGCCGCCGCCCTTCGCTGCCTCGGGCAACGCTGGATGAAGATCGTCTGGAAAATGTGGCAGACCCGAACCCCATACAACGAAGCATTGCACATGAAAAATCAGGTCAAGCACGGGTCATGGGTGATCAAGCTGCTGCCCTCAAAGGCCGCTACGACCTGAACTCAAATCCCCGCAACGTCAAGGTGAACAACATGGCGCGAAAAAAAACAAAATCGCACTTTACAGTAGAGAGAACATCTCACCCCAACCCTCTCCCCTGAGTACAGGGGAGAGAGAGAACGCGCACTCCGATCGCTCATCATTTGTCCCCGCCACGGCCGATAAATGAATCGGTGCATCCGATTCGGAGATTCATCCACCGTCTGCGCGTGCCGATCGCTCGTCGTTCTGCTGATGCACCGGCGATTGATCTGGCTGATCTGCTTGGCCGCGCGGCGATTAATCTCGATACTCCCGAATTGCAGCGATTCCTCGCCGGCAAGCGCGTGCTGATTACCGGCGCCGGCGGGAGCATCGGCTCGGAGATTTGCCGCCAAACGATGAAGTTCTGCCCGCAGCGCATCCTGCTGCTGGAGCGGGCCGAGAATGCTCTTTTCGAGATCGACCGCGAGCTGCGGCATAGCTGGGTGGGATCG
>DASRDJ010000034.1:0-5661 GCA_035652655.1 Terriglobales bacterium
CTCCGTGAAGACTCGCTTCACGAACGAGATGAAGGCGTCCATCTCCAAGGCCAACACGCCTGTGACGCAATACCTGGACAAATATTCACTCCCGGGTTACATGTGGGATGAGATCGCCGGGGCAGCCCTCATCAATTCCTCGATCATTACCGGAACCAAGCAGCTCTACATGGACATCGATGTGGATCACGGCGCGAGCTATGGAAAGACTATCTTCTGGGACGCGAAGGCCCAGGTGCCGCCCTATCTCAGGATCGCGAACGTGCAATTCGATATTGATACCGAGAAGTTCTACAAGCTTTACATCGACCTGATGACACGGCCCATAGGCACACATTAAATCTCTTGAAAAGAGCAATGGCATTTCGTTGCCGATGGTTTGGTTTGCTTGTCCTCGCTTCTTCCCTCCTGCACGCTCAGCCTCGCCGCAAGGTCATCATCGATCAGGACTGCTCCGGGCCCGGCGGCAGCAATCTGCAGACGCTGCTGGTGATGCTGCAGTCGCCGCAGGTCGAGGTCCTTGGGATCACTGTCGTCAGCGGCGACCAGTGGCGCGACGAGGAGATTGCGCACACGCTGCGGTTGCTGGAGATCATCGGACGCACGGATGTGCCCGTAATTCCTGGAGCGGTGTTCCCGCTTGTCAATCGCCGAGAGGAGGCACAGCTGTGGCAGGAGCGCTATGGGAAGGTTGCATACGCTGGGGCCTGGGACGATCGTTGGTGGCACGAGGCGTCCGTTATTCCTGAGCTGCCGGAGGGTTTGCCGAAGAGCAAAGCGGCCTCTGAGGATGCCGCTCATTTCATGATCCGGATGGTGCACCAGTATCCGCACGAGGTCACGATCTACGAGGGCGGGCCTATGACCGATCTCGCGCTGGCGCTCACCATCGACCCGGAATTTTCGCAACTGGCCGAGGAGCTTGTCTTCATGGGAGGAAGCTTGAGCCCCGTGAGCGACGACCCGGAGTTCGAGAACACTCCGCGCCATGAATTCAACTTCTGGTTCGATCCCGAGGCGGCACGCACCGTTCTGCGCTCGTTCTGGAAGAAGATTGTCTGCACGCCAACTGATATTTCTGTGAGAACTCGCCTGACTCCCGCGATGATTAAGGAGATTGATGCGGGCGGAACCGCGCTGGCGCACTACGTCGCCAAGTACTACCAGCCCGGGCCGGGATCGGACTTCCTGTGGGACGAACTCGCGGCGGCCGCCTGGATCGATCCCAGCATCATTACGAGGCATGAGTCGCGCTACATGAGCGTGGACGTCGACCACGGGGCTGGGTATGGCAACACGCTGACGTGGTCGGAAAAGGACAAGCCTGACGTCCCTGTGTCGCTGGTCGAAATCCAGACGGACCTCGACACGCAGAAGTTTTATCGGATGTTCATCCAGTTGATGACCGCGCCGATTCAGCCGGCGCGTTGAGGTTACGCTGCTGCCAGGTAGACGTAGCGCAGGATGAACAGCACGGTCAGGATCCAAAGCACCGGGCTTACGTCCCGATGGCGGCCCGTCCCGACTTTCACAATCGTGTAGGCGATCACTCCAAGGCTCAGCCCGGTGGCAATGCTGAAGGTAAGCGGCATGGCCAGAACCGTCAGGAAGGCCGGAAAAGCCTCCGTAAAGTCGGTCCACGCGATCTGCGCGATGGATTGCGTCATGAGCGCGCCTACCAGGATCAAGGCCGGCGCGGTTGCGAAGCCCGGGATTGCGCCAGCCACTGGGGCGAGGAACACGGCGGCGGCAAACAGAATCGCCACCACGACGTTGCTGAGACCCGTACGCGCGCCTGCGGCTACGCCAGCAGCGCTCTCGATGTAGCTGGTGACGGTTGACGTCCCGGTGAGGGCTCCGACCATGGTGCCGATGCCGTCGGCCAGCAGAGCACGTCCAACGCGTGGGATTCGGCCATCCTTGACGAAGCCTCCCTGCTCGCAGACCCCGACCAGTGTGCCCACGTTGTCGAAGAGATCGACGAAGAGGAAAGCAAAGATGATCTCCAGCAGCCCCAGGTGCAATGCGGCCCGGAGATCGAGCTGAAATAGCGTGGAACCGGGGTGCGGTATCGACACCCACGCCGCCGGGCGCGCGGCGACCCCCGCGAAGATGCCGAAGATCATCGTGCCCGCAATCCCCAGCAGGATCGCTCCATTCACCTTGCGGGCCATCAGGATCAGCGTCAGAACGATGCCGAAACAGGCGGCAATGACCTCTCTCGACGCAAGGTTACCAAGGCTGACAAACGTCGCCGGATTGGCTACCACCAGTTTCGCGTTGCGCAGTCCGACGAATGCGATGAACATGCCGATGCCTGCGGCGGTCGAGTGCTTGAGGCCGTCAGGGATGCCGTTCACGATCTGCTCGCGGATGCGCGTGACCGTCAGCAAGACAAACAAGACGCCGGAGAGGAAGACGACGCCCAGCGCCGTCCGCCAGGGAATGCCCATCCCCAGGCATACGGAATATGTGAAGTACGCGTTCAGCGACATGCCGGGCGCCATCGCGATGGGGTAGTTTGCATACAGCCCCATCACCAGCGAGGCAACGGCCGACGAGATGCACGTGGCGAACACCACGCCCTCCGCGGGCATTCCGGCTTGCGACAGAATCTGGGGATTCACGACAACGATATAGGCCATCGTCATGAACGTCGTGATTCCTCCCACAACTTCGCGGCGGAGCGTGGTTTGATTTTCTGTGAGCTTGAAGTAGCGATCGAGCGGATTGGAGTTCAGGCATGCCCCCAGGCTTGCTAGTGCTGCGATGCGGGTGACTTGGAATCGCGGAGAGTATAAACAAATTGCGGAATCTCGTGGGCTTCGCGTTCATTCTGGTCAAGAACTTCGCGCGAGATGCGATTGTAAGCGGCGAGTTCCTGTTCCGCCTTGGCCTTCTCCCCGATGCGGCGGTAAAGCTGCGCCAGGCGATAGTGCGCTTCCCTGAGCTGCGGGTCGGTGTTTGTGGCCGCTTTGTACGACTCGACGGCGCGGGGCAAGTCACGGCCATCTTCAAAAACAATGCCTAGCTGTAACGATGCGCCGGCCAGTTTGGGATCGAGTTGGCGAGCCTTTTCAAGCAGGGATTCGACCCGGCGCGATGTTTCAGGGGATCGCGACGATTGATCATGTTTCCAGAGAGCAACGGCGTAGTAATAGTTCGCCAGTGCGTTTTCGGGCTGCCGCTTGAAGAATTGGGCAAGGCGGTCGAGAACGGGCTGTGAAGTTGCCGGCTCAGCGATCGACATCTTTCCAAGAACAACATACGGGGACGAGTTGGAGGGATTGACATCCGCTGCCTCGCAAACGTAGTTGGAGCCTTGATCCGTCGACCCGCTCGCATACCATGCGACACCCAGCCCTACAAGCATGCGAGCCGATTGCGGGTAATGCTGATGGCCGCGAGTGAAGACTTCGATGGCGGGTTGTAACGTACGATGCGCAAGGAGTTCCGTCCCCCAATCAAAGAGATTGGTTTCGCTGGGATCCAGTTCCGCGGCACGCTGATACTCGCGAACGGCTTGGAGCGGCTCGTGTTGCCTCTCGTCAATCTCCGCAAGCAGGTGGTGCAGGTCGGCAGTCTCATGTTCAGACAAGGCCGCTTCGGCTGTCGAGCGGGCTTCCGGTAGCTTCCCCAGAGCCATGTACGTGCTAGCCAACTCGCGAGCGCTGTCATGGTCGGCATGGAGTTGGTGGGCGCGTTCGAGGAATGGCACGGCCTCAGCAGGTTTTCCCGTGGAAGTCAGAAGGCTGCCAAGCCGCAGGTTCGCTTCAAAATCCGCGGGATTGCTCTGGAGATTTGCACGCAGCGATGCTTCATGTTCGGGAGGCATGGGCGAACCGGTGCTATTCAGCTTGCTCACTTCACGGGTCAGTGACTGAGTTGTGCGCGAGACGGCGTCGGAGCCGTGGCCCCCATGATTCATGGCGTCGGTGACGCCGGCCACAGTGAATTGCGGCGGATCAAAGAACTGCGGAGCATCCGTGCTTGCGCCTGCCTGCTCTTGATCCGGCGCTCCGAGTTGAAGTTCGATCCGTGTGTTTTGACCTTCGCGTAGCGTAAACGGGCCGAAGGCCGCATCCGGAAAGCCGGGCTTCTCGGCGCGAATCGTGTAGTCCCCACTCGCCAGTTGCGCGTAGCGGTATTCACCCTTTGCGTCGGTCCGGAGCTTTCGGTCCTCCGAAGCTCCGCGTTTAAGCAGATGCACAGTTGCCCCTTCCACGGCTGTACCGTGCGCGTCACGAACGGTGCCGTCCAGTATTGAAGAGGTCGGGAGCGCCTGTGCGCCACCGAGGGCCACAAACGCCAGCAGCAAAACAAGGAGTGCCAAGGTCGCGCCAGGACTCCCGAATGCCGAATGCTTTGGAGAGGATCGAATCATCGTTCGAGTAAAAATCTTTACGCTCCGCGGATCATTCTAGTGGTCTGCTTCCGAGTACGGCAATTGCGGAGAAACCTCGCCTGCAGCAGACGCACTGCACACGTCCGCTGCGCTACAATGCGATGCCCGCCTGGCGCGTTGTCGAACGAAACCAGTTCCAGCCGATTGCAAGGGGGCCAGGAATCAGCAAATTGAGGGAATCCATGAACGCACGCAAGTTTGCGCTATGGGTGGCTGTTCTGTGCTTCTCGGTTAGCACGTTGCAGGGCCAGAAAATCAAAGTCATCGTAGATCAGGACGCACGCGGTCCCGCCACGACCGACATGCAGTCGATCCTGATTTTTCTCCAATCTGACAAATTCGAAGTGCTCGGCATCACCACGGTCAGCGGGGACCAGTGGGTCAAGGAAGAAACGCAGCGCACCTTGCGCCTGCTCGAGATTGCCGGCCGTACCGACGTTCCTGTCATCGCCGGTGCTGAATTTCCTCTGCTCAACTCTAAAGAAGAAACCGAACGGTGGGAGAAACTCTACGGTGTGCTCCACTACAAGGGCTGCTGGAGTGATTTCTCGAAGCGCCCGGAGGGCACCCCGCCTGCGTTTCGCGCTGGCTACCACGAGCCCGAGGTCGTGCCGCCGCTGGTGGAAGGCGAGCCCCACATTAAGGCACTCGATGATGATGCCGCGCACTTCATCGTGAAGACCGTCCACAAATATCCCGGCGAAGTAGTGATCTGGGCGGGAGGCCCGCTTACGAACATCGCGCTGGCGCTCCGCCTGGATCCGCAAGTGGCCACGCTCGCAAAATCCCTGGTACTGATGGGAAGCGGAATGTACGCCGATAACGGCGGGATCACCGGCGTTGATGGCCGGCGGGAATTCAACTGGTGGTTCGATCCCGAGGCGGTGCGCATCGTGATGCGCTCGCCCTGGAAGAGCATCACCATTACTCCGATCGATATCTCGGTCAAGACCACCGTAAATCCGGCGGTAAAAGCGGCGATCGCAAAGGCCGACACCCCAGTCGCGAAGTATCTGACCGCCTACGCGGTCGAGAGCTTCATGTGGGATGAACTCTCAGCGGCGGCCATGATCGATCCGTCGATCGTGACCCGGCAAAAAGAAATGTATGTTGACATCGACGTCGACCACGGCCCCAGTTACGGAGAAACACTCTTCTGGGACACCAAGACCCAGGCGCCGCCTTGGCAGCAAAAGGCCACAGTACAGTTCGATGTCGATACAAAGAAGCTGTACGACTTGTACGTCGAACTGATG
>DASRDJ010000035.1:0-64164 GCA_035652655.1 Terriglobales bacterium
ACCGTTTTCAACTACAGCAGCGGCACGTCGGAATTGCTGGCCTACATCTTCCAGAAAGAGACCGGGCAGGATATCGAGGCGTACGGCGAGAAGTATGTCTTCGAGCCGCTGGGCATTAAGCACTACTGGAAGCACTCGCCCCTGGGCGTCACTGATACCGAGGGCGGCTTGTACTTGAGCGGCACGGACCTGGCGAAGATCGGCTATCTGTATCTGCACGACGGAATGTGGGACGGTAAACAGGTCGTCTCGAAAGATTGGGTGAAGCAGTCGCTGAGTCCTGCGATCGGTGCCGAGGGAGCATTCAAGTACGGCTACAAATGGTGGCTGCTGCCGAGAACGGATGGGCCGGGCTTCGTGTGGATGGGAGAAGGCTTCGGCGGACAACAGCTCATGATTTTTCCGGAGAAGGATTTGATCGCAACGTTTACCGGCTGGTCGATTTTGAAAGATCCGGCATCGCCGCAGGATTTCGTGGGACGGATATTGCCTGCTGTGAAGAGCGAGGGATGTCCGGCGAAGTAGGTACTGTTTATTGGTCGCTGCGCGCGAGAAGGACGTCGACCGCCGCCTGCACTTTTTCCAATGGCTGATCGCCCGCGGGCGCAACCTGGAGACGTCCGGCGCGGTCAATCAGTACGAACGATGGAAGGCGCACGACGTCGCGGTAGAAGTCGGGAACATTCCCTCGCACTGTGAGTAGAGGGTAGCTCACCGGAACCTGGCGCACGAATTTCTGCTGCGTGTCGGCATCCTCTGCCGACAATCCAAAAATCACTAATCCTTGTTGCTTGCGCTCCTGATAGAGATGGTCGAGTTTCGGCATCTCTGTGCGGCAGGGCGGGCACCAGGTTGCCCACAAACTGATAAGCACCACTTTGCCCCTCTGATCGGCGAGACGTTGCGTCTGGCCGGAGATGTCTGGGGTATCGAAGAGCGGGGCGGGGACGTCGTGCATGCTCAGATGGCGGATCTGCTTAAAGCGGAGCATGCCGTCGGAGATGGGATGCCATGCCAGACCGAGGGAGAGTACCGCGAACGCAAGTCCCGCTTTTGCCGAAGTCGAGAGTGGGCGCGGCTCCTTGCGGAGCAGAAGGAGGGCGACGATGAGGGGCACCGCCATGACGATCGTTGAGGCGGACAACCGAAAGATCCAATCCTTCTCGTGATCGTGGCTTAGCAGGGTGAGGGTCGCGTAAACCAACGCGTGGCAGATCACCGCCAACACGGGCGAGAGGATTCCGAGCAGCAGGATCCGGTGGCGGGAGAGACGTGACATGGGGAGATGCAAGAGTTTACCGACGGCAGACGAGATGTCAACGGACAAGAGGGCGGGTGCTTCTGCAGCATGAATGGTCGTGCGCCACTTAGAGGGCGGAGGCTTGTTCGCGGCGCCGCCCCTGCAACTCGATGTAAACATTTACAAGCGAGACTGCGGCGGGAGTGACTCCAGGAATGCGCGCAGCGTGCCCCAGCGTCCTGGGACGAATCTTCAGTAACTTTTCCTGCATTTCACGCGATAGCCCGCTGACGGCGCGATAATCGAACCAGTCGGGAATGTTGCGTTGTTCGGCTTTCTTCAGGCGATCGATGGAGCGCTGCTGCTGCGTGAGGTAGCCGGCATACTTGATTTCTGTCTCGACGGATTTCAGTTCGTTGCGTGCTTGTGAAGAGAGATTCACCGCAGAGGACACGGAGGACGCAAAGAAACCTGGGTCGAGATCACGCAGTACGGGCGCGAGTTGTTCGATGGAAACTTCGGGACGCTTCAGGAGCTGAGACAGCGGTTGGCCCAGCGCCGACGAGACGTCTGCAGGTGTCGAGCTTCCGTCGGAAACGCAAGGTCCCTCGACTGCGCTCGGCTCCGCCTTGCTTCGCGCGGGATGACCATCGCTGAGGGGGAGCCGGATCTCCCCAGATTGCGAAGTGGGTGCGGCGATTTTGCTCCGCATCTGCGACGTCAGCTTGGTTTTATCCAACAAGTTCTTCATGCCGTTCAAGCGTTCTTGTTTGGCAAGATAGTTCGCCCAGGCCTCATCGTTAATCAGGCCGACGCGGCGGCCGTGTGGGGTGAGGCGGCGGTCGGCGTTGTCGATGCGCAGCTGCAGGCGGAACTCGGCGCGCGAGGTAAACATGCGATAGGGCTCGTTCGTGCCTTTCGAGATCAGGTCGTCGATCAGGATGGCCGTGTAGGCTTCGGTGCGATCGAGAATCAGCGGGGCTTCCTGCTTCACTTTGAGCGCGGCGTTGATGCCAGCCATCAGGCCCTGGCACGCGGCTTCTTCGTAGCCGCTGGTGCCGTTGATTTGTCCCGCGAGGAAGAGGCCGGCGATTTTCTTGGTCTCGAGGGTACGCTCAAGTTCAGTGGGATCGATGGAGTCGTACTCGATTGCGTAGCCGGGCCGCATCATTTCGGCAGAGTCGAGGCCCGGGATTGACTTGAGTACGGCGAGTTGAACATCGATGGGCAACGAAGTGCTCATACCGTTGACATAGATCTCGTGCGTGTTCAGGCCTTCGGGCTCGAGAAAGAGCTGGTGCTGAAGCTTGTCGGGGAACTTGACGATCTTGTCTTCGATCGACGGGCAGTAGCGCGGGCCGATCGATTGGATCTGGCCGCTGTACATCGGGGAGCGATGAACGTTCTCGCGGATGATGCGGTGCGTTTCTTCGGTGGTGAAGGCGATGTAGCAGGGAACCTGACGGTCGTGATGCGCGACCCGCTTGGTGCGAAAGCTGAAGGGCGTGGGGTCGGTGTCGCCGGGTTGTTCCTCGAAGCGTGACCAGTCGATGGTGCGGCCGTCGAGACGCGGCGGGGTTCCTGTCTTGAGCCGGCATCCACGGAGGCCTAGTTTCTTCAGGGCTTCGCCCAACAGAACGGCATTGGGTTCGCCGGAACGTCCGGCGGGATATTGCTGCTCGCCGCAGTGAATGAGGCCGTTGAGGAAAGTGCCCGTCGTGATGATGACAGCCTGGGCGCGGACGGTGCGGCCGTCGCGGAGGCGAATACCGCGGATGCAGTTCTCAGTTCTCAGTTCTCGGTTCTCAGTCGAGACAGGTCCCTCGGAGAACTGAGAACTGGGAATTGAGAACTGGTCAAGAATCAGATCTGCCACTTCGGCCTGCTTGATTTTGAGGTTCGGCTCCGCTTCGAGCACCTCGCGCATTTTCAGGCGGTAGGCTTGCTTGTCGCATTGCGCGCGCGGAGACCAGACCGCCGGGCCGCGGGAAGTGTTCAGCAGGCGAAATTGGATACCGACGGCGTCGGTGATTTCGCCCATGATTCCGCCCAGAGCGTCGACTTCGCGGACGAGGTGTCCTTTGGCAATGCCGCCGATAGCGGGATTGCAGGACATCTGCGCGATCAAGTCGACGTTCAGGGTGTAAAGCGCGGTCTTCAGGCCCATGCGCGCGGCGGCCATCGCGGCCTCGCAGCCGGCGTGTCCGGCGCCGACCACTACTACGTCGAATTGTTCGTTGAACTGCATGGATGTAAGTGCCAAGGTCGGACACGGCAAGCTTGTCACTATTCTAGCAACTAGCGGCCTATCCTTCGTGCTACCGTCCAGCGCCGCCTTTTATAAAGGGGGACCTATGAGAAGACTAACAGCGGTAGGACTTTTAGTTCTGATTTCTGTGGCAGGCTTTGGAATGGCGCAATCCGCCGGAGGGCGCGGGCCATCGACTCCCGAGGAGCGAAGTCGATTCGTAGCGATCCCGCACAAACTGGAGAACGATCCCCTTGACCGAAGTCTCGATGGCGATCGGGATTGGGCGTTACGGTGGTTAATCGCAGTACCGGATGTCCACGTTTCCCTCTGCTCGGCGGTGCTTGGGGACTTTATGAAGGAAAAGAAATACAAATATTCTGGTGAGATCATGCGGCAGCTTACATTTTCAGCGGCCCCATCGACGATGGAAGACCCTGCTGGAGGCAACGATCCGATGGCGCAACATGTAGCCGGCGTGAAGGGGGCGTTGACCGCTTATCAATCGATTCTCACGGCGAAGCCCGAAGCTCACTCAAAGAGTCTCGATGCATTAGTGCAGCAGCAGTCGAACGGAAAGCTGGAAGACACTATCCGTGCCTCTGCGAAAAAAGCTTGCCAGTGAGATAAAGCAGCTAACGGTTTTGATGCCAAGCACATGCGACACACTGTTCGTTTTCTTCAGGGCGCATTGCTTGTCACGGGGCTATCCCGCCTTTTATATTGGGCTGCTTCAAGGAGAGCTTATCCATGGATCACCAGGAATTTTTCCGTGAACTCGACGGTCGTATTGCGAAGTACGATTTGTTGTGCCATCCGTTTTACAAAGCGTGGAGCGCGGGCGAACTAACGCCCGAGGATCTCCGCGCGTATGCGCTGGACTATTACCAGCATGTGAACGCGTTTCCGTCGTATTTGGCGGCGTTTGCTCTGCGGTTGAATGACGGCGAATTGCGCCAGGCCGTGCTCGCGAACATGCGTGACGAGCAGGGTGGAGAGGGCGAGGCCGCCGAGGCGCACTCGGATCTCTGGATGGATTTTGCGGAGGGCATGGGCGCTGCGCGCAACGCGCTCGGGCATGAAAGCGTTCCGGAAGTAAAGCAATTGGTGAAGCATTTCGCGCGGGTCGCGGAAGAAGGAACTCCGTCAGAAGCACTGGCTGCTTTCTACGCGTATGAGTCCCAGGTGCCGCGCGTGGCTACGGAGAAGGATCGCGGACTGCGGGAACGCTACGGAGCTGACGAGCGCACGACTCGCTATTTCACATTGCACGCGACGGCCGATGTCTATCACGCTAACGTCTGGCGCGAGCAACTCGGGAAGCAAGTGGCTGAGAATGCGGAGATCGCCGAGAAAGCGCTCGATTCAGCCGAATCCGCAGCGAAGTCGCTCTGGAAGGCCCTCGATGGCATCGAGTCGCGCAGAATGGCGAAAGCCGCGTAATCTTGCGGGATGATCTTGCTTAAGCCACCAATCCGAATGGATTGGTGGCTTTCTTGTTTGAGTGCATCGTGTGCCATGTGAGTGATTGGAGGATTTCATGGCGAAGCGGGTGCCTGTCGGAACGCGAGGAGAAGCCGAGGAGACGGTTGAGTTTCAGCACACGCTTACGGCGCACCATCTAGAGCTGCCGCCGGTGTACTCGACACCCGACATGATCCGTCTGATGGAGACTGCGGCTTTCCATGCGCTGCATCCGTATAGCGAGGGCGATGAGATCAACGTTGGGACGTCGATTCACGTGGAACATCGGGCTGCTAGCGGGATTGGAGCTCGGGTAAAGGCCGAGGCGGTGGTGGAAGCTTTCGACGGGCGGTTCTACAGCGTTCGCGTCACGGCGAGCGATGAAACGCAGGAGATTGGGCGTGGAACTGTGGGGCGGGCATTTGTCAGCGTATCGAAATTTATGGCGAGGCTTAAGAAGGAGAGTTAGTCGAGTAGTGACTGCTGCGCTGATTGCATCGGAGCTTGATGGAGCAACATCTTAAAACGCAGAGAACGCGGAGAACGGCACAGACAGCAGCAGAGAAATTCATTCGGACCGAGAGGCGAGGCGGGTTTCCGTGAATATTGAAGAGCAGAAATCGAAAGCGATGGCGTTCCGGGCGATGCACCGCTCGGGGAAGATACTCGTTCTTCCCAATGCCTGGGATGTTGCGAGTGCGCGCGTGTTTGAAGAGGCAGGATTTGGTGCGATCGCTACCACGTCGGCTGGGGTTGCGTTTTCGCTGGGGTATCCCGATGGACAGAAGATTTCGCGGGAAGAGATGCTGGCGCGGGCGGGGCGGATTGCGCGCGCGGTGAAAGTTCCGGTGACCGCCGATGTCGAAGCCGGGT
This sequence comes from Terriglobales bacterium, assembly GCA_035652655.1. Taxonomy (GTDB): domain Bacteria; phylum Acidobacteriota; class Terriglobia; order Terriglobales; family Acidobacteriaceae; genus Gp1-AA133. Next base: position 5,826 of record DASRDJ010000035.1, read on the forward strand.
ACGGGTTCGGCCCGGAACATTCGGCGCGCACCGCGAACGAGGTGATCGCGGCGGGAGTAGTTGGGATGAATCTTGAGGATGCCACAGGAGACCCAGCGCATCCGCTGGTGGATCTGCCGGTGCAGTTGGAGAGGATTCGCGCGGTGAAGGCGGCTGCGCTTAAGACCGGTGTGCTACTCGTGCTGAATGCGCGCACAGATGTTTACCTTGCAAAGGTAGGGGAATCTGTCACTCACTACGAAGAGTCGGCGCGCCGACTGCTGGCTTATCGGGACGCGGGAGCGGACTGCGTGTTCTTGCCGGGAGTGGCGGATCGAGAGACGATTGGGAGGATTGTGCGGGATGTGCAGTGTCCGGTGAACATTCTCGTCGGCCCAGGGTCTCCGACCATCGGGGAACTGCAAGATCTCGGAGTGGCGCGGGTGAGCATTGGATCGACTGCAATGCGCGCAACGCTGGGGCTGCTGAAACGCATCGGCGAAGAACTGAAGACAACTGGGACGTATACGTCGCTCGAAGGCGATATTTCTTACGCGGATGTGAATCGAATGCTGGACAAAGGCTAGGTGTTAGTCGCCGGTCGTCAGTCTCTGGCTAAAGTTCCATACTGCAAGCGCTATTCTCGACGTCGAAGTTGTATTGCGTTCACGGCTGACTGATGACTGTCGTTGGCATCATTTCAGATACTCACGGGCTATTGCGGCCGGAAGCGATCGAGGCATTGCGTGGGGTTGCGCTCATTCTGCACGCCGGGGATGTCGGTGCGCCGGAGATTCTCGCGGAGTTGCGCCTGATTGCGCCCGTGATCGCGGTTCGCGGAAACGTGGATCGCGGTCCGTGGGCTTCCGGCTTGCCGCCCAATGAGGTTATTGAGATTGAAGGCATTGCCATCTACATGCTGCACATTCTCCCAGAGCTCGATTTGAAACCCGAAGCGTCGGGAATTGGCGTTGTGGTGTATGGGCACAGCCATGTGCCGAAGTCGGAAGTGAAAAATGGCGTGCTGTATTTCAATGCTGGGAGCGCGGGGCCGCGGCGGTTCAAGCTGCCCGTTACCGTAGGGAAGCTAGTGATTGAGGGCGGAGCGGTGCGTGGGGAAATTGTCGAGATTGTTGGACAGTAGGATTCTGATCGCAGAGGTTGCCGAGCGCACAGACTTCCCGGCTAGCGCCCAGAGCGCGGCCGCGAACCTGGGCCACCATCCGCTGTGTTGGATGGTCTAACATACGGTGATGCCCGTCTCGGTTGTTCAAGCAGAAGAGGCGCGACGCAACATTGCGCCGGTTGCCATGCGTACCCCACTCGTGCGCTGCGCGGCGGATTCTGAATTGTTCTTGAAGCTGGAGAACCTCCAGCCCATTGGGTCGTTCAAGATTCGAGGTGCGGCGAATGTGATGGCTCTGACGCCGCGTCAGCAGCTTGAACGAGGAGTGTTGACTGCGTCGGCGGGCAACATGGCGCAGGGCGTTGCCTTCTGTGCGCGACGGCTGAACATTCAGGCTACCGTGATTGCACCTGACACCGCTCCCGCCACAAAAACTCGCGCAGTCGAACGGATGGGCGGGCGCGTCATCAAGGTCCCCTTCGCCGAATGGTGGCAGACCTTTGAGAGGCGCTCCTACCCTGGCGTCGACGCCACTTTTATTCATGCTTTTGACGATCCTCACGTCATGGCCGGGAACGGCACAATCGCACTGGAACTCCTGGAAGACTTGCCGGATCTGGAAGCGGTGGTGATCCCGTGGGGCGGGGGAGGCCTGTCGTGCGGCATTGCGGCGGTGTTGCGAGCGCTCGCTCCCAAAGTGCGGATCTACGCTGCCGAGATCGAGACGGCCGCGCCTTTAGCCGCGTCTCTGGCGGCGTGGGAACCGCGCGCCGTGGAATATCAGCCGTCGTTTGTCGACGGCATCGGCAGCAAGATGGTGTTCAAGAATATGTTCGAACACGCCCACAGATTGTTGGACGGCTCGCTTGTGGTGACTCTGAACGAGGCGGCCGAGGCGATGAAGTTCGTGGCCGAGCGAAACCGCGTGATTATCGAGGGGGCCGCAGCTTGTGCGGTGGCTGCTGCGCGATCGGGGCGTGCTGGATCGGGGAAGGTTGTGGCGATTGTGTCGGGCGGAAATATTGATCTAGAGAAGTTCGCGAGTCTTGTAACTCAGAACTGAGGCAATCCAACGGAGCCGCGGCCATGGGCTCGGTGTCTCTTCCTTCGCCGGGAACCCAACAAAGAGATCGTCTCTTGATGCCGGGGATTTCTTGCATGTGGCCGATGTACGGACGTGAAGGTGAGTGGGGTATAAGCTACTTTTGGTATTGGCTGAACTGGATTGCGCGCCTCGCTGTCTTCGTGCTGGCGCTCATGCTCACTTACGTCATCGCCGTTTTCAGCCGCGCCTTCTATCGCTACCACTTTCCTCCGGGTGCACAAGGTAGCGATTCCCCCAGCCGAGAGTATCGGGAGTTTATCGGCGAACTGAGCATTAAGGCCGGGAGTATCAAAGCAATAGCCTCTGCATCTCCATATGTTGGACTTGTGGGAACCTGCTTCGGCATTTCGAGTGTGTTCAGGGGCTTTGCGATGGCAAAGCATATGGTACAGATCATAGAGACCTCCATCGCAGCCGTCTCACTCGTTCCAACCGCTGCGGGCATACTCGTGGCTGTTCCCGCAATAGGTTTCCACAATTATCTGCGCATGCGGATTGAGTTGCTTAGAAGCGCGGTGTGTACCGGTGCGCTCGTCACCCAAAAGTTCCCATTAACGAAACAGTTCTCGGTCGGCCCGGCATTCGCGTTGATTGCGGCTCCCGTTTTAGCTATTCTCGTCGCCGCGTATACGACGTTTTCTTCCTTCAGTCCCTCAAGGGGCTTCGCAATTGAACTAGCCTCGGCTTACTACCAACACTCTGGTGATCACCGGCTCGTCTCTTTGCACGTGAGCGACGCTGGGAAACTGTTTCTTGATAGTGAACAGCAAGACTGGAGCGGGTTGGCAGGGGGTTTATCACAGATTTACGGCATGGAAGCGCATCGCTCGCTCTGCCTTGTGGCTGACGAGGGTGTCCCCTTTCAGACTGTAGCTAATGTACTCGACACAGTGGGGAACACTCCTACGAAGATCACGGTGTGGCTGGCGACTCCGCAGAGTCCTCGATGTTCGCTACCCTGACCCGTGACTTACTCGCGCGGATAACGCCTCGACCGGTTCGCGCGCCTATTCCGTTCCTCTACAATCCTTGAGAATGTTCCTCCAGTTTCAGATCGAAGCTACCAGCGGGCCCGCCCGCGTCGGAAGACTGATCACCCCTCACGGCGTAGTCGAGACTCCGGTCTTCATGCCCGTCGGGACGCTGGCTTCCGTCAAGGGTGTGCCGCAAGACTTGTTGGAGGATCTTGGGGTTCAAATTCTTCTCGGCAATACTTACCACCTCTACCTCCGTCCGGGCGTCGAGACGGTCCGGGGGCTGGGCGGACTCCATGGGTTCATGTCCTGGGATCGCGCCATTCTGACGGATTCTGGCGGGTTTCAGGTATTCAGCCTCAGCGAACTACGCAAGGTGACCGAGGATGGCGTCACATTCCGTTCCCATCTGGATGGGTCGTCGCACTTCTTCCGTCCGGAGAGCGCGATGGAGGCCGAAATCGGGCTAGGTGCCGACATCATCATGGCGTTCGATGAGTGCACGGAGTTTCCGGCGGAGCGCGAACGGGCTCGGGCGTCGATGGAGATGACTCTTCGCTGGGCGGCGCGGAGCAAGAAGTACTTCGAGGAGCACAAGAGCGAAGTGCCTTGGGCCAGTCGCCAGTCGCCAGTCGCGAGTCGTCAGGAAGGGCAAAACCCTGTTTCTAGTTCCGAGTTTCCAGTTTCGCGTTCGAGCGACGATTCTGGAAACTTGAAACTTGAAACTCGAAACCTGACAGGGGCCACCCAGTCCCTCTTCGGCATCGTCCAGGGCGGAATGGAATTCGATCTACGCAAGGAATCCGCGGAGCGGACCGTCGAGATCGGCTTCCCCGGCTATGCTATCGGCGGGCTCAGCGTTGGGGAGCCTCGGGAACTGACCCGCGAAGTCGTTGAATCAACCCTCCAATATCTTCCTGCCGATCGTCCGCGATATCTGATGGGGGTCGGAACGCCGGAAGAGATTGCCATGTACGCCAATATGGGGATCGACATGATGGATTGCGTGCTGCCGACGCGGGCGGCGCGGCATGGGTTGCTGTTCACGTCGGAGGGGAAGATTTCGATCAAGCAGGCTCGGTACGCGACCGATCAGGGACCGCTGGATCCAGCCTGTTTTTGCAGGGTGTGTACCCGGTATTCACGAGCATATTTGCGGCACCTTTATGCGGCTAACGAAGTGCTGGCACAGGTTTTAAATACCATCCACAACCTTAGTTTCTACCTTGACACTATGCGGAGGGTACGGCATTCTATTCGACTTGGGGAAGGGGCGCGCTTTCATTCTGGTGTCTCGTCTCAACCGAAGCCGTAGGTGCCCGATCCCCTGGTTCAAGCGAAGGAATTCTGGCCGGAACACACGAGTACCCCCGCGGTGACAATCGAGGGCGCCAGCGCTGACCGATACGGCGTAACGTTTTGAGATGAGTGCGTCTTTCACAGCTTCATGAGCAATTTATACTTCTTGGCGGCGCAGGCGGGTGGCGGGTCGGGGCTGGCATTGTTTGCCCCGGTGCTGCTGATCTTCGGCGTGTTTTACTTTCTCCTCATCCTTCCCCAACAGCGTCGGCAGAAGAAGTGGCAGCAGATGCTGTCGGAACTGAAGACCGGGGATAAGGTTGTGACCAGCGGGGGATTGAAAGGCACTATCTTCTCGATCAAGGAAGACTCGGTGACGCTGCGCGTCCCGCCTGACAACTTGAAGATGGAAGTGAGCCGCGGGTCGATTGTTACGGTTACGAGCGCCGAGGAGACGGTCTCGAAGTAGGTCTTAGGCCCAAGGGTTCGCGAGGGACGCAAAGCGGCATTGTTTCCGGGAAAATTTTAATCGAGGTTGCAAGACTCATTACTCAGTCATGAACAAGAACTTACGCTGGAAAGTTATCGTCATCATCGCCACGATGTTGGTGTTTTTGTTCGGGATCTTTGGGATTCCGAAGAGCTGGTCGGGCTCGGGCTTGCTTTCGTCCATGACCGACCGCATTCACCTTGGGCTGGACCTGAAGGGTGGCACCCACCTCATCCTGCAGGTACAGGTGAACGACGCCGTAAAGGCCGACGCGGACCGGGCGATTGAGCGCCTGAAAGACGAACTGCGAAGCCGCAAGATTAATTACGCAGATGTCAGCCAGCCGGACCCTGTCAACAATCCTGACCGCATTGTGATCAAGGGCGTGTCGCCGGACGCGACCGGCGATCTGAGGGGCCTGATCAGCGATCGCCTGCCGGAATACGATGCGACTACCGGAACCGAGGGCGCCTGGGTCCTCAACATGAAGCAGCAGCAGTTGACGGAACTCAAGAATCGAGCGGTTTCGCAGGCCATCGAGACGATTCGCAATCGCGTTGACAAACTGGGCGTAAGCGAGCCAGTCATCCAGGAGCACGGGCTGGGCGATTACCAGATTCTTGTGCAACTTCCCGGCATTGACGATTCGGGGCGTGTCAAAGAGATCATGCAGTCGACCGCCATGCTGGAAATCCGGCAGGCGATGAACAAAGGCGCATTTTTCAAGGATGAACAGGCCGCGTTGGCTGCCGTAAATGGCGTGCTGCCCGACAACAGCGTACTGATGCACGGAAAGAGTCAGGGCGACACGGGCGAAGACGTGGTCTACATCATTTCGCGCGTGTCGGCGGTGGCGGGTCATGACTTGCGCGAAGCACGCGTGGGCCGGAACTCCCAGACGGGCCAGCCCCTGGTAAGTTTTTTCCTCACGGCGGAGGGCGGACGCCGGTTCTCAAACTTCACCTCGCAGCACGTCGGCGACTACCTGGCGGTGGTGCTCGACAACAAGGTGATGGAAGTCGCTGTCATCAAAAGCGAGATCGGCGACTCGGGCGAGATCTCGGGCGGGTTCACTGATCAGAAAGCGAAAGACCTTGCGCTAATTCTGAATTCGGGCGCGTTGCCAGCCGGCATTAAATATCTCGAAGAGCGGACGGTCGGCCCGTCGCTAGGCGCGGACTCGATTCGGTCGGGGGTACGCGCGGCGGTGATTGGGATGCTGGCCGTGCTGATTTTCATGCTGGTGTACTATCGCGGCGCCGGTATCAATGCGGATGTCGCGTTGATTCTCAATCTGATTATTCTGCTGGGCTTTCTGGGCTTCAGCGGCGCGACCCTGACCTTGCCGGGAATTGCCGGCGTGATCCTTACGGTCGGCATGGGCGTCGATTCGAACGTGCTGATCTTCGAGCGTATCCGTGAAGAATTGCGCAATGGAAAGACGCCACCGTCGGCTGTAGATCAGGGATTCGCGCATGCGTGGGTGACGATCGTCGACACGCACGTAACCACGATCGTCTCAGCGTTCATTCTGTTTATTTTCGGAACCGGTCCGGTGAAGGGATTCGCGGTCACGCTGACCTTCGGTCTGTTGGCGAACCTGTTCACAGCGGTATTCGTGTCGCGAGTGATTTTCGATTACGTGTTGTTGCGCAAGCAGCGTGGCGAAGCGTTGAGCATTGGGTAGTGGCGAGGGTGAGGATGCCCTTGCGACTAACGGCGGGACGCCGGCGCTACATTGAGATGGAGACGAAAGGGTCTAGAAAAGCGTGGAATTTTTTCGCAATCCAAACATAGATTTTCTCGGCAAAAAGTGGTACTTTCTCGCCTTTTCACTTGTGTTCAGCGTGGCGGGCCTGCTCTCGATGCTTTTCTGGCACGGGATTCCGCTGGGCGTGGACTTCCGTGGCGGAACTCTGGTGTACGTGAAGTTCTCGCACCCGCCCAACAATGACGCGATTCGCGCTGCGCTCGACAAGATCGGGCTGCACAACGCGAAGATTCAAGGTTACGACCGGCCAGAGAACAATGAAGTCCTGATCGACCTGGCCGAGCAGGAAACCAACGAAGCAGCCCTCGATAAGGGCAAGGCTCAGATTATCGCGGCACTGGAGACCAACGCTCCGGCGGGCAAGGTCGATCTGAATAACGCCAGCTCTTTGACAATCAAGAATTACCTGCTGGAGAAGGATCCCCAGCGCCTTGGCACGGACGCCGACCAGAAGTATCAAGCGGTGGCGCAGGCCATCGTGAACTACCGCGACAAGGTGAAGGGCGGGGTGCTGAGCTCGCTGGACGAGTTGAAGGGCGCGACCGATTCCAACGTGGTCGCTTCGTTGCAGGATGGCTTCTACCTCTCCGATTTTGGCGTGCGGAACGTAGAAATTGTCGGGCCGCAGGTCGGCAAGCAGTTGCAGACGCAAGCCAAACTCGCCGTTCTCTATTCGCTGGCTGGAATGTTGGTTTACCTGGGCGTCCGGTTTGAATGGATCTATGGCGTGGCTGCCGTCGTGACCGTTTTCCACGACACTTTGATCACGGTGGGCGCGTTTTCGCTGACCAATAAGCCGATATCCCTGACGGTGGTGGCGGCCATTTTGACCCTGGTGGGCTACTCCAATAACGACACCATCGTCGTGTTTGACCGTATCCGGGAAAACATTAAGCTGATGCGCCGGGAAAAGCTGGCCGATATCGTCAATCGGAGCATTAATCAGACGTTAAGCAGAACGATCTTGACGGCGGGCCTGACGTTCCTTACTGTGCTGGCGCTGTACTTATTCGGCGGCGAGGTGCTCCACGGGTTCTCCTTCGCCTTGGTCATCGGAATCTTGATTGGCACGTATTCATCGATTGCGATTGCCGCGCCGATCCTGGTGGCGTATCAAGAGTGGCGCTCGGGACGGGGCAAGACGCCGATCTCGATGCCCGTCGACCCGGGGAAACGCACTAAGGCAAAAGCCAACGTTTAGGGTGCAACCTCCGGCGGGCGGGATCGAATCGGAAAGACATTTGTTGGAACGCGCAAAAGAATTGCGGTCTCAATCCGACCCCGCTACAGGATTTGCAGGATTTCTGGTCCGTAAGTAGTTCATTTAAAGGTAGCGAGGGCCCTTTCGTTCGGAAGTGCGCGGGCGGCAGGCCCGTTGCACTGGGTTGGGGAGGTTTTGGGAGCAAAGAGTAAGAGCACGGTGTCTAAGGATACGTAGGGTCGGTTTGTACGGAGAAGCCTATGTTCGAAGATAGCCTTATCGAGTCCGGCGGACGGCTGAAAACGAAACGGGGGGCGACAACGACCATCTCGTTCGTCCTGCAGGCACTGCTGGTAGGTGTATTGGTCCTGCTGCCCCTGATCTTCACAGAAGCGCTGCCCAAACAGCAGCTCATGACCTTCCTGGTGGCGCCACCGCCACCTCCGCCACCTCCACCCCCTCCGGCAGCGGCCCCGGTTCGAGTGGTCAAACAAATTCAGAGCGACCTGGTCAATGGTCAGCTCCGCACCCCAACCAAGATTCCTCAGAAAGTGCAGATGATTAAGGAAGAGGAAGCGCCTCCGCCGGAAATGGCGACGGGTGGTGTGGTGGGCGGCGTCCCGGGCGGCGTTCCGGGCGGTCAGATGGGCGGCGTGATCGGCGGCATTATCAGTTCTACGCCGGTGGCTGTCCCCAAAGTTGCGACTCCGCAGCGCGTGCGCGTTTCGCTGGGCGTTTCAACCGGACTTCTGATTAAGAAAGTTCAGCCTAACTATCCGCCGCTGGCGCGCCAAGCTCGCATCCAAGGTACCGTGATGCTGCAGGCGGAAATCAGCAAAGATGGTGCGATCGAGAATCTCCGATTGATCAGCGGACATCCGATGCTCGCGCCCGCGGCGATCGAAGCTGTGAAGCAGTGGCGCTACAAGCCTTACATGCTGAACGGCGAGCCGGTCGCTGTGGAAACGCAGGTTCAGGTGAACTTCACTCTGTCGGGCGGCTAAACCCCGGCAGAGTTTTCGTTTCGTAAGCGGTCGCAGTGAAGGCGATTACCCTCCCCGTTCCCCACCTTATCGTGGCCCCGGGCAGGGTGTTCCGAACCCGCCAGTGCGGCCGCGTCTCATGTGCCGAAGCGCCAGTAACCCAGGAGTGTTCCGCGGACAATGCAGCGGGACCGGGAGAAGCGGGGCTTGGGGCACCACTTCCGCGCAAGCGCTGGTTCCAAGACGCAGAGTAGCGACCGAAGCTGTTCTGACGAGTTCCTGAGGAGGAAATGCAACTCATGTTCGTAGCCAACCTAGCAAGTGCTGTTCATCATGTGCCCGCGCTAGCCGCCTGGGTAGTCCAGGAAGGAGCGGTGGGTTGGGACCTGGTTTCGCTGCTGAAGTCGATGGGCATTCTGGCGAAAATCGTGGTCATCATTCTGTTCATCATGTCAGGCTGGTCGATCGGCGTGATGATTGACCGTTGGATGGCATTCAGCGCGGCCCGCAAGCAGTCGCGCGCGTTTGCTCCCGCGGTTGCCGGCGCCCTGCGCGATGGCAAGATCGACGAAGCCATCAAAGTTGCGGAGCGCAACAAGAAGAGCCACCTGGCGAAGGTCGTCACGGCTGGCTTGATGGAATTCAAGGCCCACCAGGACAGCCCGGGCGAAATCCCTGGCGAAACCATCGAAGCTTCCAAGCGCGCTTTGGAGCGCACCGAAGCGATCGTGCACGCAGAGTTGAAGCGCGGACTCGGCGGACTGGCGACAATTGGATCGACCGCTCCCTTCGTGGGACTGTTCGGCACGGTGGTCGGCATTCTGAACGCGTTTAAAGGCATTTCGCAGGAGAAGGCCACTGGTCTAGCGGCCGTCGCCGGCGGTATCGCCGAAGCGCTCGTCACCACTGCTATGGGATTGCTGGTCGCGATTCCGGCCGTGATGATGTTCAACTACCTGACCGGACGCGTCGAGGCGTTCGACGTCGAGATGGATAACTCGTCGAGCGAACTGGTCGACTACTTCCTGAAGCGGCGGAGCCTGCGCCGTTCCTAGTCTGATCCGGCAGTAGCTGTCGTGAGTTGCATGGTCCGGCGCGGAACTGGCTTCCGCGCCGGGCACTCAGGCAACCGCTATGGTAGCTGCTCAATCATGCGGGAACGCGCAATGAGCGCACGCGAAAGGTGAGCCTATGGCACTGGCAAAACGAAACGAAGGCGCCAAGGTCAATTCCGACATCAACGTCACCCCCATGGTCGACGTGATGCTGGTGCTGCTGATCATCTTCATGGTGGTCACGCCCATGTTGCAGAAGGGCGTAAGCGTGGACTTGGCGAAAGTGAACAATCCCGAGCAGATGCCGGACGCCGACAAGGAAGACGCGTTGGTGGTCGCGGTGATGCGCAACGGGGACATTTTCTTCGGCAACGACAAGATCAACCCAGATGGACTGACGGGCAAAGTGAAAGACCGGCTTGCGAACCGGTCCGACAAGCGCGTCTATATCCGCGCCGATGCGCGGGCGAAGTTCGGGCGAGTGGTCGAGGCCGTAGACAACATTCGCGCGGCGGGCGTGGACCAATTGGGCCTGCTGACGGACCAGCGGAAGGATAAGGGCGCGGCAGCGCCAGTAACGGCACCTCCATCCGGCGGTCAATAGAGGAGATTTCCTATGGGTATGGCAGTCGGCCCCAGCGGGGGCCAGAGCGCAAACATCAATGTGACGCCGCTCATTGACGTACTACTGGTGCTTCTGATCATCTTTATGGTGATCACGCCCCTCACGCCGAAGGGCCTGGATGCCCTGGTTCCGCAGCCACCGCCGCCGAACCAGAAGCAGCAGACCACGCCGGACCGCACGATCGTTGTTCAGTTGATCGATCGCGGCGCCAGTTCGACGCCGGGTGTGAAGATTAACCAGGAAGACGCCAGCTGGGACGACCTGCAGAGCCGCCTGACCGACATCTTCAAGACCCGCGCGGAGAAGGTCATGTTCGTTAAGGGCGACGACAACGTTCCATTCTTCGACGTGGCGAACGTGATCGATATCGCCCACGCATCGGGCGTCGATAAAGTCGGTCTGATCACAGCCAAGATCGAAGCTGGGCAGTAGAATCAGCAGGCCATGTACGGAATGTGCACGACTCGGAGCAATCCGTCCGTGCACTTCGGGCCGGAAATGCGCCCAGGCGACGACGCCTGGGCATCGGTTCGTTCAGAATTTGCGCAATCCTATTTGCAGTGGTAAGGTCCCAGGATTCCTGGCAAGGGAGAGTTATAACGCAATGAAAACCAGCGTACGAGTGTTAGCACTGCTCGCTGCGGGGCTGATGCTGTTCTCCACCACGGGCTGCAGCAAGCTGCGGGCCCGCGACCAGCTAAACAAAGGCGTTCTGGCGTACAAGAATGCCAAGTATGAAGAGGCGATCAATCACTTCCAGCAGGCGGTTGAACTCGATCCGACGCTTTTGAACGCGCGCCTCTACTTGGCGACGGCGTTTGCCCAGCAATACATTCCGGGCGCAGACGTTCCCGACAACAACAAGATGGCCGAGCAGGCGATCAATCAGTACAAGGAAGTGCTGCAGCGCGACCCTAAGAACGTGAACAGCGTGAAGGGCATCGCTTATCTGTTCCTGCAGATGAAGAAGTTCAACGACGCCAAAGACTATTACCGCAAGGCGACCGATCTCGACCCGAATGACCCGGAACCGTATTATTCGGTGGCCGTCATCGACTGGACGCAGACCTACCAGCCCCGCATGGAAGAGCGCGCCAAGCTGGGCCTGAAGCCCGAGGAACCGCTGAAAGACAGGAAAGTCTGCGCGGGTCTAAAGGAAAAGAACATGCCTAACATTCAGGAAGGCATCGACAACCTGACCAAGGCGCTGCAACTACGGCCCGACTACGACGACGCCATGGCGTACATGAATCTGATGTACCGCGAGCGGGCGGACGTGCAGTGCGAGGACCCCAGTGCACGGGCAGCCGATCTGAAGACGGCCGACGAGTGGGTTGACAAGACGCTGGCCGTCAAGAAGGCGAAAGCTGAAAAACAGCCGGGCGCTACAGGCATCACGATGGATCAGAACAAGTAGGATCGTCTGGTCACGACAGCCCCTTCCTGCGGGAAGGGGTTTTGTTTTTGTAGAAAAGTCCGTCAGCTCTCAGCTTTCAGCCTTCAGTTCCAAAGCTCGTCCGATAGAATGTCGCTGCGAGCGCAGCAGCAGAGCCCCTTGCATGTTCAAGAAGATTCTCATCGCCAATCGGGGAGAAATCGCGGTGCGCGTGATTCGAGCGTGCCGGGAGATGGGGCTCCAATCGGTAGCCGTGTACTCCGACGTAGACCGGGCTGCTCTTCATGTGCGCAAGGCCGATGAGGCTTACCATCTTGGCCCGGCAGCGGCCTCCGAGTCTTATCTCAATATCGAGAAAATCATCGGGGTTGCGAAGCGTGCAGGCGCCGACGCAATCCATCCCGGCTACGGATTTCTATCTGAGAATTCCCGCTTCGCACACGCTTGCGCAGACGCTGGAATCAAGTTTATCGGTCCCAGCGCGGCAGCGATGGAGATGATGGGCTCGAAAACCCGCGCGCGTCAGAACATGGACAAGGCGGGCGTGCCGTTCGTGCCCGGGACATCCCGGGGCGTGGAGTCTCCCGAAGAAGCTGCGCGAGTTGCTGAGAAGATTGGGTACCCGGTCATGCTCAAAGCGGCCGCGGGCGGCGGTGGCAAGGGCATGCGTCTGGTGCACCGCGCGGACGAATTGCGAGCGGCGCTCGAGAGTGCGCAAAGCGAAGCCCAACGCGCGTTTGGGGACAACGAAGTTTACATCGAGCAGGCCATCATTAACCCGCGACATATCGAGATGCAGGTGCTGGCAGATGAGCACGGGAACACCGTCTACTTGGGCGAGCGCGAATGCTCCATCCAGCGCCGCCATCAAAAGGTGCTTGAAGAGGCGCCATCTCCCATTGTTGATTCCGAAATGCGGCGGCGCATGGGCGAGGTCGCGGTGCGCGTGGCGCAGGCCGCCGGATATACAAATGCGGGGACAATCGAGTTTCTAGTAGATCAGCAGAAGAATTTCTATTTTCTGGAAATGAACACGCGGCTGCAGGTGGAACATCCGGTGACGGAACTGACGACCGGCCTCGACCTGGTACATCTGCAAATCCGGATTGCCGCCGGCGAGAAGCTTCCCTTCTCGCAGTCGGACGTAAAACTGCGCGGGCATGCCATCGAATGCAGAATCTATGCCGAGGATCCCGACAACAATTTCTTCCCCAGTCCCGGGAAAATCACGTTGCTGCTGGCTCCTTCCGGGCCGGGCATTAGGCGCGACAGCGGAATGTACGAAGGCTGGACGGTGCCGATTGACTACGATCCGCTTCTTGCCAAGCTGATCGGTCACGGCACCGATCGCGCGCAAGCTACATCACGGCTGGTGCGCGCGCTGAACGAGTACTTTGTTGGGGGAATCAAGACCAATATTTCATTGTTCCGAAGAATTTTGAGCGACCCAGACTTCGGTGCGGGACGTCTCGACACAGGATACCTGGACCGCTTGCTGGCCAAGCCCGGGGACACCGCCCCCGCCGATGCACGCAACGCGGAAGTGGCGGCGATCGCAGCAGGAGTGTTTGCGATGCTGGACCCTGGCTCGGAAGTGCGGGGTGACGAAACCCCTACGAATGGTACGGGGGCGGAGTGTGCGTCCAATTGGAAGCGTACTGCCCGCCAGGAATCCCTGGGCTAAGGTGATGCCACACACTACATGATCTACGACGTCAATGTCGATGGGAAGAGCTACCGCCTCGAACTGAATCGCGTGAACGGCCGCTGGGAAACTCGCCTCAATGGGCGCGAGGTAGCGCTCGATGCCGTGCTCGCAAGGCGTGATGTGCTGTCGATCATCATTGCTGGGAAAGCATACGAGATCAAGCGCGAACGCACCGCCACCGACATGCACCTGTGGGTGGGCCCGCGGCGCTATGCGGTGCAGTTGCGCGACCCGCGATCTCTACGCAGTCGCGTGAGCGTTGACGACGGCAAAGGCCCTCGAAAGCTGCTCGCTCCCATGCCTGGCAAGGTCATCCGCGTGTTGTTGAAGGAAGAATCCGAAGTCGAGGCTGGTCAGGGCGTGGTGGTAGTAGAAGCGATGAAGATGCAGAATGAGATCAAGTCGCCGAAGAAGGGCGTCGTCCGCAAGATTGTTGCGGCAGAAGGGGCGGCTGTGAATGCTGGCGATGTGCTGGCGGTGGTGGAGTAAAGAAGTCCAAGTCAGGGGAAACATCCCATCTGGAATCTAGAATTTGAGATATGAAATTTTTATCGCGCGATCGATCTCAGATTTGAGATTTTAGATTTGAAGAATATTGCCCACCGCTTCTTCATTCCTTATTTCGTTGGTCCGGTGTTCTTCAGGATGTCGTCGGCGAAGTAGTTGGTGACCTTGGCGTTGTCGCGCAGGACCTCGTAGTAGGCAGCCTTGAGCAACTGTTCCCTGCGGTCGCGTAGTTGGGAGCGGATTGCCTGCTGCACGCGAGGGTCGGCCAGCTCGCGCTGGCCGGCAGGTTCCCGCGCCAGCAGCTTCACGATTCTGAAGCCCACGATCCGCTTGCTGGCCGGATCTTGCACGGTGATCACCGGCCCATACTGGCCCGGCTTCAGCTTCAGAACGATCTCGCGGGTGGACGGGTCGGTGCGCTGGAGGGACGACTCCGGCGTGAATCCCAAGTCGCCTCCGTTGCCCGACGTCTCGCTGTCTTCCGAATAGTTCATGGCGAGAGTGGCGAAGTCGTCGCCGCTGTCGAGGCGGTTCGACAGCATCTGGATCTTCTTCCGCGCATCCGCCTCGTTTTGCGCTTTGTCGTTCTTCAGATTGTGGACCTGCGGGTTGGGCATCGGCGAGACGTAAATCTGCGCCAGGTGATATTGCGCCTCGATCAGGTTGAACTCGCCCTTATGCGCGTTGTAATAATCAGCGACATCCTGATCGGTGATGTTGATCTTCGACGTGACTTCCTTGTTCAGCACCTTTTCGACGGTCAGCGAGCGGCGCAGGTCGCGGCGGAAGTCATCGAGCGTGATCTTCTTGTCCTTCAGTTTCTGATCGAACTGCTCCTGCGTATAAGGCGACTTGATCTCGTTCATCTTGCGATCGATCTCTTCGTCGGTCGCCAGCAAGCCGAGTTTTTCGGCGCGGTGCATCAGGATTTCGTTGTCAATTAGCTCGCGCAAAATGCTGAGCCGGAGGCTGGTCGCCTGCTCTCCGAGGGGAGCTTGCGGCTGGTCGGAGGACGAGGTCTGGTTGAGATAGTACTTTTCGACGTCGGAGCGCAGGATCTTGCGTCCATCCACGGAGGCCATGACGTCGCCGCCAGCCTGCTTCGGTTGGCAGCCGGTGAGAAAGACCAGTGCAAGCGCGGCACCAAGCGCCATCAGAAGACGAAGCAGCATCGAGTTGAGTCTCAAGCGAAGATCCCCCTCGTTACGGATCAGCAGTTCGAAAAATCAGGCATCATTTGGCATTCGGGGCAGTGCCCGATGCTTGCGTATTGTCGGAATGCGCCGGAGGCTGAACCCCGGCTTGCAGCAGCGCCCGGTCGAGCACGGCGCGAATTTCCGCGATCGGCAACGCGCCGTCCATTTCTTCGCCGTTTACGAAGAGGGTGGGGGTGGCGTTCACGCCAACGACGTCGCCTTCCTTAATCGATGCTTTTACAGCGCTATCGTCCTGCCCCTTGATGCAGGCGGCAAGCTTTACCGGGTCCACGCTGTGTTGCTGGCCTTGCAGCACGGCGGCCCGGTCCAGGAAAGCATTCTGCGCGTCGTGGCCCTGCTGCCCGCTTACCGTCTGCTGGTTGGCGTGCAGGTAGTCGGCGTAATCCCAGTAGGCGTCGTTATTCTGCGCAGCCAGGCAATTTGCATTCACAGCTGCGCGAATGGCCCAGGGATGAATTTCCGCCAGCGGGTAGTCCTTGTATATGAACAGGACCTTGTCGCCATATTCCTTGTAAATCTGGGGAAAGAGCGTCTGGTGCATGCGCGAGCAGAATGGGCACTGGAAATCGTCGTAGTTGACGACCAGCACCTTCGCCTGCTTATTGCCGCGCGTCGGACGGTTGGTCACGTCCATTTTCTTCATGATCTCAGCGTTCGGATCCTTGGTCAGGTCCAGTTTCGTCATTTTGACAAGCGTCTTGTTGTCTTTCGAGAGCAGGAAGTCGTATTCGTCCTTGCGAGTGCCTTTGGTGAAGGTCAGTTTCACGGCGTCGTAGTTGTTGAATTCACTGGGATGAATCGGGCCGATCGTGACTTGAACGTCCGGGGGCAACTTGTAATACGAACGCACCTGGCGCTCGATAGCCCTAGCGGTGTCCGGCGCAGTCGACTGCGCGGAACAACCTAGGCAGATGAGGAGGAGTACGAGAAATGAACGTTGGAGCAGCGTCACTGGAAACCGCCTTAGCATCAGGGCTAAAAATCCATTATCTCACAAGGGGTTAGACGGTCTGCGGGGGCTCTCGAGAGCGATTGGCGCACGAAATCAGACAGCGCGGAGGAGGTCTTCGGGCGGAAGCAGAGTGTTCATCGAGCCCGAACGGAAGCCCTCCAGATCAAGGGTCACGAACTTAAACCCTAGCGCTTTGAAGATGCGGGTAAATTCGGCGGCCAGCGTCGGGTCGAGGGCGCGCGGGAGTTCATCCTTAGCGATCTCTAGGCGGACGATTTCTCCATGATGGCGTACGCGGAACTGCCGGAAGCCGAGCGCACGGAGGGCATCCTCGCCCTGCTCGATCGCTGAGAGG
The DNA here is from genome assembly GCA_035652655.1 of Terriglobales bacterium. Classification (GTDB taxonomy): domain Bacteria; phylum Acidobacteriota; class Terriglobia; order Terriglobales; family Acidobacteriaceae; genus Gp1-AA133. The sequence goes on from DASRDJ010000035.1 coordinate 22,569, forward strand.
GCCTCGCGGGTGACGGGGCGGCCGTATTCGATGCGCGAGGAGAGGCAGGCTGAGGCGGGCTTGTCCCAGACGCGAAGCGCCGCCGCCCGCGCCAGCGCGCGAATGTCCTGCTTCGTCAGGCCCGCGTCGAGGAGCGGTGCCGCGATGTGATGCTGGCGGGCCGCCTGCTGTCCGGGACGGAAGTCGCCCTGGTCATCGACGTTTACGCCGTAGGCAATGGCGTCGAAGCCGCGGTTCAACCGAAAGGATTCCATCACTGTGAAGAGTTCGTCCTTGCAATGGAAACAGCGGGATGCGTCGTTTTTCGTGTACTCGGGGCGATCGAGCTCAGTCGTGGTTATGACTTCAAGGGGAATGCGGCATTCTTTGGCGAAAGCCACAGCGTCCTCGAGATGAGTGCGTGCGAGGCTGGGCGAGTCGGCGATGACTGCCAGCATGCCGGAACCGAGTGTCCGGTGGGCGGCCCAGGCCAAATAAGCCGAGTCGACACCGCCGGAGTAGGCAACCAGTGTGCGCCCTAGCGACCGAAGGCGCTCTTCCAGGCGCAATTGTTTAGTTTCAAGCTCGGCGGGCAGCGGCATACACACATGGTAATACGGGCCGGGCGAGGTGTGGGGATTTGATGGCCCGCGCCGCATGTATCGCGGCATTTTGCCCGCAGTCTGAGGGCATCCTGCTCAGCGGCGGGCGGGACGCCCGCCGGACTGCCGTCGGCACGGCGGCGCTACAGTCGAGGGTACCAGAACGGCCTAGTACAGGCGCTCTTGCTTGCGCAGGTTTCCAAACGACCCGATGTTGGCTAGTGTGAAGCTGAAGCGGAACTGATTTTCGTTGCGGACCGATCCTAGCGCAAACCGGCGGTACTCGAGCGTAACGCCGCAGCAGTTCCAGTTGTAGGTGGTTTGCGCCGTCGCATACTGAAGGAATCCGATGTTGGCGTCGAATCCGAAGCTGGTCGCGCCGCTGAAGCCTGGTCTGCTGGGGTGGCCATATCCGAAGAGCACACGGAACTGATTGAAGTCTTGTTGCGTTGCGTTGGTGCCGGTGAGTCCGGGCAGCGATTGCACGAATGCGTCGCCTCCGCCAAACGTGTAGGCACCCAGATGATAGTTCACCAGGACAGTGCTGGCGTTGACGCGGCCTTTCTTGAAGTCGTAGTCGAGGTCCCACTCTGCGTCCGCCTGTGAGCTTGTCTGTACTCGCAAGCGCGAGATCAGCGGCGACAGATGTTGAGGTTCGGTGAGGAACGCGATCCCGGTAAAATCGGCGGTGGTGGTAAGCACGTTCCGGCGGCCATTGACGAGCGCACCTCCGAACTCGGGGTCTAGGAAATACTTCTGGGCGATCTCCCAGGTGACGATTTCGCGTACCTGCGGCCCTGCAGAACACGGAATGGCTTCCGGAGTGTAGGTGCGTTCCCAAGGTTGAATCTGCTCGCCCGGCGCTCCGATGCGGAGCGCGGACATGTCCTGCGGGTTGCAGTCTTCAGGGTCGGCAGAGGTGCGTTTGGAATAGAGCCGGTTGGTGACGCCATATTCGACTTCGTTTGTGTTGCTGAGGATGTCTCGCGCGTCGAAGCGAAGGATGTTCGCGAAATTGTTCACGCCGGTGACGTAGCGGTAGGTGGCGTGCGGTTCGATCACATGCTTCAGTTGGTGTCCGGCAAGCGGGCGGTCAAAAATGCGGCTGAAAGCGGGGGGACGCAATTCCACAGTGCCCTCGAGGGCTTTGCGGTTCACCACGTCGCTGACCGCGGTTCCCACATTGCTGCCAGGCCCAAGCTGCTGGGTGTAGGCAGTGGTGCGGAGGGTCAACTCTGGGCGTAAAGACCAGCCACGAAGCAGCAGCGGCATAGAAATCGAAGGAGCCAGATCAAATCGTCCCACCAGATCGGCGGTGCGGAATTCCCTTTCGCTGCGGGACAAACCCTCGGCGGCCGCGTCGAGCGACCAGTAGATGGGCGTGTGGGTGATACGCCGGTCGACACTCGAAAATTGAAAACTAGGTGCGTGAAGAATGGTAATTACATCACCGTTGCCTGAACTGGCGGCCTGCGTACAGCCTGGCGGCGGAGGGGGTGGTGGGGTTGTCGGAGAGCCCTGAGTCGTGCACACTCCTTGAAAATCCTGATAGCGCTGCACCAGCGCGTTGTAGGAAAATCCACGAGTCGTGTTGGACAAAAAAGCCTGGGATTTTACTTCCGAATTGACGGCCTGCGTGAAGGTCTCGCTGAACGCCAGCCGAAAAACAAATGAACTCAGATAGTCGATATTGGCAACCGAACGGAAGCTCTGCAGGAAGCGCCCTTCTGCGTTGAGAGTTACATCCTGGCCGCCCTGATTTTTGCGATCCACCACTCCGAAGTAGGTGAGATCGACATAAGAGGTATCGCTGGGGCGCGCACGAAACTGTCCCCGCTGAGCCCAACCGCGCTGCGAGTAGTATTCGGCGCCGGCAGTCGCATCCATGGTGCGATTAATGGCCCAGTAGACTGACTCACCGACGATCGTTCCCTTCGTCGAAGAGCGCCCGATGCTTGGAATCAGGAATCCCGATTTTCGCCCCAAGGGGTGGGCCGGGAAGGCCGCGAACGGAAAATAGAACACCGGAACACCATGGATGCGAAAGCTGCTTCGATACACGGTTGCGTTCGCGCCCACATCCACCACCACCTTGCGGGCGTCGAAGGTCCAATTGGGGTGCGGCATCTCGCACGTGGTCACCGAGCCGTCGTTGACGACGAAATGATCCGGGCCAGTCTTCTCGACCACCTTCCCCGCAAACGCAAACGGACTGGAAGAAGTGAGAACGGTGGCCGTTCCCTTCACTCGAACACCGATCGTTCCCACTACGTCGTAAAACTTCCCGCTTTGACTTCGGATGTTGTAGGTCCCGTGACTGGCCTCGATGTGCTCATCGTTGGGACCGCCATCGAGCACCATGTGGCCATCGCCCACCGCTTCGCCGGTATCGGAGTTGAAAGTGACCTCATCCGCGTACAGGATGTATGTGCCGTAGTGGATTTCGACGTGACCGCGCAGCTTGTAAATGGGGCCGTCTTTCTCCTGGCTGTCCATTGCGGAGATGGTGACATTCTCTTCCCGCGGAAGAGGCGCGGGGACCGGTGTTGCACTTTGAGAATTTTCTGGCCGGTTCTGGGCAGCAAGCAACTGGCTGGTAACTAAGTACGGGCTCAGAAGCAGATGACAAAGGCACGCCGCCGTGATAAGGAATCGTGTGCGGGAGATCATCGGAAGCGCACGGAGACCCCAACACTGGTTTTAAGTTCGGGGACTTCGTGACCTTAGCACGGCGCTGGCCCGAGAGGCAAAGCGCTGGAGAAAGACAAGTTCCGTTCGTTTGTTCCGCATTGTGGCCTCGCTCTGGCCCTGGCGTTTCTCCGAAGACCATCCATGAGTTGTTCGCTTTGCGGCGAACCCTGCCGCTGTGTGTCCGGAAGTGTGCCCGAAGACGCAAGTACTTCGGTGGAGCGCGACGAGTTTCCTTCCCGCGTACGCGAGGCTGCGCCGACTCAAGAGGCCCTGCTCACGGCAGAGGGTGGCCCTTCGTGGCGCGCAGAGGTCTCTGAGCGATTGAATCGCTATCACGCACGGCGGAGGCCGCGGCCCCCTCGATATCCGTCCCTACGTTTGAAGTTCGATACACCTGAGGCGAGATGGGCGGCTGCGCCGCGCGAAGGGAACGCAGCTTCCCCATCGCCCCAGATGACCGCGCAGTCAGCACCGGTGATGCGGCAGGCTGTGGCCGTGAACTACGTCGATCCGTCGCCTGAGGCGAACATTGTTCCTGAGCCTCGGCCGGAGGAGCTCTCTTTTCCAGCTCCCAAGCGCAACCAGAGCGAGCACACAGCCAAGCTCATCGAATTTCCGCGCACCATCTACACGCCGCAGGTCTGGGCAACTGATCTGGCTGAGCCGATCCTGGATCGTCCGCGGATTCTAGAAGCGCCCGAGATCGTTCCGCCGCCTCCTGCCTTGGGCGGCATGACGATTGAGGAGGCGGAAAAGCCAGAGCCGGAGCGGCGCATGGGGATCGATATGCCGCTCCAGTCGGCTCCGATCGGACAAAGAGTTCTAGCCGGCCTCGTCGACGGAATACTTGTCGTCGCTGGGGGCTCAGTGTTCGGAGCCATCTATTATCGAATCGTCGGTGCAACGCCGACGCTCTTGCAAGTCGCCATGATCGGCTCAGGATTGTTGATTCTCTGCTGGGCTGCGTATCAGTACCTACTAGTGGTGTACTCGGGATCGACACCCGGCTTGCGTGCGTTGCGGTTGCAAGTGCGGCGCTTCGATGGAAATCCCGCGAACAGGAAACTGCGTCGGGCCCGCGTGCTTTGCTCGCTGCTCTCTGCCGTCTCGCTGGGCCTTGGCTATGCCTGGCACTTCCTTGACGAAGACGGATTGTGCTGGCACGAGCGGGTGACCAAAACTCACATCGCCATGACTCCCAAAAAGCAGTGAGCAAAAGGGGTTAGCGTCGCGATGAGGGGGAACTGCCGCGGGAGCATCGCTGTTGGACATCCCTGCCCTATGCTATCTTCGTAAGGTTTCGCTGTCCGGCTTCATTCATGTCTACTTCCTTGGAAAGTTCCAAACGACCGGCGGTAAGGGTCTTCGTCGCCACCACGGTGATGTTGACCTTCATATCGTTCTGGCGAGCCGCCGCTATCGTGCTCTCCGATTTGGCTTCGTCAGCCTATTACGCCGGCGGCGACGCTGAGAAGGTCATCGGCAAGAGCGCTCCCTGGTTCATTTTTGCGGTCATGCTGTTCAGCTACTGCGTGCGTGCTCTGTACATCGAGTCCAGTGCCATGTTCGTGCGTGGCGGCGTGTATCGCGTGGTCAAAGAGGCCATGGGCGGGACGCTGGCAAAGTTTTCGGTATCTGCCCTGCTGTTCGATTACGTGCTTACCGGCCCAATCAGCGCCGTGTCGGCAGGCCACTATCTTGCAGGACTGATCGTCGAAACCGGAAAACATTTCGGACATCCGCTGGCGGATTTTCCGATCAATAGCTTCGCTGCTATGTTCGGCATCCTGGTCGCGGGCTACTTCTGGTGGAAGAACATCCAGGGCATTCACGAGTCGAGCCAGAAAGCCGTGCAGATCATGATCATCACGACGGTGATGGTGGTGATCCTGCTGCTTTGGTGCACGATCACCGTCTTCAAGATCGGGATCCAATGGCCGCCGAACCCGCTGCATGCGGGGGTGATTCCGCTCAACCGCGAGTCTCTTGGCTGGCTCAACGGCACGTGGTTCAGCAAGCTGAGCCTGGTCATCTTCTTCGTTGGCTTTGGGCATTCAGTGCTGGCGATGAGCGGCGAAGAAACGCTTGCCCAGGTGAACCGCGAGATCGAGCATCCCAAGCTCAAGAACCTGGAAAAAACCGGGCTCGTGATTTTCATTTACAGCCTGTTCTTCACGTCGCTGGTTTCTTTCTTCGCCGTGATGATCATTCCCGACGGCATTCGGTCGGAGTATTTCGGCAACCTCATCGGCGGACTCGCCATGTTCGTCGTCGGACCGACATGGCTCAAGCTCGCTTTCCGGGCTTTTGTGGTCATCGTGGGCGTGCTGATTCTTGCGGGCGCGCAAAACACTTCGATCGTGGGCGCGAACGGAGTGCTGAACCGTCTGGCCGAAGACGGCGTCCTGACGCCTGCGCTGCAGAAGCCCCATCACCACTACGGCACCACTTACCGCATCGTCAATCTGATCGTGGCGATGCAGTTGCTGACCATCATTGCCACCTGGGGCAACGTGTTCCTGCTGGCTGGCCTGTATGCCTTTGGCGTCATCTGGAGCTTTTCGCTGATGTCGCTGGCAGTGCTGGTGTTGCGCTACAAGGAACCCGGCCAACGGCAGTGGAAGGTGCCGGGGAACTTCTATCTGTATGGCAAGGAAATCCCGGTGGGACTGGTGGCGATCTCGATGGTGCTGTTCATGACGGCCATCGTCAACTTCTTTACGAAGTCTGAGGCCACCATCGCGGGAGTGACGTTCAGTGCAGTTTTCTTTGTTGTTTTTACCTATTCGGAGCGGCACGCCGCCAGGGCGCGCGCCGGCCGTCCGGAGGGGTTAGAACAATTCCGGGTTTACGGCAATCAGGAATTAGGCAGCGGCGCGATGGGAGTTCGTCCGGGCAATATCCTGGTGGCCGTGCGCGATCCGCGAAATTTGCACTACCTGCAGGCTATCCTGAGAAGCTCCGACACGACCAAGCAGGACGTGGTGGTGATGAGCGCACGACTCTACCACCGCGAGCATTCCTTCAGCGGCAGCACGGTTTTTGAAGCGAGCCAGATCTTCGACCACTACGAGCAGGAATTGTTCACGGCGGTCGTCTCGGTTGCGGAGAAGGAAGGCAAGCCGGTGTCGCTGCTGGTTGTGCCGGGCACCGATGTGTTTGAAGCCATCATGGTGACAGCACAGAGGCTGGCGTCGGGGCGCATCGTGTGCGGCCGTTCCAACAAACTTACCGCCGACGAGCAAGGCAAGCTGACCGGGGATGCATGGGAGCGCTTGCCGGAGCCGCGGCCACGACTGACGCTGATGGTGTACGAGCCCGACGGAACATTCCACGAGTATCTGTTGGGACCACATACGCCCCGTATGCGGCCGCAGGACATCGGGCTCATGCACAATGTTTGGCTGGACATCACGAAGGACCCTCGCTTTGCCGGCGCGCACCACTATCACGTGGTGGCCTTGGCGCTCGAGCAGTTGCAGCAAGAACTAAAGGGCGGCGAGCGCAAGGAACTGCTTGACCGGTTGGAGCAAGAGATCCACAAGGGCGAGGATGGGAACCTGCCGCCTTCGACCGCGGACTACAACTAGCCGCCCATCAGCAAGATCGCGAAGACAACATACCGTCGATGACCGCTTAACTGCTCCTTGTAACGGCACCCAGCTTTGGCCCTGTGATAAGAGTCACAGACGCACCGCCCGTTTCCTGCCAACCTGACTGCAGACGGAAGTCATGATCAGGCAACTAGTAGCGACCTTGCTGATGCTCGCGTTGTGCGGTGCGGGAGCGTTCGCCCAGCCCCTCAGCATTGAGAAAACAGCCGTCGCACAGGCGCCGAGCGCTCATGACGGCACCTCTTCTCATAATCGCTGCCATTCCAGCTCAGCTCCAAATTTCGGGATAGCCCAGTCCTTACCGCCGTTGAGCACGCCATGTGGCAGTGAGCACCCGTGCTGCGTGCGCCCAGGTCCTGCAAATGTTGCTGAAATGCCCTCGGCTCAAGGACAGCAACGACCTGACACAGGTCAGCGCGGAATCGGGGCGCCCTCCAACGGCGCTGCCAGTCTCTCGGTTACCGCTGCTCTGCGTAGCATCAGTTTGCTGCCTTACGGTGCGCTCAGCACCGTGCGTCGTATCTGACTTCCTCCTAACTGCCTGCACAAGCACGCAGCAACGTTCTTCGCCCTCGGGTGCCACAATGTGGGCACCTGGGAAAACTCATCGAACCGAAACATGCGCATAGGAGATCAAATTTATGAAGTTCAAACTCATCGCCATTTTCGTCAGCCTGGCTCTTACATCCTGGGCTCAGACCACAACTTCGACACCCGAGCAGAAGTCGGCTCCCGCCGAAACCAAGATGGCCTGTTCCTGCTGCGACAAGATGGCGTCTGCCGATCAGAAGACAACTGATCCCAAAGCAACCGATCAGAAAGAAGCCCACGCCTGTATGCATCAGCGCGCAGCTGGGAAGGACGACAAGTCAACCATGTCGTGCTGCTCGGGCAAGGACAACGCTGGTTGCTGCGCGGGGAAAGACGGGAAATCCTGCGCCAAGAATGACCAGGTGGCCTCGTCTTGTTGCGAGGGGATGAAGAAGGGCGAGGGTCAGGAAATGACCTGCTGTACCGACAAGGACGGAAAGAAGATGACACATGACTGCTGCGGAGGAAATCAGTGTGGGAAGCACGATCACGCGGCGGGCAACTGACTTCCTGATGTGGGGGAGCCCTGGCCATGCTGGGGCTCTTCTTTTTTTTACCGTTCGATCTAGGTATCGATCAGGCTAACGACTACTAGCCTTGTCGTTGCTGGAACCAAGCATTTAGACTGGCGCGGCTTCCTTCTCACCCCCAAAAATCTGAATGAAGCGTGGAGACGTGCAATGAAATCATGGCGTGTCGTTCTTCCGGCCTTGTTGCTATTGGGCGCGAGCGCAGCCTGGGCCCAGAAGGTAGACGTCGATTGGAATCGCAACATCGATTTCTTGAAATTTAGGACCTACGGGTGGATCGAATCCAAGCACCCCGGAAAGGGACTCTGGAACCAGCGGATCATTGATGGTGTCGACGCGAAACTCGCCAAGGCGGGATTGAAAAAAGTGGACTCCACCGCGAAACCTGATCTCGAAGTGGTCTACAACGCAGGAGTCAAAGAACACACGGTCGTCGAAGACTACGACTACACCTATCGTCCGTATGGGTGGTACTACGGCTATCGCCCGTGGTACGGCCCTCGTCCAATCACTACGCAAACCTATCAGGAGAAGGAAGCGACCCTGACCGTTGATCTTGTCGACAATTCAGATAAGGAAATGGTGTGGCGCGGCGTTGCCAAGGATACCTTGACCGACAGCTCTGACAAGAATGTGAAGACGTTCAACAAGGCCATGGACAAGCTGTTTAAGAATTTCCCGCCGACCAAGAAATAGAAGCAGTTGAAAAGAGGACGAACACGAACCCCATCTTTGCGCCTTGGATGCGTAAAGGTGGGGTTTCCTCGAGCGATCAAGAGTGACTAGCTCGGCCTGCTAATTTCGGGATCGCCGAAGTTACTTCCCGCTCTCTGCTTTCGCGTTGTGTTGCACCTTGGGCATCTCAGGCACGGAAACCAGATTTTCGGTGGAGCGGTCCAGTTCGAAAAACGTGCGCTTCTTTGCGCAACTCGAGGTGCCGGAAACTTCCTCTTCTTCAGGCGTGAGCGGCTGCGCTTCGAGGACGATTTGTCCCTGTGTGCCGAATCCAAGCACGCGCAGATTCATCGAGCAATCGTGGCTAAAGGTCTTGGCGAGGGAGCGCGGCAGATCCGGCTGTTGAAAGGTACCGAAGCGGCTATCAAATACCAGGACGCTTCGATTCACTCCCGGCTGCTCGTATTGCCATTCGGAAATCTCCGCAAGCAGACGGCGGCCGTCGGCGGACCAGTCGACCAGGCGCAGGGAGTTTCCGTTCTCGACATCCGCCGGTTCCTGCAGAAAGCGCACTTTGAAATCGCCGGTATCGGCAACGAATAGTCTGGAGTTGTTGACGCACAGGGGGCCGGAATAGCCGCTGGCTCTCTGCGGATATAGGGCAGTCGCTTCGATTTCCGTGTACGCGCGATGCTTCTGGTCAGGAGCCACCAGAGTTCCGCTCCGCGCAGTGCGCGAAGCGAGAGGAGGCTTTTCCCCGCAGGTGACCAATTCGGGATCGCTGGATTTCGGCGTATTCTCCGGAGCGGGCGCCGCAGTTTGCGCAGTGCCTAGGGCGCTCAACAGGCAGGCGACTGTCCACAGCAGAATATTTTTGGAGATCAGCGAAAACACGGCAGCATTGTAGAACACAGGGGATGCTGAAGTCTGTAAGGGATATTGGGTAAAGGAAACTCTCAGCTGGAGGCCTTCTTCACATCGGCGATAATTTCGCCGTGATCGACGCGTGCTCTGATTTCTTATCCCGTCTTCACTCGGGCCGCATCTTTCACTAACTTTCCCGACGCGTCAAACACTAACGCGTAGCCGCGTTCGAGAATTGCGACTGGAGACAGGGCTTCCATCTGACTAGTTAGTCTTTCGAGACGCGAGCGACGCCGCAGAAAGAGATCGCGGGCTGCCGCTGCCATGGCTGCGACCCGGGCGTTTAACTCCTTGCGCACGCCTCTCAGGACAAGGCGCAGGTCGTAGTGCCTTACAGCCGCTGCCAAGGTTTCGAACTTCCGGCGTTGCATCTCAAGGTGGTTGCGTTGGGCGTGCACCAAGCGATTGGCGAGGTCGTCGACCTTCTGTTGGCGACGGTGGATCAGGTCCATCATGCGCCCGAATGCGCCGTGCTGCGCCAACTGCATCAGGTGCTGGCGTCCCATCATCAGGCGATAGCGGATGCCGCGGTCCAGTTCGTGCTCAAGTCCGGCGATCTGTTGTTCGACCTCTGCACGCGAGCGAATGACTAGTTCGGCGGCCGCTGAGGGCGTCGCCGCGCGCAAATCCGCTACGAAGTCCGCGATCGTAAAGTCGGTTTCGTGACCGACCGCCGAGATCACAGGCAGCTCCGAAGCCGCAATTGCCCGGGCCAATGCTTCGTCATTGAAGGTAGACAGGTCTTCTGCTGAGCCTCCGCCCCGCGCCACCAGTATCACGTCCACAGAACGAGCGCGGTTGAAATAACGGATGCCGGCTGAGACTTCAGTCGCGGCCGCTTCGCCTTGTACCTGCGCAGGAAAAATCAGCACGCTCGCGCGATCGTGACGTCGCTGCAGGACATGCAAGATGTCGCGCAACGCAGCCGCCTGCGGAGAGGTAACGATCCCGATAACGTGGGGCAACGCCGGGATCGGTTTCTTGCGGCTGGCTTCAAACAGTCCTTCGGCGGTCAGCTTGGCTTTGAGTTGCTCGAAGGCGATCTGGAGGGCTCCTGCGCCCTTCGGCTCGACATACTCGGCGATGATCTGCAGTTGACCGCGGTCTTCGTAGATCGTGACGCGGCCGCGCACCACCACCTGCATTCCATCGGCGGGACGAAAACGCAGCAGCCGGGCCGAGGAGCGGAACATTACGACGCTGATCTGCGAGTTCTCGTCTTTCAGCGTGTAGTAGAGGTGCCCGGAGTTTTGCGCGCGCAGGTTCGAGATTTCGCCTTCTACCCACGCGTCGGCATACTCGCGTTCAATGTGCGTGCGAACGGAGGCGACCAGATCGCGCACCGTCCAAATGCGCCGTTCGGGGGGCCGGAAGCTGAACCCCAATTGATCGATCGCTCCCACAGCCCCGAGTGTATCCCAGCCCGCGAGGCGATTGTGAGGGCGGCACGCTGTACTATGTTTTCGTGCATGAACTGGCGCAAAAAGCGCTCGAGCACATTCGGCGCACGGAACTACTCGCGCCCGGAACCCGGATTGGTGTGGCTGTTTCCGGGGGCGCGGACTCGGTGGGGCTGCTGCGAATCTTGCTCGACCTTCGCGGCGAGATTGGAATCGTCTTGTCGGTCGTTCATTTCAATCACAAGCTGAGGGGAGCCGAGTCGGATTCGGAAGAGCGCTTCGTGGCAGAACTGGCTCGAGAACTGCAGCTCGAGTTCCACGTAGCCAGTGGCGATGCCGCAGCTGAGGCCGCGGCTTCAGGCACCAGCGTCGAAGCCGCTGCCCGAGAGCTCCGCTATTCGTTTTTCGGCCAATTGATGAGCCCGTCTGGCGAGGGGAGTCCGAGACTCGACAAGGTCGCGACCGGACACACGCTCGACGACCAGGCAGAGACCGTACTGATGCGAGCGGTGCGGGGATCCGGCATGCGCGGGTTGGCGGGCATCTACCCAGTCTTTGACATCGAAATGGACGATGAGTTTGCCGGCGAGGTGATTCGCCCACTGCTCGGCGTGCGGCATGCGGAACTCGTGCAGTATCTCAAAGAGATTGGCCAGAAATGGTGCGAAGACTCGGGCAATCTGGATGCGAAATTCACTCGCAACCGCATGCGCCATTCTGTAATGCCGGTGCTGGAGCGGCAGTTCAATCCCGCCGTGCAGCAGGCCTTGAGCGAACTCGCCGAGATTGCGCGGGGCGAAGAAGACTACTGGCAAAACGAAATAGCCGGATGGATGGGCACGGCCATCCATTGGGCCGAGCCGGAGTGGGCGACGTCAGGACACCAGGGGTTGGTGCAATTGCAACCGTTCAACGCTGACCTACGCGAGCGGATGCAACAGCCTGGGCCCTTGGTGATGAATGCGACCCTCGATCGTATGTGGCTCCTGGCAGAACCGGTAGCGGTACAGCGGCGTGCGATTAAAGCAGTCGGAGAACTGGCAGGCTTCCCGCTCGAGTTCAAGCACGTAGAGCAAATTCTGCGCTTCGCTTCCGAGGAGGATGGTACGGGGAAGAGCCTTTCACTCCCTCTCGGATGGAGTGTCACGCAAGAACCCGCTGCGCTTACCTTCCTAACGCCCGACCTGCGCAGCCAGGAGCGGATTCCGAACGACTACGAATACATGTTGCCCATCCCCGGTCGGGCCGTAGTGCCGGAAGCAGGCATTGTGATAGAAGCGTTGCGCACGGAAGTGGATGCAGAGACGACGGGATATAATCCCGATCACCTTCTGGATCCGTCGCTCTTGCCGAAAGAGTTACGCGTGAGGAACTGGCGTCCGGGGGACCGCTTCTGGCCGGCGCATACCAAGTCCGCTAAAAAGATTAAGGAATTGCTGCAGGAACATCACGTCACAGGAACGGCCCGCAAAACGTGGCCAGTCGTAGTTTCTGGCGAAGAGATCTTGTGGGTGCCGGGATTTGCCGTGCTGGAATCGCACCGGTTGAAGGGTCCGGGAATGGCGGTTGTGATCCGCGAAAGGCCGTTGGGAGAAGACTGAGACGAACAAGCCAGTTGAGAGGAAGGGGCTCACACCACGACATGAGCACAACTTCAAGAGTTGAGCCGTTGCGGTCTGTCGTTTCGGCCGAACAGATTCAAAAGCGCGTGCGGGAAATGGGGAGGCAGATTTCCGATGACTACCTGGGGAAAACCGTCCACGTGCTCGCCATTCTCGAAAACAGCTTCATGTTTACCGCGGATCTGATCCGCGCCATGGACGTCCCCCTCACCTGCACGTTCGTGAAGCCGCGCTACCGGACGCAGGCGGCTAGCGCCGAGTCAGAAACACTGGAAATCCTGTTCAGCCACGAACTCGATATTCGCGGGAAAGACGTCTTGCTGGTTGAGGGGTTGGTTCATTCGGGAGTGACAAGCGAGTTTCTTATGAGTGACTTGCGGGCGAGAGGAGCAGCGTCGGTCAAACTGGCGGCCCTGCTCGACCGCCAGTCGGCGCGACGGGTACAACTCCAGCCAGACTATTTCGGGTTCCTGGTCGACGAAGCCTTTCTGGTCGGGTATGGTTTGGGGAGTCCGGAACAGACCAACCGGAATCTTCCATATCTGGCGGCTGCAAGCCAAACTGGCCCTGTGACTTAAGTCATAAGAACATGCACCGCTTTTTTGCCTGCGGAACGGGTAAAATGGCGGTCTCGGGTAATTGCCCAATCAAAGAACCGGCGAATGGCATCTAATGAGTCTAGAGCAGCCATGGTCCGGCTATGGTTCGCGTGGTCATGGTTGTTTCATCGAGGAGTCCTGAGTGAATTCGACAGTAAAGACGGTTATCTTCTGGCTGGTCATCGTGGTATCGGCCATTCTCCTATGGCAAGTGGTACGGTCCGGCAGCTCGGCAAAGACGGAAAAGCCGGTCAACTTTTCTGAGTTCTTGACCAATGTCGACCAAGGCAACGTGAGCGAGGTAACCATCGACGCGCAACAACTGCGCGGAAAGTTCAAGGACAATTCCGGATTCACCACCACGGCGCCCGTCAATTATCCCGACATGATCAAGTCGCTACGGGATAAGGGTGTCAACATTACTGTTCGTGACGTCACGAACGGCAGCTGGCCGCTGCAACTGCTTGGGACCTGGGCTCCTCTGATCCTTCTCGCGGCTTTGTGGTTCTTCATGATCCGCCAGATGCAGACCGGCGGAAACAAAGCGCTCTCGTTCGGCAAGAGCCGGGCGCGATTGCTTTCCATGCAGCAGAAGAAAGTCACGTTCAAAGACGTGGCGGGCGTGGATGAGGCGAAGGAAGAGTTACGCGAAATCATTGAATTCCTGCGCGAGGCGCAAAAATTCCAAAAGCTGGGCGGACGCATTCCTAAAGGCGTTTTACTTGTAGGGCCTCCGGGAACCGGCAAAACCTTGCTGGCGCGCGCGGTCGCCGGAGAAGCGAACGTACCATTCTTCTCCATTTCCGGATCAGATTTTGTCGAAATGTTCGTGGGTGTCGGCGCGAGCCGCGTGCGCGATCTGTTTGAGCAGGGCAAGAAGAATGCTCCCTGCATCATCTTCATTGACGAAATCGACGCGGTCGGCCGTCACCGTGGCGCAGGCCTGGGCGGCGGGCACGACGAGCGCGAGCAGACCCTCAACCAGTTGCTGGTCGAGATGGACGGCTTTGAATCGAACGAAGGCGTGATTCTGATGGCCGCGACCAACCGGCCTGACGTGCTGGATCCGGCGCTGCTTCGGCCGGGACGTTTCGATCGCCGTGTCGTAGTGAACCGGCCGGATGTGCGCGGACGCGAGGAGATTCTGCGCGTGCACACCCGCAAGATTCCTCTTGCCGAAGACGTAGAACTCAACGTGCTGGCTCGCGGTACTCCGGGATTCTCGGGCGCGGACCTGGCTAATATGGTGAACGAGGCCGCGTTGAGCGCAGCCCGCCAGAATCGCAAGGCGGTGTTGCAGTACGACTTCGAAGTGGCCAAAGATAAGGTGCTGATGGGCGTGGAACGCAAGTCGATGATCCTCTCCGACGAGGAGAAGAAAGTCACGGCTTTCCACGAAGCAGGACACGCGCTGCTCGCGGTAAAACTGCCGCATGCCGACCCAGTGCACAAGGTCACGATCATTCCGCGTGGCATGGCGCTTGGTGTCACGATGCAGTTGCCCATCGATGACAAGCACAACTACACCAAGGAATATCTCGAAACCGAGATTGCGATCCTGATGGGTGGCCGTCTGGCGGAAGAACTGTTCCTCAACCAAATGAGCACGGGTGCTGGAAACGACATCGAGCGGGCCACTGAGCTCGCCCGCAAGATGGTTTGCGAGTGGGGCATGAGCACACTGGGTCCGCTGACCTTCGGCAAAAAAGAGGAGCAGATCTTCCTGGGCCGCGAAATCGCGCAGCATCGTGACTATAGCGAAGACACCGCCATCAAGATCGACATGGAAGTGCGCCGGCTGGTGGATGAAGGTTACGCCAAGGCGAAGGTCCTGCTATCCGACAGCCGCGAAGTACTTACCAGGATCGCCGTGGCACTGCTCGAACGCGAAGTGCTGGACGCGAATGAGATCAAGATGATCGTGGAGGGCAAGGAACTACCCCCCGTCAAACTGCCTTCGAAGGATGACGGAGTGCAGCAGGTCCTGAAGCCGGAACCGGGACGTCCGGGGCTGGCCAAGGGCGGGGAAAGCCCGGCGCGCGCCTAGCCTTTCTGATGTGCAAATGTGGGCGGCCCCTAGGCCGCCCTTTTTGTTTTCTGATGGCGACGCTCTAAGCCGCCTTCTTCTGCAGGACGTTGGTAAGCAATTCCGCGAAGGCACGATTGAAGGCCGGAATATCGGAGGGCTGGCGGCTGGTCACCCAATTCTTGTCTCGCACGACCTCTTCGTCCTTCCATTCCGCACCGGCGTTTCGTAAGTCATCTTGAATCGTTCGGTAACTCGTCATCGTGCGTCCCTTTACGAGACCGGCAGAGGCCAACAGCCAAGGCGCGTGACAGATCACGGCTATGGGTTTTTCAGCGCGATCGGCCTCACGGACGAACCGACGTGCTTCTTCGCTCATGCGCAGCGTATCAGCATTCATCGCTCCGCCGGGGAGAAGCACGGCATCGTAGTCGGTCGCGTTCGCGCCCGCCAGTTGGCGATCCACAGCGATCATTTCCCCCTTCTCGTCATGTTGCATTGCCTGAATCTCCCCGCTCTTAGGCGAGATCAAGGTAGTTTCTGCTCCTAATTGGTCCAGAAACTTTCTGGGCTCCGTGAGTTCGGATTCTTCGACTCCATCGGCGGCGAGAATAGCAACGCGAATTCCTTTTAGGTCAGACATTAGCAGGGCTCCTTTAAGAATTGTTAAGTCAGAATTATTGTCAGCACTGCCAGGGGCGTCGCGAATCGGGTCGACGGTCCAACTTGCTTCAGGAATACCACTAGGGCGTTTGCCCCACGTGAACAACACTGTTTGCTAAAACAAAACTGCGCGAGCAACTTCGCCTCGCGCAGTCCCTGCCAGAGCTCTTTAGGGTGACTAGTTGGGAAGTTTGAAGTTCACCAGGATCTGAGTTTCGATCGGCACGGGGTCGCCGTTGAGGTAGTACGGCTTGTACTTCCACTGGTGTACAGCTTCAACCGCGGCTCGTCCCAGCACGGCATCGCCGCTAACAATTTTGAGATTTTCGATGTCCCCGGTCTTGCTGATGGTCGCTTGCAATTGAACCGAACCCTGGATCCGCATCTGCAATGCTTGCGACGGATAACGTGGCTGCACACGCTTCAGGACCAAGCCCTCCATGACGCCCTGCGAGACCCGCAGCAATTGCGCAGCAGGTTTGGCGGTCTTCACGCCGGCGCTGCTGATACTCGCCAGTGATTTGGTGTCGGTCGTTGTCTCCAAGCCGATCGCGCTCGGTGCCTGCACTGGTTCCGCTTCTTGCTGAGAAGGCTGAGGAGCGACGTGCCGTGTGTCGTTTTTCACGATGAGCCGCTGCGTAACTTCCGGCTCGGGCTCCGTGGACTCCGTCACGCCTGCAGACGGCTTGGTGCCGGGCTTGATCGATGTCGTCGAAGGAGACGTCGAAGTATGGGTCGAGGAAGTTGTGGGACTGAGATTGATGTCGGTGGCTTCGGGTTGCGACGCGGGAGTCGATGCACGGGGCGCGGCGGCTTCCGGAGCCGGCGCGCTCGTCATGGGCGCCGATGCAGCCGGTGTAGTTGCAGTGGAGGCCGATGCCTTTGAGCCACTCATGTTCTTCCAGCCGAGATATCCCGCCGAAGAGGCCAACAGAACAACTGCGGCGACGATGATGAGTGCTCTTGTCTTGCCACCGCTTTCTTCTTCGTCCGCATCGTAGGCGCCCGGGAAAAAGGTTGGCGGTGGAACGTCATCGCGCGTTGTGTCAACCGCAGCAAATTTTTCCGCTGGCGGTTCGGAGATTTCC
The DNA here is from genome assembly GCA_035652655.1 of Terriglobales bacterium. Taxonomy (GTDB): domain Bacteria; phylum Acidobacteriota; class Terriglobia; order Terriglobales; family Acidobacteriaceae; genus Gp1-AA133. The sequence goes on from DASRDJ010000035.1 coordinate 39,573, forward strand.
TTAACCGGAGCCTTTTTGGGCGCAACCGGTTCCTCGATAACAGGGGGCGGTGCGACCGCGGCAGGCTTTTCGGGAGCGCGCGCTGGAGCGGCGGCATGCCCTTGTGCCTGGAACATCGCGCCTGACATGGGACGCTTTTCAGGAGCAGGTGGTGCGACGAGCGGAAGTGCCGGTTCTTCTTCAGGCGCTTCCACCTGGCCGGCGGCTTCAGCGGCGCGGCGTAGCGCCGATGCCATCGGCTCTGCCATTTTCGGACTCGGCTGCCACGGAAACTTGCTCGTACCACTTGCGGCCGACGTTGCAGATACTGGTGTGGCTTTCGTTTCGAGCGTGGGCTGCGCGACCACGGGCTCATCGTGATCGGCATCAAGAATCGAATCCGAATCCTGATCATCCAGATCGAGAACTGGTATCGATGCCGCGATGGCCGGAATCGAAGGAGTCGGTTTGCTCGCCGACATCGTTGGGGCTGCAGGCTTGCGAGTCGCGGTTGGCGCGGCTGTCGGTGAAGGAGTGGCGGGTCTTGAAGGCGGCGCGGCCGGCTTGATCGCAGAAGGTTGAGCCGCAGAAGCTGCCGGTGCGGCTGCTTTCGGTGGCTCGGTTCCTTTACGCAGAAGGCCGCGCGCTACGCGCAGCGTGCCTTTTGCCTGTTCCACGTTGATTGGTTTGGTAAGCACCAGGTTGGCGCCGATGCGGAATGCCTTTGCAACTCCGGCTTGTCCTTCGACTACCGCAACGGCTAATGACGACTGGTTTGAGCTTGAGTTGCGCGCACTCTTAAACAGCAACGTGGCATTCTGTTCATTGTCACAGTCCACGACGACCGCGTCGAAATGCTGAGTGGTGAGCTTCTTGACGGCGGCGAACGGCTCGCTGCAAGGCTCGATCGTGAAGTCGAGTTCGCTCAGGACCTGCGTGACTGTGCGCGCGGTCTTTTCGTCGGGACAGAACAGTAATGCCTGGTAACCCATAGCGTCATCCTAGGTACAGGTGCCAAGTGCGGCAAGTTACGGCAGTAATGGGACTTGCGCGCGTGCCCGGGGAGAGGAACGGGCTAGAGGGGAGGCATTGCATCTGCCCTGTTTAGGGCAGTTTAAAGTCGATGGTGATCTTCGTCTGAAACTCAGTCGCCTCACCGTTGTGCAGGTACGGCTTGTACTTCCATTGCTTGACTGCGTCGGCGGCCGCTTGCGCGAGCAGTGAGTCGCCGGAAACCAGTTGCAGGGAATCCACCGAACCCTTCTTGTTCACAATCGCTTCGAGAACGACAGTTCCGTGCAGTTTGCGTGCACGTGCCTGCTTGGGATAAGTCGGGTGTACGCGATGCACGATTTGATCGTCAGCAAAATCTTCAGGAACTTCGAGTAGTTCGCTGCTCGGTGCTTTGGCCACTGGTGTCGCCGGAAGACTGGTGGGCACCAAGGTCGCAGTCGCTGGCGAGTGATTTGTGGTCGTGTCCTGCTTGGCCGGTTGCACGCTAGCGCCTTTCGCGGGCGGCGCTTCTGAAGAAGGCGACGTTGTATTGGATTCAGCAGCAGGCGCGTTTGATCCCGTGCCGGTTGAAGGTGTTGTGGCTGCACCAGGTGTTGCAGCCGGATCTACCGGCATGCTCCCTGTGGTCCCGGGGTCGGGAGTTGTTGACGATGGTGCAGGCGCGACGGCAGCTGGCACCGGCGCCGGGGCTGCGGGCTTTTGCGCAACAGCCGGGGCCTGGCCACGAAGAGCCGAAATTTTGCTCATCGTATTCAGATACTCCCAGGCGACGAATTTCTTGAATTCCGGTTGCGTGGCCCATGCGCCATAAACACCCGCGCCCACGAACAGCAGAACGATTGCGGCAATCAGCCAACCCTTGCCCTTGCGAGGTGCGTCCGAATCCAGGCCAGCAAACGAGTCCTTGCCGATCGCGCCGAATGAGGGCACGCCATGATCTCTCACAGGATCGAGGGCGTCTTCCTCGGCCAGTGGATCGACGATGCTCAACGAGGGGCCAATCTTCTCAGTCTCCGGCTTGGAGTCGGCTTTGGTTTTGGACTCCGCCTTTAAATCAGAGCCCGTGGCCTTCGACTTCTTTTCATCCAGAACGGGCGTTTTGAAAACAGAATCGAAATTCTTTGGCTCGGAATTCGGAGTCATAGACGCCGTTGTGCTCTTGGCAGTGACGGGAGTGGGCGAGAGCGTAGGTGCAGAGGACTCCGTAAAGTTCGTAAGAGCAGGTTTGTGTTCCTGGGCCTTCGGGATGACCGGCACCATCGCTGGGCGCGTAACGGCGGGCTTCTCAGCGGGCGGCGGTGCGACTGTCAATTGTGGCGCTTCGGCGACGGGCTTGGTCGCGGGGGGCGCCGGGGGCACAGGCGTCAGCACGGTTGGTATTGCCGGTGGACGCGGGGCGACCACTGGAGGGGCTGGTGGCTGGGTAGCTACTGGAACTGCAATCGTCGGTGCGTTAGTCGTCTGAACAGGAGTTGCGGGGAGCGTGGCAGCAGGCGTGCTCGGTTTCGCTTCTGGCGCATCCTTGCGCGTCATGCCGATTCCGGTACGCAGAGTGTTGCGAGCCTGTTCGAGCGACACGGGCTTGGTAAGAACCAGGCTGGCTCCGAGGCGAAACGCGTTCGGGACACCGGCTTTGCCTTCAACGATTGCAATCGCAATCGACGTCTTATTCAGATTCGAGGCGCGCGCGCTGTTAAACACCTGTGTCGCATTCTGGGCGTTATCGCAGTCCACGATGAGGAGGTCAAAACGTTGTGTGGCCAAGCGTTTCAGGGAAAACGCCGGCTCGCTGGAATGCTCAAAGCTGACTTCTAATTCATCGAGGATTTGGGTGACGGCCTGGACGGCTTTCTCGTCACCGCATAAAAGGAACGCACGTGTCGCCATAGCAAGTCGATGCTACGAAGCAACTTGCAGAGCGGCAAGTTACGAGAGTAAGGGGCGGGAGCTGTGAGCTACGAGTGACGAGTCCCGAGCGCAAACGCGCGGGCAGAGTGACGCGGAGGTTGTTGGAAGTGGTCACAGTTTCGTCGGGGGGTGAGAGTTAGAAGCAGCAAACCTCAGCGGCTAAAGCCTGTATTTGAGATTCAGCCTCCGCCCCGACTGAAGTCGGGCCCTTCCCGTTCCTGCCATTTTTCCCGTTTTTTCGCGACAGGGCAAGGTGAGTTTTCCCCACTTCATGGCTGGCTGACCTGCTTGAACGCCTCGCTTGTGGCCGCCAACAGCGCGTCTGCGGAGACCGGCTTGCCGGTGGCGTGCTCCATCCACAGGTCGGGAGTTACACGGCCCATCTTTGCCATGCGCTCGAATTCCGGGCCGATGCTCCCCGACTTCTTAATCTGTTCCTCGATTTGAAACGCAATGAGGTGGCCGATCGGGTAGTCAGGTAAATAGAGGAACGAGTCGATCATGTGCGAGTAAATGGCGAGCAATACCACGTCCTTTTTGCCGAAGACGGGCGCGTAGTACTGGTTCCAGATGTCTTTTGCGATCTTGATGGTAGCGTCGCGCAGCTGCGCGGGCGTCGCTTCGGGATGGTCGTACATCCAGTGCCAGACGGCCATGTCGACGAGCGCGACTCCCGCGATCTCGTATGTCCCCCAAAAATCGTTGAGCGTCTTCAGGGCATCGTTTTTCGGGTCCGGAGAGGCCAGCCCGAGCAACGCGAGATCCTGAGCCTGAAACACGAAGGCCAGCGCTTCCGTAAATGCGGTGTTAGGGACGCCCTGCAGCAGTGTGTAGTCGACGTCGTTGAGCGAGAACGTCTGTTCGACGTTGTGCCCCATCTCGTGCACAGCGATGTTGAAGCCCTTGTAATTCATACCGGTCTTTTCGACCCGGGTGCGGAGGTGGGATTTCTCTGAGCGCATCTCGGCACCCATGGCGTGGCCGGAGCCGCGTGCCGGGTCGACGATGATGTGGTCGGCAACGTAGCGAGCGCGCTCGGGGGCGAACCCCAGCTTCACAAGCTGATTCGGAATGTCTTTCTGATAGGCCTCGGGCGTGGGGTACCTTTTCGCGACCGAGGCATCGAGTTCGGCTTCGCTGTACATGCTGCCCGGACGGAAGCCTGCATACCAGACATCAAAAGGCTCAAGCGGACGTCCGAGCCGAGATTCGATCAGTTTCGCAATCTGCGGAACAAGCGGCGAGGTGAGCACCTGCTCAAGCATGGCCTTTAGTCGTTCTTCGGGAATCTCGCGATCTTCGTTGAAGCGGCGATCGATCAGCGTTGGCGTGGTGGGCGAATAAGGATCGGCCATGCGCGACGCGCGATAGGTTTTCAGCAGAGTCGCGTAACGCAAATCTGGTTCGGAGGCGTTCGTGATTTTGGCAGCGGACTTGGCAGGGCCATCAGAGTCCTGCGCGGCCGCCGGCTTCACTTCGTTAGTAAACGGATTCCAATCGACTTGGGGATTGTCGATGACCACTTGCGGGATGGATTGGGTGACGATGCGCTCCATTACTTGCTGAATCATGCGCTGCTTGGGGAGGCCATTCTGCGCGTCACCGTAGTCGGCCTTGATTTCGTCGCGCAGATTCCAGTGACTGAGTAACCGCATCTTGGGTGGGAAGATGCGCTGCCCCTTGCCGTCCACCAGGTGATACATCCAGACGTTGTAACGCGCGATGTAGTTGCCCGCATCGCCCCCCGCCTGAGCGATGGCCAGGTTGACATCGGCAGGAATACGCTTCGAAAAGCGCTCGGCAAGCCGGGTTTCCGCCCACTGGCGGCGCGTCCAGTGGGGGCCATCGTTGATTCGCTCATCGAGCGTCGTCAGCGGGAAGTTCAAAAGGACAATGAAAGCCAATTTGTTTTGGAAGAAGTCGTCGATGACGTGAGCCGAGGCATCGTAACCGCCAAAGACTTCGTCGTAAGAACGGATTGGACCAAGGTCGAGGTCTTGCTGCGTGGCAAACTCGCGGGAAATCTCGTGCATGTGTCCGTCGAGTTGTTCGAGCAGACGCTGGAAGCGCATGAACATCGTGTCGAGCGACTCCTGATCGCCCGCAAAGTTCGTGCGCACGAAAGATTCGAAGGTGGCCGCATCGCCGTCTTCCGGACGCCAGAATTCCATGACCTGGTGAAGGCCAGAGCTGAGTCGGGGCTTCTGTGCCTGGCCATACTTTTCGAGTAGTTCAGTCTCCAGTTTTCGCATGGAGTCGTTCAGTTGGGCCGAGGTCAGGGGGTCAGTGGGCTTGGAGCCGGCTACGGACTGGGCCATCAGGATCTCCTGAAGCAAAGGTGTTGCGCAGAGAAGCAGCAGCGCCATGAAAATCCGAGCGACTGCAGAAAAATAGCGGAGCTTCGATTGGTCGGGTAAAAGAGGCTCGCAGTCCTCACCCGAGCGGGGGTTGTCACTTCGGCAAGTTGCCATGGAACTCCTATCGGTTATCGCGATTGACCGCTGATTCTGGCGCTGGATACGGGAGTGAATCACGGATTTCGGCAATTTCCGATGGAGTAAAGTCGGGGAACGGCAATTGTCTCTGATCCCGCCACTCCTGGACCTGCGCCTCTACCTGTTCGGCTTTGGTCTTGTCAATGCTTGGATTGCGTCCAAGGTAAACATTCTGCGACGGGAAAGTGAACCCCGTGCCTGCATCTTCGACGATGTTCATCAACCGCAACAGAATGTCTTCGCGAATTGCCGGGAACTCGTTCCCGTCGCGGGTTAGGACGTAGGTGAATACTTCGAGCACGGGCCAGCCTTGTTCGAGTCCGGACAGGCGAATACGGGCGCTGATGGTTTCGACTTTGGGATGCTGATACAGCATCCGGCGCGCTGCACTGAGCACGTAACGCAACTGATCGGGCGTGGTCTCGGGCCGTAGTCCAAGATTAGGATTGAAGAGAAATTTGTCGCGCCGCGAGAGATTCTCGATGTTCATCGTCGCCAGGGCGCCATTGGGAATGGAGAGTTCCGTCCGTTCGACGGTGCGAATGCGGGTGGAGCGCAGACTGATGTCTTCGATCGTGCCCACACGCCCGTTGAAATTGCAGGTGTCGCCGACGCGAATCACCTCATCGCCCAGCAGAGAGATTCCGCCGAACAAATTTTCGATGGTCTTCTGCGCTCCGAAACCGATGGCCAGGCCGCCGATACCGAGGCCGGCGAGGGCGGTGGTCAGGTTGAAGCCCAGCACTCCCAGTACGGCCAGGGCTGCAGCGATCACGACCAACGCTTTCGCGACCCGCTGACCGAGGAGCACGAGCGACCCAGTGCCGGTGTGACCACGCGCAATAGCCCGATCGCGGAGCCGCTGCATGCCACGGGAAAGAGCGCGCAGCGCCAACCATCCGATGCCCGTGATGAATACCACCCGTGCCGTCATGTAGTAGTAGTGGCGGTGCAGCAGCGGCATTCCCAGAAAGCTGACCAGGATGCGGTGAATCATCACGCCCAGCACGAGCCAGACGGGGCCAGATACTTTGCGCCAATCGGCGAGTTGCGGCTGCTTGCGGATGCCGCGCCACCACATCAGCGGGAAGACGACGAGTTCGATAAGAATCCACGCCAGGACAGCGGCGACTGGGATGGCGACCAAAAGGGCAAGCCACAGCCAAGCCGACATCCCGAGGAAGTGCCATTGGACGAGCACCCTCGGGACGTGGGTCTCCACCTGGTGGGCTTCGACTTGCTCGTAGAGTTCGGGTATTCGTGACAACGTGTCGCTGGAGAAGAGCCAGATCCTACCGGCGTTCGGGTCAGTTACACGAATCAGGATGACGTCGACTTCGCTGTCGTCGACCGAAAGCGTGCCTACCCGCTCGTGATCGGGAGGGATGCCGGGTTGCGGCGTTCCCTCGGGGTTCGTGCTGATGGTTCGCAAGCTTCCGACGAAAGCGATATCGAGAACCGTCTTGAGTTCCGTGGCTACCTGTGCGCCCAGGACGGAGCGGCGCGCGGGACTCATTTGCAGATACTGCGCGGCGGTCGTGTAGTTTTCCGCCTGCACGGCTTGCAAGAATCCGAAGAGAGTGCCGTTCGGAGTTTCGCGACCGAGAGGGTCAGGAGCGGCAGGAGGTTTGTCTTTGCCGTTTGGTTGCAGGATCTGGGTGATGGAGCCCTGCGACCAAGCCGAGATTGTGCACGAAAAGATCAGAGCGAGAAGCGAGACTGTTCTAAGAACGTGATTCATCTGACTTCCCTTGGCAGCTCGATACGATCAAGCCGAGGGCGAGACGCCCTCGGGACTGCCGGCAAGTTGCCGGCGCTACGCTTTCTTCGGGCGATAGACGTCCGTGCTCGTGCCGAAGAAGACCTCGGCGGCCTCCATGACTGTCTCCGATAACGTCGGATGCGGGTGGATGGTGAGTTCCAGATCGCCGGCCAGTGCCGCCATTTCGATAGCCAGCACGCCTTCGGCGATCAACTCGCCTGCTCCCGCCCCCACGATGCCGACACCCAGTACGCGCTCCGATTTCGGATCGAGGATCAGCTTCGTCATGCCTTCGGGGCGATCGAGAGTGATTGCACGACCGGACGCGCCCCAGGGGAATTTCGCCACGGCAATTTCGCGGCCTGCTTGTTTGGCTTGCGTTTCGGTCAGTCCCGCCCAGGCAATTTCGGGATCGGTGAAAACGACTGCAGGAATCGCATGGGGTTCGAAGGCGACCCTGTGTCCCGCGATGGCTTCGACGGCAGTTCGGCCTTCGTGGGATGCTTTATGCGCAAGCATAGGTTCGCCGACCACATCGCCGATCGCGTAAATGGAAGGGTCGTCGGTTTGCAGTTGCTTGTTGACCTGAATGAATCCCTTGGGACTGACCTTAACTTGCGTCTTGTCAAGGCCGGAAATTTCCGAGTTCGGCTTGCGTCCAACTGATACCAGAACTTTGTCGAACACCTTCTCTCGCTCTTTCACATCGGCACCATCGAAGGTGGCGCGAATGCCTCCGCTTTCTTCCTTCAGCGATTTCACGGTCGTATTCAGCAGGATGCCATCGAACATCTTCTCCAGGCGCTTGTGCAGTGGCAGGACGAGATCGCGGTCCGCTCCCGGCAGAAGGCCCGACAACATTTCGACCGCAGTCACGCGCGTCCCCAGCGCCGCGTAGACGGAGCCGAGTTCGAGTCCGATGTAACCCCCGCCCACCACCAGCAGAGTCTTTGGGATGTCTTTCAGATCGAGCGCGCCGGTTGAATCCAGCATGCGTGGGCTGTCGATCTTGAGAGCGGGGAGCACCGCGGGGCGTGAGCCGGTGGCCAGTAGAATGCGATCGAAGCGCATTGACTCGGCGCTGCCATCCGCTTTGGTGACGCGCAATGTGGTTGAGTTCTCAAACCCGGCCCGTCCTTGCACGTACTGCACCTTGCGCTGCTTGGAAAGCTGGCCCAGTCCGCCCGTGAGGCGCTGGACTACGCTTTCCTTCCAACCGCGCAGCTTCGCGAGGTCGATCTTGGGATCGGCAAACTCGATGCCCCAATTCTTCGCCTGGTGAGATTCTTCAATGAGCTTGGCGACGTGCAGCAGCGCCTTGGACGGAATGCATCCGCGATACAGGCAGACGCCGCCCGGATTGACTTCGGGATCGATGAGGGTCACTTTGATGCCGAGGTCGGCCGCGAGAAAAGCGGCGGCGTAACCACCCGGTCCGCCGCCCACAACTGCGAGATGCAAGCTGGAATTTTCTGCCATGAATTTCGTGGTCCTTAAGAATCAGCCCTGAACCGACAGCAGGAATGGTTGCTCGAACGCTTCTGCGATCCAGCGCAGGAAGCGGGCCGCATCGGCGCCATCGATCAGCCGATGATCGTACGAAAGCGACAGCGGCAGGATCAGCCGCGGTTCGAATTTGCCGTTGATCCACTCCGGTTCCATCCTGCCGCGCGAGAGACCAAGAATGGCGACTTCCGGATGATTAACGATCGGTGTGAAGGCCGTGCCGCCAATGCCACCCAGATTCGTGATGGTGAAGGTTCCGCCTTCCATCTCGTCGGGCGTGAGTTTCTTGTCGCGTGCCTTCTTCGAGAGTTGCGAAAGCTCGGCCGCGAGTTCCACGATGTTCTTCTTGTCGACATCGCGGATTACAGGAACGAGCAAACCGCGATCCGTGTCAGCGGCGACACCGATGTTGATGTACTGCTTGTAGACGATTTCTTCCTTTTCCATGTCGATGGAGGCGTTGAATTGCGGGAAGACTTTCAATGCGGAGGCGCAGACTTTGAGCGCGATGGCGGTGACGGTCATCTTGCCGCCAGCTTCTTCGGCCCGGGGAGCGAACTTCGCGCGTAGCTGTTCAAGCTCGGTGATGTCGGCGCGATCGTGCTGCGTGACATGCGGAATCGTGACCCAGGCTTCGCGGAGATGCTCGGCGGTCTTGCGACGCACGCCGCGCATGGAGACGCGTTCGACCTTGCCCCACTTGGTGAAATCGGGGAGCTTAGGTTCAGCGAGACGCGAGGCCTGCGGCGATTGTGCAGCCGAGACGGCCGCGGCCAACGTGGCCTTAGAGAAAGCCTTCACATCATCTTCGCTGATGCGCCCGCCCGGGCCTGAGCCCGTAACATTGTAGATGTCGAGCCCCAATTCCCGAGCCAGCCGGCGCACATGCGGCGCGGCCGGAACGGGATCGCGATGCTCGGTGCCCGCCACTTTGCCAAGCTGCACGGGCATGGTGAAAGTAGCCGGCGCGGCCTGGGGGCGATCGGGTGGAAGAGCCTGCTCTTCCGTCTTGCCCTCGGCTTTCATTGCAAGGTGGAAGGCGAGCCGGGCGGCCTGCTGTCCGGAAACATGCTCGACTGGTTCAGCGGTGGGCTTGGTGGGTTGTGCTTGTGCACCTCCCTCAAGTGTAAAGATGACCTGGCCGACTTTGACCTTTTCGCCCTCTTTGACTTTGATCTCTTTCACGACTCCGCTGATCGAGGACGGAACTTCGACGACGGCCTTGTCGGTCTCGAGCTCCATCACCGGCTGACCTTCAGAGACCTTCGCGCCGGGCGTGATCATGAGACGGACCAGGTCGCCCTGGTCGATGTTTTCGCCGAGTTCCGGAAGCTTGAATTCGGAGGCTACCTTCGTGGCTGAGGCGCGTCTTTCGACAATTGGGGCAGGCGTGTCGGTGGAGGGACGGGCGTCTCGCCCGTCCCGGCGGGCGGGGACGCCCGCCGCTCCATCGGCGGACGTTTTTGCTACCACACTCGGCGGTGCAGAATCTTCGGCGGGGGCTTGGACTCTCTGCGCTGGCTCTTTTGCTCCAGTTCTGTTTTCAACCGTGAAGATGACTTGTCCGACCTTGAGCTTGTCGCCTTCCTTGACGCGAATCTCGCTGACGACACCGCTGACCGACGACGGAACTTCAATGAGGGCCTTGTCCGTTTCCAGTTCCATCACGGGCTGGCCTTCTTTGATGTCGGTGCCGGGCGCGATCATCAGGCGTACCAGATCGCCTTGCTCAATATTTTCGCCCAGCTCGGGCAGTTTAAATTCCGTCACTGTCCTAAACCTTTCTTAGCTGATGGCCGGGTTCGGCTTTTCGGGATTGATGCCCAGATCCTTCACGGCTTGCTGCACGGTTTCGATCTTGATCTGGTTTTCGCGAGCCAGGGCGCTCAGGGTCGCGAGCACAATGTGCTTGGCGTCGACTTCGAAAAAGTCCCGCAGGGCGACACGATTCTCGCTACGTCCGAAACCGTCGGTGCCCAGCGAAACCAGCCGGCCCGGTACCCAGCGCGCGATGCTCTCGGGCAACACCTTCATATAATCGGACGCCGCGACGCACGGGCCGGGCGCGTCTTGCAGCGTTTGCGTGATAAACGGCACGCGCGGTGTCTCTCCGGGATGGAGCAGATTCCAGCGTTCGCAATCGTTGGCTTCGCGATACAGTTCCTTATAGCTGGTGACGCTCCATACGTCGGCGCTGACGCCGTATTTGTCCTCGAGAATCTTTTGCGCCTTGAGTACTTCGAACATGATGGTGCCGCTGCCGAAGAGTTGGGCGCGCAGCTTGGCGTCTTTTTTATCGCTACCCTTGAATCGGTAGAGCCCTTTCAGAATTCCCTCGCGCACGTCTCTTCCGGAGGGCATCTCTGGCATGGGCAGAGGTTCGTTGGTGACGGTGAGGTAGTAGAAGATGGATTCGCCGTCAACGTACATCCGCCTGATGCCGTCCTGAATGATGACGGCGATCTCGTAAGCGAAGGCAGGATCGTAGGCCAGGCAGTTCGGGACGCTGAGGGCGAGCACGTGCGAGTGGCCGTCCTGGTGCTGTAAGCCTTCCCCAGCTAGGGTTGTGCGTCCGGCGGTGCCCCCAACCAGGAAGCCACGCGTGCGCATATCGGCCGCCGCCCAGATCAGGTCACCGATGCGCTGGAATCCGAACATCGAGTAGTAAATGAAAAACGGAATCGTGTTGATGCCGTGATTCGAGTACGCGGTCCCCGCCGCGATGAACGAGCACATCGATCCGGCTTCGGTGATCCCTTCTTCCAGAATCTGCCCGTCCTTCGCTTCCTTGTAATAAAGGAGTGTGTCCATGTCGACCGGCTCATAAAGCTGGCCAACACTGGAGTAGATGCCTACCTGACGGAACAAAGCCTCCATGCCAAAGGTGCGGGCTTCATCAGGGATAATCGGCACGATCAGCTTGCCGATCTCAGGATCGCGCAGCAGTTTCGCGAGCAAGCGAACGAAGACCATCGTCGTCGAAACTTCGCGGCCATCGGTGCCTTTGTAGAACTCCTCGAAGTGAGTTTCCGGAACGTGGGCTAGAGGCGTGGCGCGCACTTTGCGCTCGGGCATGTAACCACCGAGTTGCTTGCGGCGCTCCTGCATGTACTTGATTTCGGCACTGTCGTCGGAAGGACGGTAGAACGGGGCTCCGTGGAGCTCGTCGTCTGGGATTGGAATGCCGAAACGCGAGCGGAACATACTCAGCTCGTCTTCGTTGAGCTTCTTCTGCTGGTGGGTGATGTTTTTGCCTTCGCCCGCCTCGCCCAAGCCATAACCCTTGATGGTCTTGGCTAAGATAATCGTCGGACTTCCTGGGTGTTCGACCGCTGACTTGTAGGCAGCGTGCACTTTGATGGGATCGTGTCCGCCGAGGCGCATGCGAGAAAGCTGCTCGTCCGACAGGTGCTCGACCATTTTGAGCAAGCGCGGATCGGTGCCGAAGAAGTTCTGCCGGAAGTAAGCTCCACTTTCGACAAAATATTTCTGATATTGGCCATCACTGATCTCGCCCATGCGGCGAACGAGCAGGCCGTCGCGATCATTCTGAATGAGGGTGTCCCAGTCGCTGCCCCAGATGACTTTAATCACATTCCATCCGGCGCCGCGAAAGATCGCTTCCAGTTCCTGAATGATCTTGCCGTTGCCGCGCACCGGCCCGTCGAGACGCTGCAGGTTGCAGTTGACGACAAAAATCAGGTTGTCGAGCCGCTCGCGGGCGGCGAGCGTGATCGAACCGAGCGACTCGGGCTCGTCCATTTCGCCGTCGCCCATGAAGGCCCATACTTTTCCGCCCGTGGTTGTCTTCAGGCCGCGATTCTCGAGGTACTTGATGAAACGAGCGTGGTAGATCGCCTGGATCGGGCCGAGACCCATTGAAACGGTGGGAAATTCCCAGAAGTCCTGCATTAACCAGGGATGCGGATAAGAACAGAGTCCGCCCCCGGGCTTCAATTCGCGACGGAAGTTTTCGAGTTTCTCTTTCGGAATACGTCCTTCGAGAAACGCGCGCGAGTAAATGCCAGGGGCTGCGTGTCCCTGAAAGTACACGATGTCGCGATCGCCTTCTTCGGTCTTGGCATGCAGAAAATGATTGAAAGCAACCTCATATAGCGTGGCTGCGGAAGCAAACGTCGAGATGTGCCCGCCGATGCCTTCCTGAATCTTGTTGGCGCGGATCACCATGGCCAGGGCGTTCCAGCGCACCAGGCTCTTGATCCGACGTTCCATTTCCTGGCTTCCCGGAAAGGGAGCCTGTGTCTTGGAGGGAATTGTGTTCTGGTACGGAGTGGTCGCCGTAAACGGGAGATTCAGGCCGGCAGCCCGACGGGCGTGCAGAGCCAGTTGCTGCAGGAGGCGGCCTGCCCGGTCTGGCCCGCCTTTCGACAACACGTAATCGAGAGAGTCCAGCCACTCTCGAGTTTCCAGGACTTCTAAACCATCGGTTTGCGTCTGAGACACGTATGAATTCCCCCACACAGAATGCGCAACCTTCAATGATATTCAATTCTCGGGATTTTTGCTGGCACTGAACCGATTTGGCAGGCTGGCCGCTTTGTCCGCCCGCCGGACATGAAGGAGAAATTTCTCGTCACCAATCCGGGGCCTGGCGGATCAAATAAGTGTGCGGTTGAAAACCAAGGTGCCTGGTTTCGAAAACCGTAAACGTCCTATGTCTGAATCGAGCAACAGCGTTGTAGCTTTTAAACGGCGGAGTTCGACCGTGAAGGCGTGCAAGGTGTGCGGCGAGTCCATCGAGTTTAATCGCAGAACTGCACGGGAATGGGAGAAGGTTGAGTATTGCAGCGCAGTGTGCCGCCGCAATCGCCAGACTGCAGTGCGAGTTTCCGCCCAGTTGAAGCGTCCCTGTGCAAAAGGTCGGTAAAGTTCCGCCAAGGCCTCGCCGATATGCCCTATGCAAGTGCTGGCGGCTTGCAGACGATGAAGTAGTCGGAGAACGAGGTTGGCCTGATACTCCTGCAGGCCGGAAGATTTTGCCGGGTGGACGCGCAACCGTCCGGCAGAATCTTCCTCATGTCTTCCCACCTGGGAGTTTTCTAATCTTTCGTGCTCTTCACCGGGCTGTGCAACCAATGTTTTCGCGACATTGGCGGTTTCCCGTTTGGCGCGGTGCGTGCTTGGACAATGTCCGGAGCATTGCACTGTGGACAGCGGATACTACGCAGCCTGCGCGGGACTGAGGGCTCGAACCCAGACCCTTGAAATCGTCGCCAATAATCTTGCCAACCTCAATACCTCGGGTTATTCCTCGTCGCAGGTCGATCAGCGTAAGGTCGGCAAACTCGCGACGGCGATTCAGGCCGCCTTGCAGCAGTTGGGTGTTTTTCCAGGGTCCGGCAACGTAGTTGTGGCGGACCCGTCTCAGCCAATCTCCTTCAACACGGTTCAGGCGATCGAAGATGCGGAGCGTAGCGCAGCACTGGGCCACCTCGCGTCGGTCAAGGCGCTTCCGGGCGCCTCTGAAAATGGCGACCTGTCCGGTCTGCGCCAAGAACTTGAGGACGCACTCGCGTCCGATATCAAAAAGAACGAAGTGGCTGTGACTGTGGGACCAGACGGCCTTGTGGTGAGCCTGCGGGAGATCGGATTCTTTGATAGCGGCTCTGCGAAGATCCGCGAGACATCGCTTCAGCGTTCAGCCGAATCGCCTGGCTGCTGGCCGAGCGCCCCTATCGCGTCCGGATCGAAGGCCACACTGACAACAAGCCCATTCACAATGCGAAGTTCAGTGACAACTGGGATCTCTCAACCTCCCGCGCGCCGGAACTGGTTCGACTGTTGATCGTGCAGTACGGATTTGCGCCGGAACGACTATCAGCGGCCGGCTACGCTGAATATCACCCCGTGAACAGCAACGATAATCCGGAAGCCCGCGCGCAGAACCGGCGTGTAGACGTTGTAATCCTCGGGCGCACCTCCACGAAAAGGCCCGCGCCGTCGGCCGGAGTTGCGCAAAGCGAAGCGAATCCCACGGCTCCGACCGCTGTACTAACACTCCCTAAGCCGTTGCCTGCCATTCCGGAGGCTTCGCCTCGGCAGCGCTAGTTTTCTATTGGTTTCGCGGCGCGCTTAGCAACGTCTGGTAGGGGTCCAGAACGACTTTCCGAGTGCCCGCTGGAGCGGCGAGCTTAAATTTTGTCTCGGGACCGTCAGCCAGCACGGTGCCGATCAGAACTTTTTGGTCCGCCGCGAGTGCGTAGACTGGCACGGGCGATACATAGTCCTGCGGTGTCTCTTTTTGTTGAATGGTTCCAGTCACCTCGGTTCCGTTAGCCCGTTTCTCGTACTTCACGTTGTGCAGACTGAAAACCGGAAGAGACGTTCCCTCCACCCAGCTACGCACAAACCAATCCAGGGATTTGTGGCCTTCGTACCAGAGAGGCTTCGGCAGATCTTCTTCGAACACGCCAAACAATTCGCTGGTGCTGATGGATTTGCCGGCATAGCGCTCGCGGACCTTACGCAGCGTACGGACAAAAGGCTCATCCGGATCGAACGGGCCACGTTCGGAGTGAGCCGCACGGCCGCTTTCGGTGTCGAGCAGCATGTTGCGCAGCATGTGAAACAACCACGTGCCGCGGCCGTAGCTGATGGCTTCATAGCCGTTCGGAAAGTGAGATGAACTGAGCCGCAATCCGAGTGTTACAGGTCCAGCGTCGCGCAACGCTTCATCGTTCTTGTTTTTCTGTGCAAGCTCCTCGCGATAACGTTCGAGGATGGCGCGCACATCTGCTGGCCTGTCCCGTTCAAGAGTCATCAATGCGCAGTAGTTCGCCAAAGCCTCCACGATCCACTGATCGCGATAACTCTGCCAGCCCACCAGATCGCCCCACCACTGGTGAGCCGTCTCGTGCGGCAGGGTTAACCCCGCCAACGCGCTTTCCAGAGGGCTGCCGCTCAAATCCTCGGCCTGGTCGTGGGTGAGGAATGCGAAGCTGGAGAGAAACACCAGGCCCGGCCACCCTTGGCTCATTCGGCCCGGCATCTGCGTCAGTTCGAGGGAACTGTACGGGTACGGTCCGAAGCGAGCGGAATAGTACTCCACTGCGCGCGCTCCGCCATCTGCCACGGCCTGGGCGTTGCGCGCGGGCGATGGCACGATCGCCTGATGCAGGATGGGATCGACGTTCAGGCGTGGATCGCGTGGACTCGGGGGATTTACCACTGTGGCCGAGGGCCTGGGAAAGGCCTTTTCCATGGCGCGAGCCGCGTACGCCTTGACCGTTACATCGCCCGCTCTGGCGCTAGCCATTTCGTATCGTCCAAGATTGAAGCCAGCGAGAACGATGGGACGTTCGGTAATCCAGTGCGAGGTTTGCTCCTCGGAGCTAGCAGCGTTCTCTGCAGTGCCGTGTTCTTCGCTCGCCACTCGTTTGCCGGTGGCAACCAACGTCCAGCCGGGTGGGTAGCCGAACTCGAGATCGAAATCCGCCATCGCTAAACCTCGGTTGGGATACCATGTGCCTCGCGCACCTACATACAGAAGCCCGCCACCAGCTTCAGATAGAACGGCGCCGCTATAGACGAATCGCAAATTCACCATCTGCCCTTCTCGCAACGGTTCGGGAAAGACGACCGCTACCAGGTCGTTCCCTCTTCTCGAGAGCTGGCTCCCGTCGATCGCGGGATTATTGATGAACTCGACGGCGCGGCCATCAACCTCAACCTGCTTCACCTGGAGGAAGCGGGAGAGCTCGAAGTAAACAGTTCGTTCGCCGCTCCGGCGTGCTTCCATCTGCAGCGAGGCATCAGCGGAGAGCGTGGTAGGCGGCGTGACCTGCGCGCGAATTTTGTAGCGTGAGACGACGACGTCTTCCCCGCGAGTCATGGCCGCTCGACCAGTGCGCTGGCCGTTGTCGCTTTGCGGTGTGAAAGACGTCCAGAGATCATAGAACGTCTGCCCGTCAACCGTTCTCGTCTGCCCGGCCCATACTTCTTCCACGCCCTTGCTGTCGAAGTAGGCGTCAAAGGTCCCCAGTTTGTTTCCCTGCACTCGGGCATGCAACATCCGGTCGGATGGATCAGAAACCCAATGGCCCGCGCCGTTCGGAATTCCCGATGCGGGCAAGGCCCGTGTAAAAGTGCCAACCAGGCGGAGCGCATCTTGATCGGCCAGATTGCGCGCCGTTTCGTTCATGTGCGAAACGAACTCCGGCCCGCTGCTCGCTGGTCGCAAATAGGGCTTGAGCTCGGTGAAGGTGTCATCGTTGAATCGCAGGTAAGCCGAACCAAAACGTTCTTCCAGAATCGCCATGCCCGTGAAAAGCGTCATGGACGCGCGTTCCACCTGGTTGGGAGGTGTCATCAACAATTCGCCATCCCCTTCGAACATCGCTCCCGTAACTCGTCCAGCGACATCGGCCGTGAAGGCGATTTCGCCGTCATCGAGTAAAACGTGCAGCGCGGGGCGGTCGATCGAGACGCCGCGAATATGAAAGACTCGCCCAGGATCGAGTCCTACGCTTTGCAGCTGAAGGTAAAGTTCTTCGGTAGGCTTTCCTGCCGAGGGAGTCTGAATCTTTACCGGTTCGGATACAGGAGCGGGAGACTGTGCATGGGCTCGGGCAGTAAGCAATGCCAGACTGAGGATTGCGATACGGGTGATTAGTGTTTCCCGGGTTACTTGCGTCACCTACTGAGGCTCCCTGCCGATTGCTAAAATTTGCCTGAGTGCGCACACGTTTCATTCTCTCATTAGCGGTCCTGCTCTTGCTGACAACCGGCATGAGCGCCTACGCATGCGCCGACGTGATCCACTTGAAAAACGGCCGTAAAATATGGGCCGACCACGTCCACGAAAATGGCAACCACGTCGAATACGAAGTCGGGGAAGACTCGTACAAGATTTCCAAAGCCTCCGTGGAAAGCGTCGAAGCCGGTGGGGTGGCCCCTGCTTACGCGTCGGCACCGAGTGGAGAGGGGGCGACCAAAGACTTGCCGGCGTTTGTCCCGGAAGACAGTCTCGCCGGACATGAAGATCTCGCAACCAAAATTGTTCACGATGGCAAGGTCGACCTCGATGCTCTGACGGCCATCGAAAAGGAAAGTAAGCCCGAACTCTCGGCGACCGCCTACTTCCTCGCCGGGAAACACGAGTTTGAACATGGCAACCTTCCCCAGGCGCGCCGTCATTTTGAAAGCGCACTCCGATTCCAGCCCGACAACTCGACCATCCTCAACTACTACGCGATGGCGCTGGCTCGCTCGGGCAACGCGGCAGCCGCGCTGTCCTATGCGGAACGCTCCACACGGGCCAACCCAAACTCAGCCGACGCTTTCACGGTGCTTGGCTACGTGCAGTTCTCGGCCGACCGCACAAAAGAAGCGGTACGCACCTGGAAGAAGTCACTCGAGTTGCGCCCCGATCCCGTGGTAGAGCAGTACCTCGCCAAGGCACAGCGAGAGGCAACCACCGAGGCGGACTTCGCACAGCGGGAAAGCAGCCACTTTACGCTGCGTTATGAAGGCAAGCAGAGTTCCGAGCAACTTCGTCGCGAAGTGGTGGCGACTCTCGAATCGCAGTACGACGACCTCGTACGGCAACTCGGAGTAGCTCCGCGAGCCAACATCCCCGTGATTCTCTATACGGAGCAGGCGTTCTTCGACGTAACACAAGCGCCATCCTGGTCGGGCGCTGTCAACGACGGCAAACTGCGCATCCCGATCAGCGGCGTTGCTTCAATGACCTCTGACTTGGCGCGTGTTCTGAAACATGAGCTTGCACACTCGTTCGTGAACCAGGCTTCGAACGGACGCTGCCCCACCTGGCTCAACGAAGGAGTCGCACAGGCGATGGAAGGAAAGTCGCTAGCCTCCGACGGACGTCGCATCGGGCAACTGTTCCGTACGCAACACGCGATTCCCTACAACATGCTCGAAGGCAGCTTCATGCGCTTCTCCAATGTCGAAGCAGTCGTCGCCTACGACGAATCGCTCGCAGCCGTCGAGTACATCGGCCAGACTTACGGGATGAGCGATGTCGAACGCATCCTGGAACGCATTGGCCAAGGCAGTTCCTCCGAAGCGGCACTGCGCGCTACGATCCACTCCGACTACGGGCAGCTTGAGTCTGAGGTCGGACACTTCCTGGGCGCAAAATATGGGGAATAAGGGCGTCAAATCTTCTTCCCGTTCCACCTAGCCAAGCCTGTGCTGGTGTGCTAACTTCAGCCAATTCTAGGTCTGTCTATGAGGGGCTTGCTGCTTCGTCGCAATAAGAAGATTCCGGTCGCGATCGAGCCGGTCGCTGCCGCTTTCCCGAGTTTAAAAAACGCTGAAATTGCCGCTGCATTCGCCGGAGAACGCAGTGCGGGTGACTTTTATGACTCGATCCGGGTGAACCCTTCACGCGTTCTTTTCGGCTTGCTGGATGTCGCCGGTCGACGCGAACAAAATCAGGAAATCCTCTCGATCGCGCAGAAAGTCTTCCGCGAAACAGGCACGAAACTGCTGACCCCTCCCGACGCCAACGAATCCGATGCCATGACGGAGTTGTGCCTTGCTCTGAACCGCGCCATCATGGACGCTGCCGGCGGCGTGCATTCCAGTCCTGCGTTCGCCGGCTGTTACAACGAAGACACCGGCATCCTGTGCTACTTCAACTCCGGCCACACGCCTGCGCTGGTCCGTCATTCAAACGAAATTTCAGAACTGGGAGCCACCGGCCTGCCGCTGGGATTGTTCTCGCTTTCGACCTCCGAAGCTCGCGTCATCGCTATGGAGCCCGGCTCAGCCCTCGCGCTCGTATCCCGCGGGGTGGTGGAGACCGAGTGCAAGCGCCAGGAGTTCGGCCTACAACGGGTCGAGTCCGCCCTCAAAAACGCCAGCTTGACTGGGGCCCGTGCGGTCTGTCACTCCATCCTTGACGATGTTCAGCGGTTTGCCTGTTCGGCGCCCATTCAGAACGACATCACCGCCCTCGCCCTGGTGCGCGCCGCCTCCGCCTAGCCATCAGGGGCCAAACGTGCTGGATCAGCCACAAGGGCTGGGTTTACAATCTTGCAAAGCTTCTAAGTTCTTGTCGAGTCCGGCTACGGCTTGAGGCTCCCTTGGTGGTATCCCGTATGACGAAGAAAAAATTTGTGTGTCTTTGCGGATTCCTGGCCGTCCTGCCTGTCCTCCTGAACGCTGACACGGTGGTCGAGGAGATTATTGCTCGCGTCAATAACTCAATCATCACCCGCTCGGACTTTGATCGCAGCAAGTCGCAGATTAAAGACGAAATGAAGCAGCAGCAACCGAACACAACGGAGAAAGATTTCTCTGAGAAAGAGAAAGACGTCCTGCGCGATCTGATTGACCAGCAGCTCCTGATCGACAAAGGCAAGGATCTGGGTCTCTCGGCCGATACCGAGCTGATCAAAAAACTCGACGAGATGCGCAAGCAGATGAACCTGGAGTCGCTCGACGACCTTGAAAAAGCCGCCCAGGCGCAGGGCATCTCCTACGAAGATTTCAAGCAGAACATGCGCAACCAGATCATTACGCAACAGGTCATTGGCCGCGAAGTCGGCGGACATTTGAACATCACGAAGGAAGAAGAGCAGAAGTTCTACGAAGAGCACAAGAGTGAGATGGAACAGCCGGAGCAGATTCGGCTGAGTGAGATTCTGGTCGCGACCTCGAAGCCTTCCTCTATCACGCCAGTCAAGGATCCAGCCGCGCCTCCCAGCGCAACAGACAGCACAAAGACTCCAGAACCGACGCCCCCGCCCGCGCCCGCTGCTGACGATCTCGCGGCCGCCGAGGCGAAAGCTAATGCGCTCCATGATCAGATTCAAAAAGGTGCTGCCTTCGACGAAGTGGCGAAAAAGAGTTCCGACGGTCCCAGCGCGGCACAAGGCGGCGACCTGGGATTGTTTAAGCGCGGTACGCTTTCCAAGGAACTGGAAGACCGCACGTTCGCGATGAAGGCCGGAGACATTACAGAGCCGATCCGCACCAAGCAAGGGTTCGTGATCCTGAAGGTAACCGAACACCAGCAGGCCGGAGTCCCTACCATGAAGCAGATGGAGCCGCGAATTCAGGACGCCCTCTATTATCAGAAACTCCAGCCCGCACTTCGTGCCTATCTGAAGAAGTTGCGCGAAGAAGCGTTCATCGACGTGCGCCAGGGTTACGTCGATACGGGTGCCAGCCCGAATCAGACGAAGCCGGTCGAGACGCCCGGTAAAGAAGCTGGCGCCAAAAATCTCAAGAAGAAGAAAAAGCTAGGCATCTTTAAATAGACTCGGGACCAGCGAGCAGATTTTCCGGCGCTCGGGAATGAATCGACATCATTCATGAAACAGTTCTTCATCTGCGACTGCAGCGTTCAGGAAAACAAGATCATCACCTCGAGTTTCGTGGTGGTGTCGAAGCAGGTCAAGCCGAAAAAGACCGGCGACCCTTACCTGGCGCTCACTCTCGGCGACCGGACCGGCCAGATTGAAGCCAAGATGTGGGACAACGTCGAGGATGCTCTCGACGCTTTTGAGCAGGATGACTTCCTCAAGATCAAGGGCCTCATCAACAAGTACAAGAATCGCTTCCAGTTGACGATTCACAAGCTGCGCCGGCTGGGCGAGTCCGAAATCGACTACTCCGACTACCTGCCCAAGACCACGAAGAACATTGACGAACTGTGGCAGACGTTGACCGACTTTGTAGCGGGCTTTCAGAACCAGCACCTGAAGCGGCTGATTCAGGGATTCATGGCCGATCCTGAAATTGCGCAAGCCTACCGCAATGCGCCGGCCGCGAAAACACTGCATCACGCCTATATCGGTGGCCTGCTGGATCACGTCGTATCCCTGTTCCGGTCGTGTGACCTGATCTGCCGCAACTACCCTCAGGTGAACCGCGATCTGGTCCTTGCGGGTGCGTTTCTGCACGATATCGGCAAGATTCACGAGTTGACCTACAATCGGTCCTTCTCCTACACCACCCGGGGACAATTGCTCGGGCACATGATCATCGAGCTCGAGATGTTGCAGGCCAAGCTCTCGCTGGTTCCAGATTTCCCGCCGGAGCTGAAGACTTTGCTTGAGCACCTGATTATCAGCCATCACGGCCAATACGAGTTTGGATCGCCGAAACTCCCGATGTTTCCCGAAGCCCTGCTCCTGCACTACATGGACGATCTCGACTCGAAAATGGAAAGCATGCGGGCGCTCTTCGAACGGGAAGGGGAACAGGAGAATCCCTGGACCAGTTACAGTCCGTCGCTGGGCCGGCCCTTGCTGAACACCGAGAAATTTCTTGCTCCAAAGCCGGCGCCACCGGCTCCCACCGCTTCGTCTGAGGGCGATACGCTCCCACTGCAATTGGATACGCTCGAGGAATGCGATCCCACTCCGGCTGCTGGTCAAGAACCGGTAAAGACGTAGTTCGCATTCCGCACGCTTGCGGTACTACCGGCGTTTCATTACATTTCCAACTGGAGATTCTCATGCGATCACGTCTTGGACTGCTCACCCTGGCTTGCTATCTGACCTTTGCAGTTGCCGCCTGTACTTCGAAACCGCCGGCGAACGATGCCAACTCGGCGACCACCACTGACTCGAACAATCCGAATAATCCTGCGTCCAACGGTGCTGCGGCGACCGCCGACAATAGCTCTGCCACCACTTCTGCGAAGGGCAGTGGCAAGGGCGGGGCGATGGCCTCGGGCAAAGAGGCTGCAGCGGCACCGGCGCCGATCGTGATTCCCGCCGGCACCGTTCTTACTGTGCGCTTGGGAGAGACGCTCAGCTCGAAGGAGAGCCAAGCCGGTCAGAGCTTTTCTGCCACTCTCGCCGAGCCGGTCGAAGCCGAAGGCAAAACGGTGATCCCCGGCGGCGCAACTGCCAGCGGAACGGTAGTCGCGGCACACGAGGCTGGCAAGTTTAAGGGAGCATCGCTGCTCCAGATCAAGCTGAACTCCGTCACTATAGGCGGCCGCCAGCGGTCGATTGAGACTTCTTCAGTTCAACGTTCCGAAAAGGGCAAGGGTAAACGCACTGCCGCGATGATTGGCGGAGGCGCCGGCGCAGGTGCCCTGATCGGTGCGTTGGCAGGCGGCGGTAAGGGGGCGGCCATCGGCGCGCTGGTCGGCGGCGGTGCGGGCACAGCGGGATCCGCGTACACCGGAAATCGTGACGTTACTCTGCCGGCTGAGTCGGCCGTCAGCTTCAAGCTGGAGAGTTCGTTGCAGGTCGAACCATAGTTCGCCTGATTTGTTGACCAAGAACATCCCGGAGGCCGCAGTCTCCGGGATTCTTTTTGAGCTTGGAACGCTGACTCTTCAGGATTGATCATGCTCGACTTTTCGAAAGCAAAACTCCTGACATTTGATTGTTACGGAACTCTCATCGATTGGGAGAGCGGAATATTTTCCGCCCTCCGCCCCGTGTTGGCTGCGCATGGAAAATCCATATCGGACGCTGAGCTGCTGGCCCTGTATGGAGAACTCGAAGCAGGAATAGAAAACGGAAATTACCTTCAATATCGCGAGGTCCTCCGGTCGGTAGTTCGCGCCTTCGGCGAACGGCTAGGGTTTGCGCCGACGGAGGCTGAAATCAATGCCCTGCCGAATTCCGTGCCGCGATGGCGGCCCTGGCCTGACACGGTTGCGGCGCTAAAGCGCCTCGCGACGAAGTTCCGGCTCTCGATTATTTCGAATATCGATGACGACATCTTTGCCCGCACGCGTGAGTGGCTGCCGGTTGAATTCGAGAGCGTGACCACCGCGCACCAGGCCCGCTGCTACAAACCGGGGCGGGAGATTTTTCAGATGGCCTTGAAGAGAGCTTCCGCGACTCCCGATCAGATTGTGCACGTCGGGCAGAGCATCTATCACGACGTGCTGCCTGCGCAGTCATTGGGTCTGGCAACGGTGTGGGTGAATCGTCCTTCGCCCCGGGCGGGAATTGGGGCAGTGAGACCTGCAAGCGGCAAGCCCGATCTTGAAGTTCCTGACGTCGCAACCCTGGCAGAGCGCGCGGGCTGCTGAGAGTAGAAGACTAGAATCCGACCGGCATTTTCACGATCTTTTTCCGGATCGCGCAATGCACCAGTTCCGCCTTGTTATGAATATCGAGCTTGCGCATGAGATTGAATTTGTGCGCTTCCACGGTCTTCAGGCTGAGGCCCAACATGCCGGCTATCTTGCGGACAGTGTTCCCTTCGGCCAGCAGTTTCATGATTTCCGTCTCGCGCGGCGTCAATGAGGTGCGAGATGGCCGGGGTCTTTCCTGTCCGAATTTCCCGTTGTCCAACAGCCCACCCAACACTTCCGGGCTGACGAATTTTCCCCCGCGATGCACGTCGCGAAGCACGCTGGCGAGCTTGTCGGCGGGCGTGTCTTTGAGCAGGTACCCGGCAGCGCCTGCCTGCAGTCCCTGCATCACGTACTCTTGACTTTCGTGCATGGTTAGAAAAATCACTCGAGTTTGTGGATAGTCCGTCTGGATGACGCGGGTTGCGTCGAAGGAAGAGAACCCGGGCATACCAATGTCCATCAGCACAATGTCCGGGCGGAGTTCAATCACGCCCTTTAAAGCCTCGGCCGCATCGCCCGCCTCCCCAACGATCTCTACGTCGCGCTCGTCTTGAAGTAGTCGACGAATTCCCTGGCGCACCAAGACGTGATCGTCCGCGATAAGACATCGAATCTTTGTTTTCGGTTTCAGCGTGGTCGTCTCGTCGAGATACACCATTCCTCCTGGGCCAGAGATTCTAGGGAACCGAAACGAGCGTGGCAGGACCACAGCGTGGCGATGACCCTGTGGCTGGAAAGGATTTTACCGTTTGATCACCACTATGTCACGGAGAAAACCCTTGATTCCTCAGTTGCCTTCCCCGTATCCCCACCCTTCATCAGTTAGAATCAACTGCTTATGTTGCGCTACTTCACTTCCGGGGAGTCTCATGGCGAAGCTCTGGT
>DASRDJ010000036.1:0-3019 GCA_035652655.1 Terriglobales bacterium
CGCGTCCCGAAGATCGAGAGCGCGGAAGTCATGCGCGGCGTGACTGGTGTCTACGATATGACTCCGGATGCGCGGCCGCTCCTGGGACAGGTTCCCGGGATCGAAGGGCTCTATATCTGCGCCGGATTTTCCGGCATGGGCTTCAAGATTTCACCGGCGATCGGGCTGGTGATGTCGGAACTGATTCTCGACGGCGTGGCGACGACCGTGGACATCTCGGCGTTTCGTCCGTCGCGCTTTGCCGAGGGCAAGCCGATCAAGGCGGAGTTTGAATATAAAGATGATTAAGTGGTTTCGGGTATCCTCTCGCTTCCAGCGGCGAGGGCAGGATACCCTCTCCACAGCCGGCGGGATGCCGACGCTACATCTAAGCAGGAGCGCACATGGCTAAGAGAGGTATTCTTGAGCGTTTGAAGGATGGACCGGTTCTCGGTGATGGCGGTTATTTGCTTGAACTGGAAAAGCGCGGATGGGTGCGTCCGGGGCCGTTCACGCCTGAGGTTGCGATCGTCTATCCCAATGCGCTGCGCGAACTGCACATTGAGTTCCGCGAAGCGGGGGCCGAGGTCTTGCAGGCTCTTACTTTTTACGCCAGCCGTGACAAGCTTGCGACGGTCGGTCTGGAAGACCGCGTCGAGGACATCAATCGCTCTGCGGTGCGCGTCGCTAAGGAAGTTGCGGGCGATCAGTGTCTCGTGGCCGGGAACCTCAGTCTTACGTGGATGTATGAGCATGGCAGCGCTTCGGCGGCTGATCGCGTTCGTGAGACATTTGACGAACAGCTCAAGATCCAGTGCGATGAAGGCATGGACTTCATCATCGGAGAGACGTTTTCGTGGCTGGGGGAGGCGTTGCTGGCCGTTGAGCGCGCGAAGAAGACTGGCCTGCCGGTGATGGTGACAATCTGCTTCGAGAACAAAGATGAGACTGCGGAAGGCACGAGTGCAGCTGACGCTGCCAAGACTCTGCTGGACGCTGGGGCTGACATCGTAGGCATGAACTGTCTGCGTTCGCCGGAGCACACGCTGCCGTCAATGGAAAAGATGCGTAAGGCGGTGGACGGATATCTCGCCTGTCAGCCGGTGGGATATCGCACTCCGAAAGAGACTCCTGACTTCACCAGTCTGCCTGAGTTTCCTTACGGGCTCGATCCGCTGCAACTCACGCGCAAAGAAATGGGCGAGTATGCGCTCCGGGCTCGCGAGATTGGTATCAACTACATTGGATCTTGTTGCGGGTCGGTGGCTGAGCATGTCCGGGAGATGGCGCGTGTGCTGGGCAAGTTGCCGGCGGAATCGCGTATCTGGAAGAAGGGCGGAGCGAAGCCGATGTCGGCGTACGAGTATTACGATCACGATCAGATGACGACGAAGTAGCGGTGTTTGAGCGTCGTCGAGGGAAAGGGCCCGTGCTCGGGGCCCATATTCGTAGAGGATGGCTTCCCGCAGCTCCCGTTCCGGGCATGAGACGCGGCACGCCGCGTCTCTATGAATCCAAACACACATTGCGCCAATCAGGAGGATTATTTCAGTGAAAACATTCCACGCATCTTTGGTTGTTATATGCGCGCTGTGCGTTTTCGGAAATCCAGCAAAGTCGAAGGCGGCGGACAAGAAGCCTGACCGCCAGGTTGCCATTACGATTGACGACTTACCCGCTGCCTCCAACTTACTGCTCGCACCGGCTATCACCGAGATGACTACGAAGTTGCTGACTACGCTCCGCGATCAGAAGATTCCGGTGGTTGGGTTCGTCAACGAAAAGAAGCTCTACAAACCTGGAGAGGTCGACCAGAGGATCAATGCTCTCAAGATGTGGCTCGACTTCGGATTTGAACTGGGCAATCACACTTACAGCCACGCTTCGCTGAATCGCGTGGGACTGAAGGCGTGGGAAGACGATGTGATCCAGGGCGAGAGTGTGACCAGTCTGTTATTGGCTGAGCACAAGATGAAGATGCGATATTTCCGGCATCCGTACCTTGACACCGGCCGCGACCTGCAGACCCGGCGCGAGGCCGAAGCGTTTCTTGTTGCGAGAGGTTATCGGATCGCTCCGATCACGCTGGATGCCTGGGATTGGGCCTACGCCGGCGTCTACGAAGACGCCAAAAGGCGCGGTGACGCGGCGGCGCAGGACGAACTTGCGAAGAGCTATCTCGCATACAGCGACGCAGAGTTTGCTTATGCAGAGCAGGTCTCAAAACAAATTGTGGGCTATGAGCCGAAGCAGATCATCTTGCTGCACGCGAATCAACTGGAGGCGGACCACATCGGAGAACTGCTCGATCTCTTCCGCAAGAGAGGATATCGGTTCATTACGCTAGAAGACGCACTCGGCGATTCCGCTTATAGCCTCCCTGACACGTATGTGGGAGAAGAAGGGACTGGATGGCTTGACCATTGGGCGATCACTCAGGGAAAGATTCCGCAGGGGGCTCCGGTGTTTCCGCAAGCGGTGATTGAGAAGTGGAAGGCGTTGGCGCCGACGCAGCCGTAAAACCCAGTTCTCAGTTCTCAGTTCTCGGTTCTCAGTTCTCGGTGAAACCTGTTCGTTTTACTCTCACTGAACAGAGAACTGAGTTGCCAACCTTACTGCCCAGGCTTTTGTGAGGCCTGGAACTCTCGCGCGCGGGCGATGAGTTTCTTCAGCTTGCCCTCGACCGATGCGTCGCCGATACGCTCGTCCTGCAGGACGCCGTCCGCATCGATTGTGAAGGTGTGAGGAATTGCCTGCACACCAAACATCCTTGAGACTGGCCCGGTAAACCCGCCGTCGCGACACTGCAGCCAGGTCATCTCGTTTTTCACGATGAAGTCCTTCCACTTCTGCTCATCTTCGTCCAGGCTGACGCTCAGCACCACGAGGGGCTGTCCCTGAAACTTCTTCGCGATCTCGCGCATGTGAGGCAAGGCCTCGCGGCACGGCGCGCACCAGGTGGCCCAGAAATCGAGCAGGACCACCTTACCGGTCAGATCGTCCAGTGCAACGCGTTGGCCATCCGTTGTCGTGACCGCAA
>DASRDJ010000037.1:0-3011 GCA_035652655.1 Terriglobales bacterium
TAATCATTTTCTTCTGGCACGCTAGACAGTGACCGCCGTCTTGCTTGTCCGCTTTCTTAAAGCCCTCGAGCGCCCAGTGCGTGTCATGCTTCCGCTCCAACTCGGACGCTTCCTTAAAGGTCTTTTGTGCTTTCTCGTTCGTTGGTCCCTCACCCTGCTCCTGTCCTGACAAGGACGGAAGGCAGCAGCACAAACATGCCGAAGCGAGTATGAAGCCGCGCCAGTACATATCACGCTCCCAAGTATCAGACTGAGCACGAAACGCTACCACGATTTCATTAGCCTGGCGATGATTTTCGTAACTGGCCTTGAATGGGACTGACGGCGGAGTAAATCCTCCTATCTGATCGCACCAGGCGAGTCCCCCCTCACGAGCTTCCAATCCATATCCCTGTGATAAATACGAGCACTCCGCCGACCACAACCTGAAACGCGGCTGAGAGTAGGGGCGTGTCCATGTACCGATTGCGAATCCAAGCGATCGATGCCAACTCGATGGCTACGATAATGACGGCAGCGATGAACGCTGCGTGGAAATCTTTGAGCAAAAACGGCAGGGTGTGGCCGATGCCGCCGGCGGCGGTCATTAGGCCGGTCACGGCTCCGCGCAGGAGGGGGCGGCCACGGCCAGTGAGGGAGCCGTCGTCCGACAGAGCTTCGGCGAAGGCCATCGAGATGCCGGCGCCGATCGATGCCGCCAAGCCAACGACAAAGGCATCGTGGCTGCTTTTGGTGGCGAAGGCGGCTGCAAAAACCGGGGCCAAGGTCGAGACTGAGCCGTCCATCAGGCCGGCCAGTCCCGGTTGCACGATCTGCAGTACGAACAGGCGGCGTTGCGCTTCGTCTTCCGATTTCCCGGCGTCGGCCTTGATGTTTTCCTGCAGCGCCTCCGCCTGCACCTGGTGTTTGCGCTCGATCTCGGCCAGGTCGCCGAGCAGTTTTCGAATCCCGGCGTCGGTCACCTGGTTGATGGCGCGCTCGTAGAACCGGGTCGTCTCCAGTTCCATGATCTCGGCCTGCTTGCGGACTTCCGAAATTTTCAGGGGACGCGTCAGCCAAAATGGGCGGCGTTGGATGAATCCCTTGATGTCCTGTCTGCGGACCAGAGGAATGTGTTCGCCGAAGCGGGTGCGGTAAGTGTCGATCAGACTGGCGCGGTGCTGCGATTCCTCCTCACGCATGTTTTCAAAAAGTTTGGCGGTCGCGGGATAGGTTTCGCGCAGGCCTTCGGCGAAATCGGCGTAGACGCGACCGTCCTCTTCCTCCAGCGCGATTGCCAGCGCCAGGATTTCGCGTTCGGATAGCTCTTTGAATTTGCGCGCCATCAATGGCTCCTCGCATGCCTGAGCGGGAAAGCCTCGCCGCCATCCCTGAGGGGGCTGAAGCCCGCTTTTCTAGTGGCCTTGAACGGCGCGGCTGAAGCCATGCCCTCCCGATACTAATGTTGAGACCAAAGAACAGCAGGGATGAAGCCGTGCCCTCCCGATACCAATATTGAGGCCAACGAAGGATACCAAAAAGCAGTCCTGGCGCGATTCTGGGTCGTGGGCTCAATCTAAATTGAGCCAGTACCCGATTCTGCGTTCGATGTGACTTCGATCCCTGCGGCGTGGTAGATTTACTTATTAGCGAAGAAGCGAGCATGCTTCCTGCCCTTCCAATCCGGTCCGATCGGTTCCGTCAGGCTCTCTGCGCCTGTTGTTGCTGTTGTTGTAGCTAGGACGTCCCTGGCTACATCCAATTCCATAGCGCAATCCTAAAGTCAGAATTTAACGGAGCATTTCATGAAGATCGCCAATGACGTGACTGAATTGATCGGCAACACTCCTTTGGTGCGTTTGAACCGGGTTACGGAAGGCGCGAAAGCTACGGTCGCGGCCAAGCTTGAAAGCTTCAATCCATGCTCGAGCGTGAAAGACCGCATCGGCGTGAGCATGATCAACGAAGCCGAGCGGCTGGGAAAAATCCAGCCAGGTAAGACCATTCTGATCGAACCTACCAGCGGCAACACCGGCATCGGGCTTGCGTTCGTGGCGGCCGTGCGTGGCTACCGGCTGATCCTTACTATGCCGGAAACTATGAGCCTGGAGCGGCGGGTTCTGCTGCGCGCTTTTGGAGCCGAGATTATCCTTACGCCTGGACCGAAAGGAATGCCGGGAGCCGTCGACGAAGCCGAGCGGATATTGGCTGAAACGCCGGACGGCTACATGCTGCAGCAGTTCTCGAATCCGGCGAATCCGAAAATTCATCGCGAGACCACCGGGCCGGAGATTTGGAACGATACTGATGGTCAGGTGGATATCCTCGTTTCCGGCGTCGGGACCGGCGGGACGCTGACCGGCGTGGCAGAATACATCAAGCTGCGCAAGCCGTCATTCCGCGCGATTGCCGTGGAACCGAGCGCCAGTCCTGTGCTTTCGGGCGGCAAGCCCAGCCCGCATAAGATTCAGGGGATCGGGGCGGGCTTCATCCCGGAGGTTCTTCGCACCGACCTGATTGACGAAGTCATCCAGGTTCCGAACGAAGACGCGATTGAAATGGGACGGCGGCTCACGCAGGAAGAGGGCCTGCTCAGCGGAATTTCCTGCGGCGCAGCGGCGCATGCGGCCGTGCAAGTTGCGCGCCGTCCGGAAAATGCCGGCAAGCTGATTGTCGTCGTGCTGCCCGACTCTGGGGAGCGTTACTTGACCAGTATCCTATTCGACCACTTGCGCCAGGAAGCACTGGCCATGGAAGCTGTAGCGGTGTAAACCATCATGAGCCTGATACGCAACATCGGAGAACACGTCACCTCGATCATGGAGCGCGACCCGGCGCCCAGGTCGCGGCTGGAAGTCTTGCTGTGCTATCCCGGCCTGCATGCCGTCTGGATTCATCGCTTTACTCACTGGCTCTATGGGCTTCGTTTGTATCTGCTTGCCCGCCTGATCTCGCAGTGGGCGCGCTGGATGACTGGGATCGAGATTCATCCGGGGGCGCAGATCGGTAAGAGGCTGTTTATTGATCACGGC
>DASRDJ010000038.1:0-5183 GCA_035652655.1 Terriglobales bacterium
TCGTCGTCCTGTTCCTCAAGTTCCATGAAATCGGAAACGTACAGGAAGGCGTCGCGTTCCAGGCCGATGTCCACGAAAGCGGACTGCATGCCGGGAAGCACGCGGGTCACGCGTCCTTTGTAAATGGAACCGGCCAGGGTGTATTCGTTTTCGCGCTCGAGGTAGATTTCGGCAAGCTGGTCATCCTCCACCAGGCCCACCTTGGTTTCGTGGGGCGTCGAGGTGACGAATAGTTCTTTGTTCATTCGTACTCCGGGGTCTGCGGGCTTTCAGGGCCGCAGGGTCACCGGGGCAGAAGCGAGGGCAAGCAGGGGAGGATCGAACGTCGCGATGGGTACGAGTCCACACACATGTGGACGAGCCTTCTGGAAAGCACTCCAGAAGCGAATCCGCAGCGAAAGCTTGGGAATCTTATGCACGTATCGCAATGTTGCGCCGTCCCGGGGTTGTGACCGCTCTCTCCTCAGTGGGGAGGGGGCCGTTTCCCGCCCGGCAGCGCGGGCTGCAATCCTGCCCGGCCTTTACTTCTTCTGGCCGGTGAGTGCCCTCTTTACGCGAGGGCGATCGTAATCTTGTTCTAGCCGCGCCTCCGCGCGGGTACTGCAATCTGGCAGCGAGGCCCTTCCTGCATCAGTTCACGAAACGGCGCATGCGGACATTCATGACCATGCCCAGCGCTAAAAACATAAACAGGACAGAAGACCCGCCATAACTCATCAGCGGTAAGGGTATTCCGGTGACCGGCATAAAGCCAACCACCATGCCGACGTTGACCAGGATGTGAAAGCTAAGCACAGCTACCACACCCATTACCACGAACGTTCCAGCGCGGTCGGGCGCCGTCTGAGCGTTCTGCGTCAACCGCATCAGCACTATGAAGTATAGCAGGAGCACCCCCAAAGCTCCTACGAAGCCGTGTTCTTCGGAAAAAGCCGCGAAAATGAAGTCAGTTTGGGGCACGGGCAGGTAGGAAAGATGCGTCTGCGTACCTGTGCCTCCCCAAATGCCACCCGAACCCACGGCGATTTTGGATTGAATGACCTGGTATCCGGAACCCTGCTTGTCGGCTTCCGGCTCCATGAAGCTGATGAGGCGGTCTTTCTGGTACGGCTTCAGCTTGTGCCAGGCCAAGGGCATGACGGAGCCCGCGATGATCAAGACAATCAGCGCCTGCTTCAGGCGCACACCTCCGAGGAAGAGTCCCATCAACGCGATCGGCATGTAAGTCAGTGCGGTGCCGAGGTCGGGCTGCGCGAGCACCATCAGCATGGGAATCCCCACGATGGCGCCCGCCTTGATGAAATCCGACCAGGAGAGGTCGCGGTGGTGCATGTCGGCGAAATACTTGGCGACGGCGAGAATCAGGATCAGCTTGACCCATTCCGAGGGCTGGAAGTGCTGCCCGCCGGGCATTTTGATCCAGCGGCGCGCGCCCAGATATTTCTGGCCGAAGATCATGACCGACATCAGCGACGCGATGGCGCCGATGTACATCCAGTGCACCTGCTCGAGCAGCGCCTGGTAGTTGAGCAGGCTGACCAGAAACATGCCGATCAAGCCGCCGACAATCCAATACAACTGCTTGATGTGGGCGCCGGCGAACTTCGTGTGCACCGTGGCGCTCTGGATTTCAAAGACACCGATGGCGCAGATCATCAGGACGAAGATGATCAGCAGCCAGTCGAAATCGCGGTATGAGACGTAGCGGGACATTAGTCTTTAGTCTTAGCT
The DNA here is from genome assembly GCA_035652655.1 of Terriglobales bacterium. Taxonomy (GTDB): domain Bacteria; phylum Acidobacteriota; class Terriglobia; order Terriglobales; family Acidobacteriaceae; genus Gp1-AA133. Next base: position 1,732 of record DASRDJ010000038.1, read on the forward strand.
TGGCTCGTCGCTGGTAGCTGGTAGCCGATGGCAAAAGCTCCCTTGCTCGCTACCCGCCATGTGCTAACAGCTATGAGCCAATTCATTGCAAACCCGGTGCTGCCGCAGCGAGCGGAGGCTTCTTCTTTGAGGCCTCGACCACAAAGTGGCCTGCGCCGATGCCGTTGTTTTCTTTTCCGTCCTCGTCGGGAGCGGTCCACAGAGCGCCCACGTCGACCTTTGCACCGTCTTTCGCCATCTTCGTGGGCTGACGGTTTTGCTTGTCGACGTACGCTTTGATCACCTGGGTCGCGAGACGCGCGGCCAGTTTTCCATGCTCGCCGCCTTCGAACAAGACACAGACGATGATTTCCGGATTGCGGCGCGGTGTGAATCCGACGAACCAGCCGTTCTGCGCGAAGTCATCGTCGTTCGCGTGTTTCGCGCGCAGGGCCAGCGAAACGATCTGCGCCGAGCCCGTCTTTCCGGCGATGTCGATGCCTGGAATGTGAGCCGAGGGAGCGGTGCCTTCCGGAAGCAGCACGCGCGCCATCGCGTCGGTGATGGTGGTGTATCCCGCGCTGTCGATCGGAACGGTTTTAACTTCCGTGTAGCGTTGGACGTCGACGACGCCGGTCGGCAGTTCCGTGGGATTCACCACATGCGGAACAACCATGCGGCCATCCATGGAGATGGCGGAGATTGCTCGTATCAATTGAACCGGAGTGGTGGCGATGGCGCCTTGCCCGATCCCCACCGAGATCGTTTCACCGGCAAACCATTTCTGCTTGAAGTTGCGGATTTTCCATTCTTCCGAGGGCATCACGCCGCTCACTTCATTCGGCAAGTCGATGCCCGTTTTCTGACCGAGGCCGAGCGCGGTGGCGTACTTGGCGATGCGATCGATACCAAGTTTTTCTGCGAGCGTATAGAAGAAGACATCGCAGGATTGATAGATGGCCTTGGTGAAGTCGACTGGGCCATGCCCACCCTTGACCCAGCAGCCGAACCGACGACCGTAGAACGTCGCGCCACCTGTACAGTGCACGTTGAGTGTCTGCGCGATGTTTTCTTGCCACCCCGCGACCGACATGATGATCTTGAATGTGGAGCCGGGAGCGAGTTGTGCCTGAATAGCTTTATTCAACAGCGGCTTGTCGGGATCATTGACCAGCTTGTTCCACTCGTCGCGTGAGACGCGCACAGCGAAGTCGTTGGGGTCGAATGTAGGGCGGCTCACCATGGCGAGAATCTCACCGTTGCGTGGATCCATCGCCACCACTGCGCCGTTCTTCCCTGCCAGAGCTTCTTCGGCGGCAATCTGCAGATCGATATCGATAGTCAGCTTCAGCTGCTTGCCGGGAACGGCGGGCGTTTCGTCGAGCCGGCCCATTTCCTTGCCGCGGCTGTCGACCAGCGCGCGCCGGGATCCGTTCTGTCCCATGAGGATCTGGTTGTACTGCTTCTCCACGCCCGAGACGCCGACCACGTCGCCGGGGTTATAGAACTCGAACTGCGGCTGGTTCAGCATTGTCTCGGTGACTTCGCCGACGTAGCCGACCAGATGCGCCATGAATCCGTTGCGCGGATAGAGGCGCCGGTGCGCCATGATAGTGTCGAGTTCCGGCAGTTCGTTCTTGTGCGACTCGATGAAGGCCAGTTCGTCGGGCGTGATGTCGTCTTTTAAAAAGATGGGCTGGTACTGCGGCATCGAGGTGAACTTGCGGATGCGGTCGCGGACTTCCTTGGGTTCGAGATGGAGGCCTTGCGCGATGACGTCGGCGTCCGCGTTCAGGTCGCGTGTCGAATCGCGCAGCAGTAGTGCCGAGAACGACGGGTAGTTATCGACAATGACGCGGCCCTGACGATCAAGGATCTTGCCGCGCGGGGCCAGAATCGGGACATTGCGGATGCGGTTCTTCTCAGCCAGCTGCGCGTAGAAATCACTCTGCATCACCTGCAGACGCCACAGCCCGTAGGCGAGGATCATGAAGATGATCAGGATGATGTACTGCACCGCCGTCAGGCGGATCGACGATACTTTTTCGTCACGACCAAACATCAGTTCTCGGTTCTCAGATCCCAGTTCTCAGTTTCATCGAATACACAATTCTAATGCCGCATTTGTGGCTCGCTGACTCTTTCGTGTGTCACTTAAGTTCAGCATCTTCAAGGTTTCCACTGAAACCGAGAACTGAGACCTGCCTTCACGTTCTGAGCTTGAAGCGATCCAATGCGTAGAACATGAATACGCCTACGATCGCATTCACAAACGCCGACCAAAGCTCGTGCGGCCAGTTCCAGTGCATGGTGAGATTCACCATGCCGCGTGCGACCGTGAAATAGATGACTTTGTGCGCGACGCAAAACACGAGCGTGACCAGCAGCCGCGCTCCCGCGTTCTCCACGTCGATCTTCACTCCTAGTGACGATGCCGCGTAGCCGACCAGCGTCTTGGCGATACCGTTGAGTCCGATGGGCAGCCCGGTAAGAGCGTCCTGAAAGACGCCAATGGCGCCGCCCGTCAGCAGTCCGGAAATCGGATTGCGCCGCGAGATCGCGAAAAAGATCGTCACCAGCAGCGGCAGATCCAGCAAGGCGAATGAGGGAAACTGGTGTGGCAGCCAGGCCTGCAAAAAAAGCGCGGTCGCCGGCACGCCCAGCGTGATCAGCCAGTTAAACCGGTAAACCTCAACCTGCTCCCCGGATGTGTAAGTGATTGGCATTACTGCGGTCCGTTCTGAGCGGGGGGCTCGGTCGCGCGCGCCGGAGGTATGGCGGGCTTGGTCTTGGGCGCGACCGGCTGTATTGGATCGGCCACTTTGACGGGCGCCGGAGCAGGTCCATGCGCGGTTGCCGGCTGCAGAACAGTGGCGCCCGCGCCCGAGCTCTTCGGAGAGATCGGGGTAATCGAATCGGATCGCGGGTTTGGGGTTACGTCAGCGCGAGGCGTAGGGTTTGTCTTGCCCGGAGACGGCGCTGCGGGATTGGCGGCTTCCTTGGCAGGGGCATCCTGCTTGGGTTTTTCCGCGTCCGCCGCAGGCTTATCCGGAACTGAAGGCAGCCGCTGCGCCAGAATATCCGCGGCGCGCACCGGCCCGGTCTGCAGTTGGGTGGGTTCCTGCTCCACCAGTTTGGTTACCACCAACACTTCTTCCAGCTTGCTGAGGTTCGCAGCGGGCCTAACCCGAATGCTCAAAAACAGGTCCGAGCCATTGCCAACTCTTGTTACCGTCCCCACAGGTAATCCCTTGGGAAAAATGCGATCGCCGCCGCTGGTGCGAACTTCTTCGCCGGGCTGCACCGGGTTGTCGGTCATGATGCGCTCGAGAACTACTTCGCCCGCCGACGTACCACGCAGAATTCCCTGCAGCCGGCTCTTCTCGAGAATCGCGCCCACGCCGCTCGACTGGTCATCGATGAGAAGTACCTGCGACGTCGAGCCAAATACCTTCAGAACTTTCCCGACGATT
>DASRDJ010000039.1:0-6019 GCA_035652655.1 Terriglobales bacterium
CAACCAGCGTATCGCCATGTTGTTCGTCGATCTCAGTCAATTCCAGCAGAACATCCCTGGTTCAGACAAGAAGTTCGTAGCCGGGTCAACAAACTACAGCGGCGCCTATCCGAAATTGGTATCGAGATTCAGGGAATTTCCCATCGCGTGCACTCTTCGACACTGGAGTACCTGGGCTTAGTAACAGCCTGCAGGAGCTTCTGCAGAGAAGTCGGCGAGCGACACAGTTACCGTTGATTTTGCAGCCGATGACATCCCACTAACGGTTCCACAGGGGATTTCGCTGTGTTTTCTTCAGAGTCTTACGGGAATCTCTGAACAATGCGATCAAGTACAGCGGTGTGCAGCATTTCGAGGTGCGACTCCACGGGACATTGGGAGAGATCCAGCTCACAGTTCATGATAATGGGGTAGGTTTTGATGCCGAGGCAGTCATGATGAGCCAGGGTCTAGGCCTCATCAGCATGCGAGAGCGCGCCAGCCTGATGCATGGCACGATGTCGATTACATCGAAGCAAACGGGAGGAACTGAAATCAGCGTTCGGATTCCGTTAGTTTCAGCCGAGAGCGCAGGTGCAAGTGAACTGACCTCGGGAGCGGCTTGAGTTTCTGGTGGGTATTTGGGTCTCTTCGGGTTTAGAGAAGGCTGCATAAGCACGGCACGACAATCCACGCTCGCGTCCCTTTCACTTCAAGCAGAAATTCTGCGCTGGCGGGCCGGATCTAGCGGTTCAACAAGTGCGCAAAAATGTGAACCTTAGCGGAATCCCTCATGAACTTTTAGCGATTCCCACTCGATGACTCACTACTGCTCGCTTGATCCTGCACCAGGGGCATCTGCGATGACACTTGCAGATCCATCATCATCGCAATGCGTCGGTCTAATTGGAAAAAAGTTGCGGTCTTCTTTCCTTCCAGAACCTTGGCCACCATTGGCACGTACTTCTGTCGCAACTGTGCTATCGCGATGTCCATGTCCAACCAATTTCGAGTAAACAATAAAGACTGCTCATTCGTCATTTTGCCCCAGTTGTCCGCATACTCCTGGATCAGGCCGAATTTCCTGTCGTTGATTGTAATCAACTCCCCGATGTACTGATCGTAGACCGGCCAGAACTTTGTCGCTTCGGTCTCCGTGAGTTTTAAGTTCGCCGCGATTAACTGCTTTCTCTTCGAGCGAAGATCTTTCCGAAGCAGATCCATGTCCTGATTGCTAATTACGTGCGTAGCGCTTTCTTTCTGTGCAGGTGTCTGGGCTCGCGCCACAGTTCCACATAGCAGCCATGATCCCACAACCAATACGGCTAGTAGTTTTTCCACGCGACTCCTCCTGGAAAGGCGCAGCCTCGGCGTGCGTGCCTAGGTGCCGTAGAAGTATTGTTCACGGTTGGGCATGCACTAACTGCCAGAACTGACAGGGCTACCCGGGTTTAAGGACGGGCGGAAGCCTGATCGCCGAGTAAAGCCCAAAAAAGAAGAGGACTGAACACCTGGTATCGAACAGAGTGGAGACAGTGGGCATGTATGACAGCGGTTCTTTAACAACTGAGGTTGCTCACATCCGCAAATTCTGACAGTTCCTCCATTTCACAATATGTGTTTCAGTTGCCCCCGCGCTGGTCGCGACGGAGGATTCATGAACTTTAATCTCAGCCCCATCACGCAGACTGTAATGACGATGCTGACCACGGTCGGCTTGAAAATCCTGGGCGCGATTGCCATCTGGATCATTGGCCGGTGGCTCATCGCCTTTGCGCTTCGATTAATCGGTGGCCCGCTAACCAAGCAGAGAATTGATCCCACACTGGCGCGTTACATCCAATCGGCCACCGCTGTCCTGCTGAATATCGTGCTGGTCGTAGCAATGCTCGGCTTTTTCGGAGTCGAGACTACCAGCTTTGCGGCACTGCTGGCAGCGGCCGGGGTCGCCGTTGGTATGGCATGGTCAGGAATGCTGGCGAATTTTGCGGGCGGCGTGTTCCTAGTGATCCTACAGCCGTTCAAAGTTGGGGACTTCGTTACGGCTGCGGGAGTGACTGGAACGGTCGAGGAAATTGGCCTGTTCGCCACGATCCTCAAGACTCCCGATAACGTCAAGACCATGGTCGGCAATGGGAAGGTCTTCGGGGACACAATCCAGAACTTCTCGGCGAACCCCTACCGGCGAGTCGAACTCACAGCGCAAGTAGCGCATGGCGTGGATCCCGCAGCGGCTATCGCGCTGCTGAAACCCGCCCTGGCGAAACTACCGAATGTGATCGCTGAGCCAGCACCGGATGTTGAGATTCTGACGTTCAACCCTATGGGAGCAGTCCTGGCCGTGCGTCCGTATTGCAACAACCAGCACTACTGGCAAGTGTACTTCGACGCGAACCGACTGATCCGTGACACCTTCACACGCGCAGGCTTCCCGGTTCCCGAGCAGCACTATGCCCTGCGCGGAGGGGAAGAGCTCAGGTTGGCAAAGACGGCGTAGTTGTTTATTAAAGCAACATCACCATTACACGCTCATGGAGGGGCGATGAATGAAATCGTCCTGCTTTCAACTTTATACCAGTTAAAGTCACTGGCGGGCCACACCGACATCGTCTCGCAATGACAGCTGGTAATTCTTGCAGTATGAGCCTAAACGACGGTTGTCTAGACTCAACTCACGATATCCAAGATCTGCCGATGCGTGGACGTCGTGAGATCACTGACTCGTCGTAAGTAACACGACCACTTTCACCCGTGGTTTGTGAAAATGTTCCGAGTCACGTCCAGTTTGTCGAAGGAGAACAGAATATGACTCCATCACTTTCAAAGAAGTTGGCTTCCTGGCTGCCGTGCTTGCATTGGTCGTCCTACTGCCAACAGCAACCCTAGCGGAATCTACAAAGGTGGAAGGCGTCATCGTTGGAAGAAGCGGCAGCGAGATCATCGTGGAGTACATGCAGGGGAGCAGAGCTGGCGTTTCTGCTGGACGACGGCACGAAGGTGGCACAGACGGGCGGATTGTTCAAGGCGCGGCGGACCGACAAGTCGATGGCGGCGCTGATTCCGGGCCTGAAGGTCAAGGTTGAGGGTGAATACAACCAAGATCGAAAGCTGGTTGCGACATCGGTGAAGTTCAGCGGCGGCGACCTGGAGAAGGCGCAGCTTGCCGAGGCAGCCAACCGCCAGCACCGCAAGGAAACGGGACAGCACAAGGCCGAGTTGGAAAAGCAAGCAGCAGCGCTGAAGGCACAGAATGAGCAGCTGGAGTTGCACGAGGAACAACTGGCTGCGCACAAGGCCAAGATCGAGGCGGCGGCGGCGCGCTTTGGCGACATGGACGATTACTACATCCTCGATGAGGTGACGGTCTACTTTGCGAACGGCAAGGTAAAGGTTGATCCGAAGTATGAAGCGCCGTTGCTGGAATTGGCCCAAAAGGGGAAGGATGTCCAGGGATACGTGATCGAAGTGACGGGTATGCATCGTCGACAGGCAGCACGGAAGTGAACCAGAAGCTCAGCGAAGATCGCGCAAATAATGTGACGAACATCCTGCTGCAAAAAGCCAATGTGCCACTAACGCGGATACTTGCGCCGGGAGCGATGGGAGAATCGCGACAGGTCAATAATGACAAAAGCGTCGAAGGACAGGCGGAGAATCGTCGCGTGGTAGTACGAATATTGCAGAACAAGGCGATTGCCGGGGTCTAACGATATGGGTAATTGCGTATAGCAGCTTCCGGGTGGTTGAGGAAAATATCACCATCTCATTCACCGCCCCCTCGGAAGGGGGGTTTGAGTGTAATCGCCTAGCCACGACCATCAGAGCTCAAACGTATGGCTCATGCAGGTTACAGCCACGCTCGAACAGGCCGCCCCGCCAATCGAGGCGGCCCGATTTGCTATGGCTCAACGCAGTTTGTAATACCGCCTGTACGCGCGACAAAGTGAGTAATCGTGAATTGTGGGGCGCAGTTTACGTCCAGACCACTCGAGTTACCGGTTACGGTGGCGCTTTGGAAACCGCCGAAAGACGCATCCTCCAGATGGATACCGTCTCCGCCATTGGAGGTTACCGTCACACCAGCCTGAAATACTGCTGTCGAGCCGGCACGCATTGTTATGCCATTACCGATGCTCCCACTCACGGTAACGCCTTGGAGGCGCAGGTTGGACGCGACCGCGATAATGCCACCCCCGTTGTTGAGAAAACTGGAATTGGACGCGACGAATCCCCCGTTGACGGCGATTCCTTGACCCGCGTTGTCTTGGAAGATGTCATTGCTGCTGAACATTTGCGATCCATCTTCGACGCTTGAACCCTCGAACGTATTGTTCTGGATCACATTGCTTTCAAGAAAGGCACGGGATCCACCAGCTGTCTGTATACCAATTCCAGCTGCCTGAACCGTATTGCCAGTCAGGTAGCAGGCGCTTGCGGTATAACATCCGACGCCCACTGAACCGCCATTGATGGTGAATCCCTGCACGGTCACGCTGTTCGAGTCCGAAATCGCCACGACCCCTGAACTTCCGTTGGAACGATCGCTGATCGAGGCGCCCTTCTTGGTGATCAGCGTTAGTCGGCCCATGCTTTGAATCGAAATGTTCTCCCTGCAACTGCCCGAAACAGTTATCGTGTTCGGCCCTTGTGGATTGCTATCCGCCAAAAACTTCACGACCTTGTGAATCGTTTCTTTCCTGTCACAATTTACGGTTAGGTTCGCAGCCTGAGCGTATTGAGCTACCAGCCCGATGGCCACCAGTAGAATCAACGCGAGAATTCGTGCTCTTTGCCTCATGGTGTTCTCCTCTTTTCCCTTCAGTGTGTGTCGTGCTTTTTTTTGAGATCGTGTTGATCTGCCATCGGATGGATTCTCTCCGGCAAATCACGATGGGCACAGAGTGTCTTAATGGGTGTTCGACATGGAGCCCACGAATGTTGAGTCTGAGTTGTAGAAGTAGAAATTGTTATAAAGTGTGTCATATATTCCGAACCAGCTGACTTGCGCGCCTCCGATGGTTCCGGTCACGTTCAGAGACGACCCTACTGTCGATCCACTTAAAGCGAATGGCGCGCCGTTGTAAGTACCAGACATACTTAAATCAAACGCATTAGCCGTAGAGTTGAAGTGCGCCACGACGACACGGGCGCTGCCATTAAAATTCAAAAGTCCAGAGTAGGTTTCGCCTGAAAATGCAACAGGATTTTGATAACCCTCGACAGTCCCGTGATCCTCGGGAGAGCCGCAGGCGGCGGGAGTGGAATAAGCTCCATTACTGGTGCTCCAGCCATTGGTAGAAGCGGAAGCAGATATAACAACAGCTCCCAAAGCACCGGCCTCAGATAAGGTAAGAGACACGGTTCCGCTCGAAAGGGTGGCGTCGACTGTTACGTCACCCACGCTCCCGCTATCGCATTCTCCACCTAGATGTTCCAGCTGCATCTCGATTGTGCTGCGATTGCACGCCATCGGCTGAAAGACGAGGGCGCTGCTCCTATCGGCAAAAACGTGATTCCCGATGTGAGATAGATTGGTCTCCAAGGCGAAGCAACCACCCGACTCCGCAGAATGAAAGAAGAATGTCCATGACTCCTGCATGCTCAGAGGGGCAGAAAACCGACAGGTCAGCGCCCCGGAGCCGTGTATCATGCCTCCTTTGCCGGCGGCGGACGCGGTCACGATAATGGGCCCGCCCACCGCCAGGCAGGTGGCGATTCCGGTACTCGGATCGATGGACGCTACATTCGAATCTGACGATGCCCATTGCACCGGTAAACTCGACTGCGCGGTAGGTGCCTGATCGAAAGTGCCAGTGGCGCTGAAAGTCACCGTGCCATTCGGCGCAACCGCTTGACCGCTCCTCGGCTGTACACCCACACCGATTAGCTGACGTGTTCCCGCCCCAATCGTGGCTCCTCCACCGCCGCAACTGGCCAGCACCAGGCCAAGGAACGCTAAACTTCCCACCTCGAGACTCGAGACCACTCTTAGCCAGGTCATACTTGGACGTGAAGGGAGCTTCGCCTTATCACCTGTGAA
>DASRDJ010000040.1:0-28199 GCA_035652655.1 Terriglobales bacterium
TCGGATAACCAGAAATAGCCATAGGCCCCGAGCCTCGGATAGAACCATGGTTGACTTTGAGTCACCATTCGCTTGTCGCTCTCGCAAACTCGACGCGCCGCTAACTCACCAGAGGACGCTTATCAGAATGGGCACAAGTCAAACTTCTCCAGGGAAGCCTAATTCCAGTGGGCTGGATCTCGAGAAAACATCTCGCCTCCGGTCGAGGCAGAACTTTTTTCTTGACATCCCTTTTGATAGAACTCATTGACCCGGTGAGGTGGGTGTTTTGAGTGAAATCGCGATTTCTCGCCAAATCCCGCGACCTTGAACAGCTCGCCACCAAGCGTGTACTTTTAGGTACCAACCTGGGACATTCGGCTTTGATCCACACCCTACCTTCCCGGTCTTCGAACGTCATTCTTTGGAGTCGGTCTGCGCGTGGCCTTTTCCTGCTTGCCGTTCTGGGGTGCCTGCAAGCCAGCGCGCAACAGAAGCCCGCGTCACCACTCGACGAATTTGAGCGGCGATTTGCCGCTGCGAACTCGGCCAAGGAGGCGGGTGACTTGCCCGCGGCCGCTGCCGCCAGCGAGAAGATAGTCGCCCTCGGACTTCGCGAAATGGGAAAGTTGCGCCTCTTGGAAGCCGCATATCCCGAGGCCGCCAGGTTCTCCCGCAGGTCCCTCGAGTTCGAGGATGTTGCAGATGCGCACGTCGATCTCGCTGCTGCCAATTTGTCTACCAGCCGGGTGGACGAAGCACTCAAAGAGATCAGCCAGGCTCTTGCCGCCGATCCGCGCAACGCCACGGCCTGGATCATTCAGGGGCAGGCGCAGATCAAGAAGAAGGACTACCGCGCCGCAGTGGAATCTTTCCAGAAGTCGCTCGAAATTCGTCCCGAACGCGAAACCAGCTACGGTCTTGCCAGTTGTTGGCTCCAGTTGAAAGAAAAGGAAAAGGCCGAGGCCATTTTCCAGCAGATGACGGTGGCGTCCGGTGATCGCAGCAGCCTGCATCTCTTGTTCGGCGACGCTTATCGAAAAGCCACCCTGTACGGCGACGCTATCCGGGAGTTCCAGCGTGCGCTCTCCCTCGATCCCAAAGTTCCAAACGGTCACTACTTTCTCGGCCTGACCTACTTGATGCAGCACGAATGGGTACTCACGCCGGAGGCCCGCCGGCAATTTCTCGAGCAACTGCGAGTCGACCCTGGAAATTTTTATGCGAACTATCTCCTGGGCTATCTGTCTTTCAGTTCGCACCAGCCGGAGGCGGATCACTACCTGGGGGAGGCGGCGAGATTGAATCCGTCTTCGTCAGAAGCCTGGCTGTACTTGGGACTCAATGCTTATCGTCGCAAGGAAAATCAGCGCGCGGAGCGCCTTTTCCGGAAGGCCATTGCACTCGCCGAACGTAGCGGCGTAGACGCTCACAGCGATATCCGCAAGGGCTATACCAGTCTTGGCCGGATCCTCATTGCTTCCGGAAGAGCAGCGGAAGGGGAGCAATACTTCGAAAAGGCACGCGCGATTCAGCGAAACATTCTCGCCGAGAACCAGGAAAGGAGTGGCACGGGTGATTCGGGTGGGTCCGGAGTTTCTCCAGCCGATGTCTCCAGCCTTTCGCAAAATGAGCCGCCGGTCCCCCTGGGAGGCACCGGCAAGGATGCGGCCACGCCGTCAGGCAGCAGCGCGCCGTCGCACGCCAAACTGACGCAGGGCCAGCAGAAGCAGGCAGCGGCCCAGGAAGAATTCTTGCGTTCTGTTCTGGGCGGCGCCTTCAGCGATCTGGCCACGGTCGAAGCAATGCAGGAGCAGTACGCCGTAGCTCTCGGACACTACCAGGAAGCAGAGGGATGGGATCCCAAGGTACCGAACCTGATGCGCAATCTTGGGTTTACAGCCTATCGCGCCGGGAACCAGCCGGAAGCAATCCGGGCATTGCGAAAGGCGCTGGCACTTGCCCCGGGTGATGATGAGGCTCGCGCGCTTCTGCGAGAACTGGGGACTACTGTCACCGGACAGGTTCCGCAAAAGAAGGAAGACAAGAAGCCATGAACTCGAGCACGACGGACAGCAATTGAATCCGCAACCGTTGGTAGTGGGCTGGTTTGGAATCCAATGAAAGAGGAAAGGGGATGTGCCAATAAGAACATCGGCTACATCCCCAATTCAAAAGTCTTGGAGTCAGAACTACGTCGTCTCAGTATGCATGCCTTTAAAACTGCCCCCCAATAAGGGAAGCGATTAGCTTCCGCATGGCGACACCTCCAAGGCCCTAATTAGGCGAACTTCTACGCAGGCTGCAGCCCAAGGTCCGCTGCATAAATGAGCCGACTTGTCGGTACCAATCCACCGGAGCTGCTCGGGAAAGTGAATGAGGTGTAATTGCGATTTTTCACCACTAATTCACTGTTTTCCTGTATCCTCGCGTCCAAAAATTGGGACGGCCTTGCACCGTACGGAGTGCAATTGCGTCTTGCCAAGGTAGGGTGTTATGTCCTGCAAGTCTTGCCTCTCAGAGCACCAAAGCAAACTCAACGCTGAAGTTGCCATCCATTTCCCCGGACTCAAAGGCCTGGATAAACCCATCGTCTGGGTGTTTCCCAAACTCCTGGTCTGCTTGGATTGTGGCGTCACGGAGTTCAGCCTTCCCGAAAGAGAGTTGGGCGTGCTCGTGAAGGGTACTGCTGTGGAGGGCGCTGTGGTGTTGGAAGAGAGCGCAGCGTCGGAAAAACGTAGCCGCGCAAATTGAAGCCCAGTTATGAGGGAGGGGTTGCGCAGAGTTCCGGTACCCCGGTACTGACAAAAGGCTGTCCCCGCAGGACCGATTCCACCGCAAGTAGAAGCTCTCGAGCCACGTCCAGCTTAAAGACATATCCCTTTGCTCCGTTGCTCAAAGCTGCCGCGATTACCTCCTCATCGCCGTCTTGACTGATGGAGAGGATTTTTGCGGCTGGAACCGGTTGCGATATCTGGTCGGCAGCCTCGATTCCGTTAGTGTCGGCATACCGATGTCGAGGCAAATCAAATCCGGCTGTAACTCTGTGGCCTTTTGAACCGCCTCTAATCCGTCCGAGGCTTCACCGATGATCTGCATTCCCGGGATTCGTCCCAGCGTCGAACAAACGAATTGCCGAAATGGTGGAAAGTCATCCACGACGAGGGCGCGGACTGTTGCCCGGCTTTGATTGCGGTCAGAGAAAGGGATTGTAGTCGCCTGCTGCACAATAGCAAAAATGTTGGCTGTCGCCCTCCCAAATGTTGTGTAGGCAACGAAGATTAAGTCTGGACTGATGGTTGACGAATTAAACTGCTTTTTAGCTTGCCGAACGCACCGTATTGCCAGCGTCGATGAACCGGACTAAGATTTTGTGCCATTGGCTGTAGGGCGCAGCCCTGAAAGGCGCTGCTATGTGGTGCTCCTCGTGTCACGCAGGGAGACTTCGAGAATATAACGCTGAAATTAACGTCCACTTTCCGGGTTTGAATGGCCTGAATATTCCGACGGTGTGGGTTTTTCCACAACTTCTAGTCTGCTTGGATTGCGGACAGGCGCAGTTCAAGATTCCGGATGCTGAGCGAAAAACTCTGATCGAAAGGGATTTCAGAGATTGGGCCGATGAGACTGCCGTTTAACCATCGCGTAGAGCAGCCGAAATGGTGTCCAAAAGCTCAGTCTCAGCCTTGAACTTCGACACGTATCTGGCTAGTCGTGTCCCAAGAGCCTCGCTCATAAGCTCCTTATCCTCGTTCGCAGTCAGAAAAATGATTCTGGATTCGGGACATCTCTGCTGAATGAGCTTGGCAGCTTCGATTCCGTTGAGGGTGGGCAGCCCAAAATCAAGAAGGATGATGTCGGGCTGCAATGCAGTTGCTTTCTGGACGGCTTCTAGACCATCGCATGCCTCGGATGCGATCGTCCATTCCGGACGCGCTTGCGAGATTTCTTGGACTTTGGAACGCCAGGGCTCGAAATCATCGACGACCAGAATTTTGGCTTTCGTAAAAATTGGATCGACCATATCTGTGCGCAAGTCGTTAGTGAAGGTAACACGGCCATTTCAAATCTCTCGTTCAGGGATTCCCCTGTTTTCCTCTCCGGGAACCGACTTGCTCTGGCTGTTAATTTGTTATCTGGAAGTGTGTGATTTGTCGATTTGCACCGATCTGAAATATTGGGCTCAGCCCGATCACCTGGATTAGCAACGTGCCGGTTCTGCCAGCACGTACCCCCTCAACAGGTGGGGGAAGCGGGCTGAGCCAGATCACTACCCTACCGACTTGGAAGATGAATGTCGTTGCTCCAGCGCAATGAGGGCAAGGGATTTCCACGCCATTGTGGTCACTTCCGATAGTCAACTGACGCAATAGCGTTTACACCAAGAACCCGATTTGCTTGCCAGGTGCGCTGCGCCTACTTGCCGGAGTCTGTGTGCCATCCAGGGTTGGTCCAGCGACCATTGCGCCGCACAAAAATCTCCGTGATGCGGCCGTCCTCCGGGGTTGACATGCCATCCATCTCGGTTTCGAGGGAGTAGCTGCTCCAGACGATGGCAACGTCGCCGTACCATTGCACTTCGGTGCGCGGGAATTCTAGGCGGACCAGCTTTCCTCCGGCCGCATGGAATTTTCGAGAGGACTCGAGCACGTCGGCTTGGTGTCTCCATTGCGGGTTGTCGCCGCTGATCACGATGGTGTCGGCCGGCACCAGGTCGGCCAGGGCTTTCACATCCCCTGCGAAAAAAGTGCGCCAAACGGTTTCGCGAGCCTTGAGCAGTTCGGCCTGGTCGTGGGATGAGGCTTGCCCGGCTGCCGGCAGCAGCATTGCAGGTACGATGATCAACAGCGCAATGGTTCTGAATATGCGACCCATTTCATTCTCCTCAGTTTTTCAAAGGCGATAGTTTTTGCTGCGGCATCCCTAGGCTGCGTGGGACTTCGATGGCTGGTTCATCGCCAGCAGAAACGCGGCGGCCGACGACGAGTAGACCGAGTAGTCGAGCGGGTCCTTGATACCGAATGAAATCGCCATGGCCGTCGCAAACATGGCAAGTAGCAGTGCCGAGCCCAGGGCAATCCAGCGCGGCCAGATCCCGATCAGAAGAGCCAGCGCGAAGAAGATCTCGGCCGCCGTGGCCAGATAGGCCAACGAGGGGATCGTCCACGCAGGCATGAAGGAATTCACTTCGGCGGTGCGCTGGATGAATGTTGAAAAATGGCGGATTCCCTCACCATGCCACACGCCAAAGCGGGATGCGACAGCCGACAAAAACGCAGCCGCCAGCGCGATGCGCACATAGAGACATGCAAAGCGATTCCAATTCACGGCTTCTAGCTTCTGAATGATCGACATCCCTTCGGACGATTGAGTGGTGCCGGCTGAGCCCATGTTCAGTTTCCTCCTGTAGGCGAAGTGGACACGTTCACACCGAGTGGGACGTCGTGATCGCAGACGAAATAGGCGATCAGCCTTGCGGGCTGTGTGGCGCTCGCGTTGGCGGAAACGGCGTGGACGCCATTGGGCGCTTCGTAAAAACTATCTCCGACGGAGTAGAGCTTTTCCGGCTGGCCTTCGACCCGCATGCGCAGGGAACCTTCGACAACGTACCCGACGACTGCACAGGGGTGAGTGTGTGGCGGCGACGCTTCCCCCGGACCGTAATTGACTTCAACGAGCGTGGTTTTGACATGCGCACCATCGAGCGCAGGAATCGGCGTGCTCAGCAGGACTCGTGCGCGGTCTTTGCGAGTGCTTGGCCCTGGGCTCTGGGCTTGGGTGGGCATGAACCCGAGTACCAGCAGGAAAGGCGCAATCAGAGCTGCGGGCGTACGGCTTGGATGTATGTTTCGCATTGCATTTCCCTTCTCAAACGACCTTAAACTGGCAGTGGTCCATCGAGAAGTACCATATTGTGGTATTTTCTATGGACCACTTTAAATGTCTAAGCGACTTTCAATTCCTGAACTCGCCTTCCCCCCGCGGCAAGCGCGGGAGGCCGCTTATCGCTGGCTGTATGGAGCGTTGCGGAGCGCGATCCTGGAAAGGCGCCTGCTTCCGGGGACACGCTTGCCTGCCACGCGCGACCTAGCGCGGCAATATTCCCTGGCACGCGGAACGATAGTTGCCGCCTTCGAGCAACTGAAGTCTGAGGGTTACGTCGAGGGCAGCGTCGGGTCGGGAACGTATGTGAGCCGCGTGCTGCCGGAACATTGGCTCGAGGTATCTTCCACCAAGCAGACCCAACGCGAGGCGCGGAGGACGCGCAGACCCGCACTGTCTGCCTATGCAAGGCGCATGCGGGCCTTCCCTGGCTTCGAAGATCGGCCGATCCATGCGTTCCGTTCAAACCTGCCGGCGCTTGATTTATTTCCGATTGAGTTGTGGGCGAAGATCGCGAACCGCGCGTTGCGGCGCGCGTCCGTCCGTCTGCTAATGGGCTGCGACGCGCTCGGTCACTTTCCTCTGCGCAAGGCTGTCGCCGAGTATCTGACGGCGTCGCGCGGAGTGAAGTGCAACGCCGGGCAGGTTGCAATTGTTTCGGGCGTGCAGGAGGCGCTCGACATTGCGGCGCGGTTGTTACTCGATCCTGGTGATCGCGTGTGCATGGAGAGTCCGGGATACATCGGGGCGCAGCTAGTGTTTCGCGCACACGGCGCAGAGGTTTTCGGCGTTGGCGTCGATGACGAAGGAGCGCGCACGCAACGGCTCCCGGCGCGGGGCGTGAAGCTCATGTACGTGACCCCCGGCCACCAGTTCCCCCTATGCACAACCATGAGCCTGGCGCGGCGGATGGAGTTGCTGGAATGGGCGCAACGGTCGGGCACGGTGATTTTCGAAGACGACTATGACGGTGAGTTCCGGTATTCCGGGCGGCCGATTCCCGCGATGCAGGGCCTGGGCGCGGCGGGGCTGGTGCTCTACGCGGGGAGCTTTAGCAAGGTGATGTTCCCCGCGCTGCGGCTGGGGTACCTGGTTCTGCCGGAGGAATTGTTGGAGCGTGCCGGGGCGGTGAAGTCAATCACGACGAGGCATTGTCCGGTATTCGAGCAGTCGGTGCTGGCGGAGTTCATTGCGGAAGGGCACTTCGCACGGCACTTGCGGAGGATGAGGGAAGTGTACGCGGAGCGATTGAATGTGCTGCTCGCGGAAGGACGACGGGAGTTGCACGGAGTCTTGGAGTTGTCGGACGTGGAAGCCGGACTGCAGACGGTTGGATGGCTGCAGGGAGTTTCGGCCGACGCGGCGGTGAAAGCCGCGTGTGCACGAGGCGTCGATGTGACGGCGCTGGTCGGGACGAAATCGCCGGGGCTACAGTTGGGGTTTGCGGCGGTGCGTCCGGCGGAGATTCGCCGCGGCGTGCGGGGGTTGGCGCTTGCGCTGGAGGCGGCGCGCGGGAACACAGCCTGACCCGTGGTAGAAAAATTTGTTAGGTGCTGAGCCGCTGCTGACGATGTAGGGGTCCTTCGACTGCGTCCGGCTGTCACCTCCCTTCGCTCCGTATGACAAACTTAAAACGCAAATCTTGCACCACAGCGGACACAGAGAGCACAGAGAGCACGAATGAAAAGACAGATTTACCGCCGAGCACGCAGAGAGCGCCGAGAAGCCTTTTTCATTTATTGTTTCCTCTGCGGTCTCGGCGTGCTCGGCGGTAGCTTGATTTTGTCATGAAAATTATTCTTGCATCGGAGTCTCCGTTTCGAAAGCGGGCGATGGATCTGGTGGGCGTTGCTTACCAGACGTGCCCAAGTGCGATTGATGAAAAGGCCATTCGTCATGAGGATGCGGCGGTGTTGACGCGGACGCTGGCTGAGGCCAAGGCGCGGAAGGTGGCGGAAAAGTATCCGGATGCGGTGATTGTTGCAGGCGATGCGGTGGCAGCGCTGCGCGGACGGATTTTTGAAAAGCCGCGCGATCTGGACGAGGCGGCGGCCTTTCTTCGGGAACTATCGGACAATGACTTCCAATTCGTCACCGCGCTGGCTGTGCTGCATGCGGGCACACAGAAGATGCTCTCGGCGGTTGAGGTGTCGAATATTCTGTTCCGGCGACTGCTCGAACGCGAAATTCAGAATTACATTCGCGCCTATCCCGTGAAAAACTTCTCCGGGGCGTTTGAAGACGACGCCGTGCTGAAGTTTGCGGACCGGGTCTCAGGCAGCCCGAATATTGGCACGGCCATGCCGGTTAGCCGGTTGACGCTAATGCTGCGAGAGCAAGGGGTAGAGGTTTAGAATTTCAGATCTCAGATTTTAGATTGCAGACGCACATCGACTTTTCGACGGGGACCCTCCAGTTTGCCTGGGCCACCCGCCCTTCCGGCTCAAAGTAATAGTAATCAGAACACCGGTCTAGGACTCGACCTTCGTTGATGACTCGGCCTTCTTTATCGGTTAGGGGATTCTTAGGACACTGAAAAACCCTGAGAATGCCGGTCGCCGTGACGAGTGTGCCCTGCATCTCAGCGTAGGAGCCCGACTCAGACGGTCTCTTAGGAAAGAAATAGATTTCTTGCTGATTGTCGAGCGAGATAAACCAGCCGATCTTGCCTAACGCAACTTTCCCGCGAACCGTGATCTGCTGTCCGATCATTGCGGGCCAGATCTCATGGGAGGTTGCAGTCGCGCCTTTGGATGCTGCAGTCATAGTTTCGGAGGTTGGAGTCGCGCTCTCCGGGGTCGAGCGCGGATGGGTACAAGCTCCCGCTAGAGCAACGGTGATGGTCGACAAAACGGCAGCACGCAAAGACCCTTTGAAAGATTTCCTGCCACGATCTTCCTCTAAACCCTTCACCGTTGGTTGAAGTTTCATCTTCCGCAACTGCGGCCTTTGTCTGTAATCTGAAATCTTAAATCCGCCGTTCTCTTAACGGCTGTACTGATTCTTCTTCTTGTCTCCGTGGCGCCCGATGCCTAGCTGAATTAATCGATCAATCAAGTCGGAATACCCGAGGCCCGTCGCCTCCCACAGTTTTGGGTACATGCTGATTGCCGTGAAGCCGGGCATGGTGTTGATCTCGTTCACATACAGCTTGCGAGTCTTCGGGTCCATGAGGAAGTCGACGCGGGCCAGGCCTGAGCAGTCGACGGCCTGGAAGGCGCGGATGGCGAGCTCTTGAATCTCCTTCATCTCAGGCTTCGTAAGCTTCGCCGGGATGATCAGTTCGGAACCTTCATCGAGATACTTGGCGGAGTAGTCGTAGAACTCTTTCACGGGAACGATCTCGCCGGCGACCGAAGCTTGCGGGCGATCGTTGCCCAGCACGGAGCATTCGATCTCGCGCGCTTTGTTTTTTGCGCCCCCCACGCCTTGCTCGATGACAATTTTGCGATCGAACTTCGCAGCCTCGTAGATCGCGGGGCCAAGTTCTTTTTTGCTTCGCGCCTTCGAGATGCCAACCGATGAGCCCAGGTTTGCGGGCTTCACGAAGACGGGATACTTCAACGCTCGGTCGACAGTCTTTTCAGCTTTCTTTGGCTCGGCATCCCAGTCGCTGCGCAGGATGGTGACGTGCTTCACGATGGGCAGGTCCGCCGCTCGGAACAGTGCCTTCATGATGTCTTTGTCCATGCCGGCGGCGGAGCCGAGCACGCCGGCGCCGACGTACGGAATGTCGGCGAGTTCGAGCAAGCCCTGAATGGTGCCGTCTTCGCCGAATGTGCCGTGCAGCACGGGGAAGATCACGTCGACGTTGATGGCGCGGTCGGAGGCACGGCGCAGATTGGCGTCAGTCTGAAATGGCGCCAACGACGAACGATGCACGGGCTCGGGCGGTACGACCACCGATTCTCCGCTCGCCAGCACGGCCGCACCGGGCGTGGCTTCGGGATCGCCCGCGCGCAGGTGCTTGGTGTCGTCTACCGGCTTGCCCTGGAGGAGGGCCTCCGCGGCGCCCGCTGTGAGCCAGCGACCTTCCTTCGTGATACCGATGGGCACGACTTCGTATTTGCTTTTGTCGATGGCCTTGACCACGGAAGCGGCCGAGAGCAAAGAGACTTCGTGCTCACCGCTGCGACCTCCGAACAGAACTCCCACGCGCAGTTTTTTCATGACATTTCAGTGTGGACGGTAGAGGCGTTCGGCGTCAATCATGTCGATGGTTCCTTGTACTTGTAGAATGAAAATCCCCATGGACGCGATCAAGCTGGTGATTTTCGACGTGGCAGGCACCATTGTGGAAGATCGCGGCGAAGTGCTGGGCGCGTTTTCGACGGCGCTCGAAAAGCACGGCGTGGCGCACTCGGCTGTTGAGTTGAAGGAGTGGAAAGGGGCATCGAAGAAGGAAGTCATCCGGCATTTTGTGCGGGGGCAGGATGCTACGGCGGACGAGAGTGCGGTCGCGGCTGTGTACGCCGACTTTCGGAGCGGGTTGGAGCGGCATTACCGGGACAACGGCGTAGTGCCGATTGCCGGCGCGGCGGAGACGTTTGGGTGGCTGAAAGAGCGCGGCGTTTTGATCGCTACGACATCAGGATTCTATCGGGAGGTTGCGGATCTGATTGTGGAATCTGCCGGGTGGCGCGGGATGTTTGCAGCGAACATTTCAAGCAGTGATGTTTCGGTGGGACGCCCGGCGCCTTACATGATCTTTCGCGCCATGGAAGGGGCCGGAGTTACGAATGTCGGCGAGGTTGTCAATGTAGGGGACACTCCGCTCGACTTGCAGGCTGGGACCAACGCAGGTGTGCGCGATGTAATTGGAGTGCTCACCGGACTGCACACGAAAGAACGCCTGGAGCGCGAGCCCCACACTGCGTTACTTCCTAGCGTGGCGGATGTGCCCAAATGGATCAGAGAGCGCTACTCATAGTCGGGTAGCTGCGCGTTATCTCCCGGGTCATCGAATTACTGCTGCGGTTCCTGTTTTTTCTTGGTCAGAACGATCTCATGCTGGGCGTTGCATTCGGACTCCGGGTTATACACCGCCATGCCGGTCAGGTCACCCTTGGAGGCATAAAACGCAAGTGGAGGCCGGTGCACGCGTGCCGGTAGTCCGGTGAATCTCACTTTGCCGTCATAGTTGGCGTAGGCCTCGAGATCGAGCCGGCGCACGCCTGCGAATCCGTAGACGATGTGAACGTTGATCTTGACCACCGTTGCGGGTTTGCCGTCCGCGGTAATGGTGAGATCGAGTGAGCACGGCCCGGCGCCTCCATCCATCACGGGAACGGCTTGTGGGGACTGCGGACTTGGAGACGTTGTTTCTTTCTGTCCCGTTTGTGCGAAGAGTGAAGCGGTAGTTCCCATGATCAAAACGAATGCGAATAGGCCATATAGGTTTTTCATATTCAGTCTCTGCAGGACCTAAACATCCCTACAGGATTTTCTTTCCGAAAGCGGAGAGCGCCAGCTCCACTGCCAGGTCGGCGGTTTGATTGTGTTCGTCGATGACGGGATTCACTTCGACGATTTCCATGCTCAACATTCGTCCGTGATCGGAAATGATTTCCATGGCAAGGTGGGCTTCGCGGTAGGTGGCACCTCCCCAGACCGGAGTGCCTACTCCGGGGGCATCTTCGGGGTCGATCCAGTCCATATCGAGCGAGACGTGATACCCGGCGGTGCCGCGTCCGGCCATGCGGAGGGCCTCTTCCATCACGGAGCGCATGCCGCGCTCATCGATGTCGCGCATGGTGAAGACTTCGACTCCGGCGCGGCGAATGTTTTCTTTCTCGTGGGCATCGACGTCGCGAATGCCGACCAGAACGCAGTTTTCCGGATGAATCTTCGGGGAGAAGTTGAAGATGTTGCCGAGTTCGTTCGGGCCCAGGCCCATGATGGCGGCAAGCGGCATGCCGTGCACGTTGCCGCTGGGCGAGGTCTCGGGCGTGTTCATGTCGCTGTGCGCGTCGATCCAGATCAGTCCGATTTTCTGGTTTTGCTTCCGATAGAACTCGGCCACGCCTGCGACTGTGCCCGCTGCGACGGAGTGATCGCCGCCGAGCACGAGCGGGACCTTGCCGGCTTCGAGCGTCTTCATGACCAGTTCAGCGCTCTTGGTGCAGGTGGCGGTGATTTCTTTCAGGTACTTCGCGTGGGCAGCGCCTTCTTTTTTCTGTTCGGGGATCGCGACAGCGACGTTGCCGCCGTCTTCGACGTTGTGGCCCACGGCTTCGAGGCGCGCTTCGAGGCCGGCGACGCGGACGGCCGAGGGACCCATGTCGACGCCTCGACGCGACTGGCCGAGGTCGAGCGGGACGCCGATCACGCGGATTTGTTTTGGAGTGACGCTGGTGAAGGACGTGTTGGGTGTTGGGGTCATGGGAGTGTTTCGAGTTCTAAGTTTCGAGTTTCGCAAACGCGCCTAAAGGCGCGTTTTACGTCCGGTGCGCCTGAAGGCGCGCCCTCATACCACCAATGGCATTGGGCCCAACGGCACCTCGGTTGCACTACAGCGTAGCGGGACTACAGCAGCGCATCGGCCTGTTGAGTCTATCGCATCGCTTTCTGACTTCCTGGCTTTCACGTGCCGACGGGCGAGGACGCCCGTCGCTCCATCGAGATTTACGGATAGAGTCGGTGCAGCGTTCTCGGGAACGGGATGGTTTCGCGGACGTGTTCGAGGCCGCAGATCCAGGCTACCGCTCGTTCGATGCCCATGCCGAAACCGCTGTGCGGGACGCCGCCGAATTTCCGCAAATCCAGATACCATTTGAACGCTTCTTCGGGCAAGCCGTGTTCGTGAATGCGCTGAAGCAGCAACTCGTAGGATGCCATGCGCTGCGAGCCACCGATGATTTCGCCGTAGCCTTCAGGGGCTAGCACGTCGACACAGAGCGCGAGATCGGAACACTGCGGGTCAGGCTCCATGTAGAACGCTTTCACTTTTGCCGGATAGCGATGAATCATCAGCGGGCGCTCGAACTGCGACGAGAGATAAGTCTCGTCGGGCGAGCCTAGATCGCCGCCCCATTCGAATTTGTTTTCCAACTCGCCTTTGGCGAAGCCTTGTTGCAGGCGCTCGACCGCTTCGTCGTAGGTGATGCGCGGGAAGGGAGCTTCGATCTTTTCGAGCTTGGCGACGTCACGCCCGACGATCTGAAGATCAGCGTGGCGTTTTTCCAGGCAACGCTTGACCAGGAAAGTGATGAGGCCCTCGGCGAGTTCCATGATGTCGTCGAGCGTGCCGTAGGCAACTTCAGGCTCGACCATCCAGAATTCGGTGAGGTGGCGGCGCGTTTTCGATTTTTCGGCGCGGAAGGTTGGGCCGAAGGAGTAGACCTTGCCGAGCGCCATCGCCGTGGCTTCGATATAGAGCTGGCCGGATTGCGTTAAGTAGGCCTGCTCGTCGAAGTAGTCGACGGGAAACAGGGTGGTCGTGCCTTCGCACGCGGCTGGCGTGAGAATGGGCGGATCGGTCAGCGTGAAGCCACGGTCGTCGAAGAAGTCACGCGCCGCTTTGATGATTTCGGCACGCAGGCGGAGGATCGAGGCCTGGCGCGGCGACCGGATCCAGAGATGGCGGTGCTCCATGAGGAAGTCGACGCCGTGTTCTTTGGGAGTGATGGGGTACGGGTCGCCTTCCGCAACCTTCTGCAGAACCTGCACAGTCGAGACGTCGAGTTCGAAGCCGCCGGGGGCCCGCTTGTCGGCGCGGACTCTTCCCTCGACGATTACGCTCGATTCCTGGGTTAGGCCTTTGAGCGCATCGAAGGTTTCGGGCGACACGGCGTTCTTGGGCACGACACCCTGAATCTGGCCGCTGCCGTCGCGGAAGATCGGGAAGAGAAGCTTGCCGCTTTCGCGCAGGTTGTATAGCCATCCGCGGATGGTGACGGACTGGCCTTCGTGCTTGCCGATCTCGGCGATGGTGGAGATGGGAGCGGACATAGGGTCAGTTCTTGATTCTACGATTTCAGATTCCATAAGGTGCTACATCCTAGTCGTATGCTGGGAGTTCGAGATATGGGCGAGAGACTTTTATTATCCTGTCAGTCGGAGAGGAGTCCGCACGACTGCCTGAGAATTCAACGTCCACTTTGATCGATGGGCACTTTCTGAACGAGTAACGCGACGTTCTCCTGAAGTGCATACCACCGTCGAGGACGAAGGTGACTTCCACCTTGTCCCTTGTTATCCCAGGTTTCAGTTTACTAGTTTCCTGCAATGCTTCCTCCATCACTCCGCAATTGCTTGGAGGGCCAGTTGCCTGGCGCGAAAACCCAAGTGATGCCACAAGTATGCCTGCAAGGGCCGTGATTCCGGTAACTTTCAATGGCATGGACGGTCCCTCCTGACTATGCTGTTTCGAGCTTATCGAACGTCGGCTGCAGTTTCTCGATGGGATTGATCTTGTCATCGTGCTCGATTTCCAGCAGGAGCGGGGGCGTTTGGGGGGCGGAACGCAGCAGTTCTATCGCTTCTTTCCAGTTGATGGAGCCGGCGCCGGGCCACAGGTGTGAGTCTTTGTCTTTGGCGTTGTCGTGAACGTGGGTGGAGCGCACGTGAGGCTTCACGATTTCGAAAGCCTCGGCGACGCTCGACATCAGGTGCGCGTGTCCGAAGTCGAAGCAGACGCCAACGTCGTCGAAGTGGGAAGCATGAATGAACTCGACCAGTTTGTCGGGCGTGGAGAGTTCGTTCGGGATGTTCTCAAGCAAGATGCGGACGCCGAGCGGCTTGGCGAAGGCGCGCAGGTGCTCGATCGAAGTCATGGCCGCTTCGAGTTTGCGCTCGTCGAAGGCTTCGTTGGCCGTGCCCAGGTGCTGGACCAGGAACTTGAATGGAATCTGCTCGGCGATTTCAAGAGCGCGCTTGATCTCGTCCATGGCCTCGATCCGGCCGGCGCGATCGGTGGAGGCGACGTTCACGGGCGGTGCGCCGGCGCGTCCGAATTCGTAGTCTCCGTAGAGCGGTGAGTGGACGGAATTCAGTGGGATGCCGGTGGAGCGGAACCAGTCGGCGATTTCGCGGACGTGCTGTTTGCGGTTGGCGTAGTCGATGTGCTGGCGGGCGGCGAAGATTTCGACGGCCTGCGCGCCGCCGCGGACCAGGCCGTCGAGCAGGCCCGGGTGGAGACGCTCTTTGACGTATACGAAGGTGGAAACGGCTTTTTGCATTTAAATCTCGTTTTAAGTGCAGTGTGGTTTAAAACAGTGAATCGATTTCCGGTCTGTCATTCCCGAAGAGATCACCTCAGGCGCTAAAGCGCGATGTTACCTCGCCCTAAGGGCACGACTGAAGTCGTGCCCTTCCCTGTCGTACGCCTCTCGGGTCGCTCCTTCCCGCCATCGCGCTCTTTCTTTGCGATGCCGGATCCTCCCGCTTCGCTTCGCAAAGCCCACGTTAGCGCAAAAGGAGGCGCGAACGTGGGGCACCAATCCAACCTAATATCCCACGGCTTTGCCGTTGTTGCGGCCGTCGGGGGCGCCTAGGCGCTCCTTAGTCTTTGGGTCGATGGCGATACATTCCGCGTCGGCCCAGAAATGTTCCGTCTGAATCTTGTGTCCCTTGTTTTTGAGCAGGCGAACGGTGTCTGGAGAGATTCTATCCTCGAGGCGCAGTTCGTCGGGCAGCCATTGGTGATGGAACCGTGGTGCGTTTACGGAGCCTTGAATGTCGAGACCGAAATCCACCACGCCCATCAAGATGTTGGCAACGGTTGTGATGATGGTCGGGCCGCCTTCGGCACCGAGGACCAAGTAGAGCTTGCCGTCTTTCAGGACGATGGTTGGCGTCATCGCCGACAGTGGGCGCTTGCCCGGGCCGATCGCGTTGGCTGGGCCCTGGATCAGTCCGTAGACATTGGGAACGCCTTCCTTGGAGGTAAAGTCGTCCATTTCGTCGTTGAGGAGGAAGCCTAGGCCTTCCGCCGTGACATGCGATCCGAAAGAATCGTTCAGCGTGGTGGTGACGGCCACGGCATTTCCCGCGGGATCGACGACAGAGTAGTGCGTCGTGTTACTCGGTTCTTTGATGGGCGGGGGTAGCAGAGGATGAGCGGCGGCGTAGGTTTCCAGTTCATTGAAGACCGCGGGACGGCGGAGGTCTTTGCTTGGGCTTGGGTGGGCTGGATCGATGGATTCGCGCCAGCCTGCGGCGTAGCGCTTGTCAATGAGTTGCGCGACCGGAATTTTCGCAAAATCAGGATCGCCCAAAAATTCGGAGCGATCGAAGAAAGCGCGACGGAAAGCTTCGGTGGTCAGGTGGATGGCATCGGCGGAACGGTTGCCATATTTATTGAGGTCGTAGCCTTCGAGGATGTTGAGAATTTCAAGAAGCGCGATGCCGCCGGAGGACGGTGGAGGCGCGCTGATGACGTCGTAGTCGCGATAGGTGCCCCGAACGGGCTTGCGCTCTTTAACTTCGTAGCTCGCAAGGTCGCCTGCAGTGATGAGGCCTCCGCCTTTCTGCACGGCGGATGACAATTCCTTCGCGAGGGCGCCGTGATAGAAGTCGTCGGGATTTTTGGCGATGCGCTCGAGCGTGTGCGCGAGATCGGGTTGGCGGAGGATCTCACCCGGCTGGTAGGGGTTGCCGTCGCGCTGAAAGATGCGCTTCGACTCAGCGAAGTGGCTGAGTTCCGGGTCGCGGAGGTCTTCGGCGTCTTCGTAAGTGAGGGCAAATCCTTCGCGTGCCAGCTTGATGGCGGGCGCCATGACCTGGGCTAGAGGCAGCTTGCCGTAAGTCTTCTGGGCGAACGCGAGGCCAGCGACCGATCCTGGGACCGCAATGGCTTTGTATCCGAGCAGGCTGGCGTTCTCGATGACGTTGCCTTGCGCGTCGAGATACATGTTGGCAGTCGCGGCGGCGGGAGCTTTTTCGCGGTAATCGAGGAAGTGCACTGCGCCGTCGGCCATGCGGATGAGCATGAAGCCTCCACCGCCCAGGTTGCCCGCTTCCGGAAAGACGACCGCCAGAGCAAATCCAGTGGCGACGGCGGCATCGACGGCGTTGCCGCCGGCCTTCATCATGTCCACGCCTGCCTGTGATGCCAGTTCATTCGCGCTCACGACCAACGCATGCTGAGCGTGGTAGGGACGCAGTCCGGCTGCATAGGCGGCAGTCGCGAGCCAGAACATCAGCGGGAGAATCAACAGCTTGCGCTGGAAGGGCATGAGAGTGGGAGCCGAGGAGACAGGTCGCTCCCCAAGGCTGTTCGTGAAACTTCGAGGCTAGCCCAGCGCGCAAGCGACAGTCAAATCCGGAAGGGTCACGCCTCGCTGAGTTTCTTCTGCATGTCTTCGAGGACTACGTTCTTGGTCTCGGGATAGAAGAGCAGCACGATGAAGAATTGCAGAACCATCATGCCGGAGAACAGCACGAAGGGCGCCGCCTTGGAATGCACGGCGATGATGGGAAACGTCCAGGAGATGAGGGCATTCATCACCCAATGCGTCGAGCTGCCCAGGCTTTGTCCGCGGGCACGCACGGCGGTGGGAAAGATTTCGCTCAGGTAGACCCAGATGACCGCGCCCTGCGAGAAGGCGAAGGACGCGATGAAGCCGATGAGTAGCCAGACGAGTAGGCCCTCATGTTGGCCGGTCCAGAATATTGCAGCGGCGCCGGCCAGACAGATGGCCGTCCCAACCGCGCCGATGAGCAGCAGCGTGCGGCGGCCGACGTGATCGATGATCGACATCGCGAGCATCGTGAAGAGCAGGTTCGTCGCGCCTATGGCAACGGCCTGCAGGTCGGAGGAAACTTTGCTGAATCCCGCGCGGGCGAAGATGTCGTTGAGATAGTAAAGAATCGCGTTGATGCCGGAGAACTGGTTGAAGATGGCGATGGAAAATGCAAGGAACAGCGGCAGGCGATACTTCGCCTGGAATAAGCGTTCCTGCCCCTGGCTCTTCTCCTGTTCGAAGGCTTCGTTCATGGCGCGCAGCTCGGAATCGATGTTCTCTTCCCCGATGGCTTCAAGAACAGAGCGGGCTTCGGCGGTGCGGCCCTTGCGGGCGAGCCAGCGCGGGCTGCGCGGGATTCCGAAGAGCATAAGGAAGAACAAAGCGGCGGGAAGTGCGGAGATGCCAAGCTTCCAGCGCCACTCGTTCGGCCCGCCCTGCAGGAAAAGTCCGACGATGTAGTTTGAGAGATAGGCGATCAGGATTCCTGCGACCACGTTGAACTGAAACAATCCGACCAGGCGGCCGCGCCATCTGGCGGGCGCAATTTCGGTGATGTACATAGGACCGAGGACAGAGGAGCCGCCGATGGCGAGGCCTCCTATGAAACGGGAGAACAGGAGCAAATACCAATTAGTCGCGAACGCGCAGCCCAATGCTGAAACCAGATAGAAGATGGCCATCACGCGCAGGCTGTCGCGGCGACCGTAACGGTCGCCGGGAATGCTGGCTAGCAACGAGCCGAATACCGTTCCCCAGAGCGCGACGGATACGGTGATTCCGAGGCCGTTGGGCGAGAGCTGGAACGCGGTGGTCAGCTCGGCCGTGGCACCGGCAATGACGGCCGTATCGAATCCGAATAGCAAACCACCGAGAGCCGCGACCACCGTGCTCTTCACCAGCGTCGTGTTCAGCGCCATGCACTATCCCCCGCGAGAGGCGCCCCGATGCGAGCGCTTGGATTGCGATAAATATGTTCGGCCAAAACCAATGAACCCAGGACTCCAGCACGATTGCCGAGTTCCGGAGGCACCACGTAAGTATCAATTCCCTCGAGCAGCGCGGACGCGTTGATGTATCCGTTCAACAGGCCCAGCAATTCGTGCCTGATTTTCGGGAACAGCTGCGGCTGCTGCATCACGCCGCCACCGAGAATCATCCGCTCGGGCGACAGCGTGCATACCCAGTTGGCCAGTCCCAGAGCCAGGTAGCGCGCCTCCAGGTCCCATCCCGGATGATCCGACGGTAATTCATTCGCGGGCACGCCCCAGCGAGCCTTCATGGCCGGACCGCTGGCCAGGCCTTCGAGGCAATCCTTGTGGAAGGGGCAACCGCCGGGGTATGGATCGGCTTGCAAATCGTGCGGAATGCGGATGTGTCCCATCTCAGGGTGCAGCAGGCCATGAATGACTTCGCCATTGACCAACGCGCCGCCGCCGATGCCGGTTCCGACGGTGAGGTAGAGGACGTCAGCGATGCCGCGCCCGGCTCCCCAGCGAGCTTCTCCGGCGGCCGCGGCGTTCACGTCTGTATCGAAGCCGACGGGGATGTCGAGAGCTTTTTGCAGGGTTCCAGCAAGGTCGAAGTTCTGCCAATCCTTCTTGGGCGTGGAGGTGATGTAACCGAAGGTGGGAGATTCGGGATGAAGATCGATGGGGCCGAACGAGCCGATGCCGACCGCGCTCAGGTTGCCCGCCTTCTGCTCACGGAAAAAAGCAACGACCTTCTCTACGGTGGCGGCGGGCGTAGTGGTGGGAACGGTTGTAAGTTGCAGATCGTCGGGACCGGTGCCGACGCCGCAAACGAACTTCGTTCCTCCCGCTTCAACGCAACCGAAAAAGCTCAAGGGAATCCTCGCGACCGGAAAGTCTTGCATACCGAGTCAAGTTATGGGAAGCGATTCTTGATCGAGCCCCTAGCGACGCTTGCGACCCTTCGCCTTGGCCGGGGTTTTCGCGGATTTCTTCTTTTTGTTCCTGGGAGCTTTGCTTTTCGTGTTCTTGAGAGGCTTCGATTTTGATTGTTTTGGAGCTTTCGCTGCGACCATCGTGTAGGACTGCTGGATGAAGTCTTCGAGTTCGCGGTCGGAGACGGCATCGAGGCGGTCGAGCATCACCCACTTGTAGCGTCCGACATAGGGAGCTGGGCGAATGTCCTCACGCTCGATGAGCTCGGCGAAGACTTCAGGCGAGCACTTGAAGCAGAGTCGTGGATTGTCGAGTCCCAGCATGGCAAAGATTTTGCCGGCGACTTTGAAGCAGAGGTCGTCACCCCACTGCAGTTTTTCGGTCGCCTTCGGAAAGTTGAGGCAGTAGGCGCGGATGGAGTCGATGTTCATGGAATCAGTCGTCAGTCTTCAGCGAAGTTAGCAGACGACTGACGGCTTTTTTTACCATGGAGGAGAGCCTGAGCTGCAAGCTTCGAGCTACGAGCCGCAAGCGGACATTTCGCAGATCGTTCGCTCGAAGCTCGTGACTCGAAGCTTATCAATTTCTTACATCCCCTAAGAACTGTTCCAGCGCTTAATCACCGTTGCTTTGCTGTAGGCAATCCGAAATCCGAGCCGGTTGCAGTTGCGCTCGGAGGTGGTGCCTCCGTGCGTCACGACCACAGCCAGCTCGCAACCCGCTTCAGCCGCGGCTTTCATTCGGATGCGAAGAAGAGCCGTCTGGATTCCGCGACCACGGAACTCCGGGAGCGTGCCCGCTCCGAACAAGGCAAAGATGCGATGCTCGGAAATAACGCGTCCGGCGGCCGCAGCGATCGGGACGCCGTTGGCAGTCGCGACGAAGGTGAGACATTCGGGGAAGTGGAACAACGGGGCGAGCATGTCGGCGAAGTCCGCGGGCGGCTTCTCTTTGTCGAAGAAGCTCCGGGTCAGGAGTTCGGAGAAGACACCGGCTTCACCCGGATTGCTGCGGCGAATCTCGATTCCGCTTGGGATTTCGAACCTTTCCTGCGAATCGATTGGACGATAGAGAACGTTGTTGAGTTCAAGCATGCCGTAGCCTCGGGCGCTTACTAGCTCCAGCACACTGGGATCGGTGAGCGGACAGATATCGAGTTGAGCGGGCGCCTGGTGGGAGCGGTAGAAGGCTTCCAGGCAGTCGAGATCGGCGGCCGTGATGGGACCGTAGAAACCGAGTCCCGCGGCGTGGCCGATGGGGGAGTTGAGTCCGGCGAACATCATGTGTCCGCCACAGATGGGGGCGAAGTCGGCGCCAATTTCCGGGCGCAACTTTTGCAGCATGCGAGCGCAATCGACTTGCGGTATTTCTTCCGCCGATTCGAGACGGCGGGCGAATGCCTGATCGACAAATTGCATTTGGAGAAATCCTCTCTTTAGTTATTCAAACGGCGTAGGCAAATTCGTGGCCGGGGAGCGCAGTGCTCCCACGCAAAACTGGCGGGCGAGATGCCCGCGCCACACGAGAGGCCAAATTAGCGAACAGCAGTCATAGGCAAGGTGGGTAGCTTACCACGAAGTCTGGGATTTCCCTCACATCCGCACGGTTAAACTGTGCTTGGGGCCGCAGCCGCGAGGCATGCTAAACGGCTATTGCTTGGTCTAGATAAGAAGCTTCGAAACGCAGAGTACGCTGAGAACTGCCGCAGAGGGCGCAGAGAAGAGGTTTCAACCGCAAAGAGCGCGCACAAAATCCTCCAAGGACGCTAAGAGTTCGCGTGAGTGACGGCATGGCGTGAGTGGCTCGCTGGGTCGTCGACTACTAGCGGCCATTCTCTTGAGACTTCAGATCTGCGTCTGTTTGGCGCTTCTGCTCGGAAACTGGATTTTATTGGCTTCTACACTTGTTCCCGCGCTTCGCCTAATGTCACGTTGATATCCATCTTCTGTTTCCCACGGTAGATGGTGACTTTCACCGCGTCGCCGGCGCGATGGGCGTTCATCACCTGGGCGAGGTCCTGCTGGTCCTGCACGTTTTCGCCGTCGATGGCGACGATGAGGTCGCCGCCCAGCATGATCGGGATGTTTCCGAGATACGCTCGCTCGCTTCCGCCGCGCATGCCCGCGCGTTCAGCGGCACCGCCCGGCTGCACCTTGACGATGAGCAATCCGAAATCGACAGGCAGACCGACCTGTTCGGCGAGCTCGGGACCGATCGGGATGGTCGAGACACCGAGCGCTGGACGTCGGACGCGGCCGAGCGTTACCAGGTCGTTCAGCACGGCCTTGGCGGTGTTGATCGGAATGGCAAAGCCGATGCCGGCGTTCTGGCCCACGCTGGAGAGGATCATGGTGTTGATGCCGATGACCTCGCCGTGGCCATTCATCAGCGGACCGCCGGAATTGCCGGGGTTGATGGCAGCGTCGGTCTGGATGGCTTCGTCGATGGTCGCGCCGTTAGGCTCTTTGACTGGACGGATGGAGCTGACGATACCGCGCGTCATGGTGCCGGCGAGGCCGAAGGGGTTGCCGATGGCGTAGACCTTCTGGCCGACCTGCAGGTTGCGCGAGTCGCCAAGCACGGCCGGAGTGAGGCTGGGAGCTTCGATCTTGATGACGGCCAGGTCGTGCGGCGGGTCGGTGCCCACGACGGTGGCCCGAAATTTCTTACGGTTGTGCATCGTGACTTCCACCTGACGCGCGTCGGCGATCACGTGGTAGTTCGTGAGAATGTGTCCTTCCTTGTCGATGACAAAGCCGGAGCCCTGCCCTTCCTGGGGAACCAGGCCGTAGAAGAAGTCGAAGGTGACGGCTTTTGAGGTGATGTTGACGACCGACGGGATGTTCTTGCGATAGACGAGGATGTTGTTCTGTTCTTCGGAATCGAGCGGTTCGGTGCCCGCGGCCTCGGTGATCTCCACTTTATTGGGACGGCTGATCAGGTTGGTCAGGCGGAGCGGCGACGACTTCCAGGTCGTAAAGTAAAAGAACGCTCCCGCCAGCAAAATTGCCAGGATGATGGGCCGCAATAGCTTCATAGGTATGTCACCAGCGTAGACCGGATGTTTGTGGTTGTCGCTCTGATTCTATCCAAAATACGACGTCGCCACCGTGAGATCGGATGACCGACGGCAACGAGATACAGCGCCTTAAGTGATACGGGGATGAAGCTGGCTTAGTTCGCGGGGCAGGGGTGGTGGGCAGGAGGCAGTCTCAGACGAAGGGCAGGTCAATGCATTATGAAAGAACGCCCTGTTTCACGAGATTAAAGCCGCCTGTGGCGTTGGCTGCACACCAGAATCAGAATGGTTAAGGTCGGCTACGAAAAGGCTAAGTGCGTGTCCTGAACGATGGCACTTTTACCTTGGGGGAAAGTAGACGTTGGCACGAATTGCTTCCCCCCAAGGAGACAACTCAAATGAGTAGTGAAGTTAAATATATCGGAATGGACGTGCACAAGGAAGCGATCGTGATTGCCGTGCGGGATACCAGGGGGCATGTGGTGATGGAGTCGATCGTCGAAACCAAAGCCAGCAGCATTCTGCAGTTTATCCGCGGACTGCAAGGCGAACTGCATGTCACCTGGGAAGAAGGCACCTGGGCGGCCTGGCTGTATGATCTGCTGAAGCCGCACGTGCACCGAGTCCTGGTCTGCAATCCCCGGCGCAATGCCTTATTAAAGGAGGGCAGCAAGAATGACAAAGTGGATGCGCGCAAGCTGGCGGACCTGTTGCGCACGGGAATGCTGCGACCGGTGTATCACGGAGAACATGGACTGCGTACGCTGCGCGAGCTGGCGCGCACGTATCAGACCCTCAGCCAAGATCTGAACCGCGTGATGAATCGTCTGAAGGCGCTGTATCGTGGCTGGGGCATGGCTTGTGGGGGTACGCAGGTTTATGCCCCGCGTTATCGTGACGAATGGCTAGGCAAGATCGAGCACGCGGGGGTGCGCCGGCGAGCCGAGCTACTCTATCAGCAGTTGGATGGATTGCAGGCCTTGCGGCGAACGTTGCGCTCAGAGTTATTGGCGGAGAGCCGAAAACATAAAGCTTCGAAACTGCTGCGTCAGATTCCCTGCATCGGTCCGATTCGGGCAGCCCGCTTGGTTGCGTTGATGCAAACCCCGCACCGGTTCCGTAGCAAGCGACAACTGTGGACCTACAGTGGACTGGGCATTGAAACGCATGATAGTGCGCAATACCGCTTTGTGCGAGGAGAACTGCAGCGTGCGAAAAAACCGCAACAGATTCGTGGTTTGAATCGGAATCATAACCACGAGATGAAAGACATCTTCAAGGGAGCAGCGAACCGGGCCAGCTGTGGGGTGGGTCCATTGCGCGATTTTTATGTGGCTTTGCTAGACCAAGGTATGAAGCCCGAGATGGCACGGCTCACCTTAGCCCGGAAGATCGCGGCCATTGCTCTGACACTTTGGAAAAAGGAGGAACGCTTCAACGCCGAACATTTAAAAACGCAAGCCGCTTGAGCGTTGTACAGAACTCAGGGATCTCCCGGGTTTCATTCCTCGGTGGTGGCCCATCGGTTCTGCGCACGCTCGGGTTCGAGGGAGAGTATCCATTCACTCATTAGGCGCCGTGTGCTGGCTGCATTCAGCACCGAGTCTCGGGGTCAATCCTATGCCCCCTCGGATAACCCAATAAAGCCATAGGCCTCGAGCCTCACACAGGATGATGGTTGGCACCTATCGCCAACACTTGGCTTGCGTAGCTGCGCAACTGAACGGCGTCAAGCGCCACCGCTCGATGAAACCATCAAGTCGGGATCCGCAACTGGGGCTGGCATCGCCGCTGAACTACGCGGCGAACAAGAGCGGCAAAATCAAAATCAAAAGCCCCTCTCAGAAGGAGGCAGGGCTGGATGTAAGTCACCAGCCTTGGCTTCCGCGAGGGGACGGGAGAGACTTTTTTTCTTGACATCCTCTTTCACAGGATGAGTGAAATGGCATTTTTTCGCCAGCTTTAGCCCGCGCAGCTTGGGCGAACAGCACCATTTTCAAGCACGGTGCGGATGAAAATCCGAAATCCCAATGCAGCGTGATCGCGCTGAGGCCGATGGGCTCCCTGCTCACTTGAGGCCGAATGTCCAACTGAGCCCTGAACTGGTTCCATAGTCACTGCCGGAGAAACCTGGCGGAGGCCGATTGTCCCAGCTTCCATAAAAAGACACGTTCCATTTCAGATTGCTGACGATCTTGATGTAATAGGAGGCATTGGTGTTGAACCGGATACGTCCCGGATCCGAAAGGGCGGGCAGCAAAGCGGCAGTTACATCGAAGTTGGTTTTACTGAACTTAAAAAACTGCGCTTGGCCGTAAAACAGGACCGCCGCAAGATTCTGGTTGTTGACGGAAACGTCGGACCGTTTATAGTCGGTATTTTGCCAGGCAGGCCCGAACACTAACGAGATGTTCGTGCGGTTTGTGTTCTTAAAGTAACGTCCGATACCCCCTCCCACAGTGCTCTGCAACGCGATTCCTTGTTCCGAGCTTTGCAAAAAGGTGCCGAGACCCGCATAGAACCACTTGTTCCAAGGCAGCAGATGATGGGCACCCAAAGTGAGAGAGTTTCGGGTGGAAGCATTGGTCCCTGAGCTGGAGGACAGGTTGGAATCGAAACTGGCGAGCGCAGTCCAGCGTTCCCGAACATAAGCGGTCTGCGAACCAAAGCTGTACTGCGTTGATTGATTGCCTTTTGAATAAATCACCCCGAGTGTTACCTCCCCATTAAATCGCTGCCAAAATCTGTCGGACGTCGCGACCATTCCGACGATTTGGGAACGGTCGAGAACGTCTTCTTTTTCAGGAGCCACGATCTGAATCTTCACCGGTCGGTCCGCTGGTGTATCGGGAGTTCTTAATGACCCTGTGTAGACCGCGCCACCTTCCGTTTTCACGACAAACAACTGGTTGCTTTCCAGGCGGGCGACCTTCGTCCAATTCACGGAGGCCGTGCCGTCGATGTAATCGAAGCTGACGTACAGCACACCAGCATCCAGCCCCTTGACCTCGCAAGTCAGGCGGTCGCCATTCGTCATCACCATGACGTCCGTCTTGTCTCGTGCACAAAGTGGGACGGTAAAGAGGAGAGCAAGAGTCAGAAGAAGAAATCGGGTATTCATAGGAGCCTTCTCTCTCTGTTAGCCGGCTGGCTCGGGAGGACCTTGGCTTTCGCAAACACGCATCATCGCAGGTTCCGGATCGCGATCGCAACGGACATGGCTTAAGCGCAGCCTTGGCTCGAACCATGGGAACTGAACAGGTTGGATTGTTCCCTTACGCTGCGCGACGCGTTGTTCTTACCTCTTCTGAGAGCCTCACCTGATTATTTCGAGCATTATGAAAATAAAACGCCTTTGCGACGTACCTGACTGGATGGGGCGTGCAGGTTTGGGCCAAATAAGTGTGCGCCGTCAGAATGTTCTTGCCGTCTGGACTGCCTGTCTTCTCGCGTAGTGTGCGCTCAATCGAGGGACGATTTTGCCGGCCTGGCGCGATCCAATGCCGTAACCACTTAGCAAACTCTTTGTTCCGCTTGATCTCGGGTGCCATGGGCTCCTTCTGACCACTCTGCCTGCCTCAATCCTCTTGCTCAATAATCAGCAGCCAATAAGACACTTGGGAACTGGCAGAATTACTTGTTTTTTGGGGGAGGGCTAGGATGAGTGTTGTTACAGGCGTTTGCACAAGCTTGCGCTGTCTCTTCGTCCCTCAGGGGGGCAATGAGCGAAATGGCGATTTTTCGCCAACACTCGGAGTGAGTGTCGGCGGAGTGTACAATCCGTCAATTCGGAGGAGCGCGTGATCGCGAGTGTTGTCGCCGCGCTGAGACAGAATCCCGAGCTCGCAGTCTTCTTGACGCTCGCGCTCGGATTCCTGCTGGGGCGTGTGCGGTTTGGGACGTTCAGGCTTGGAAATGTCGTCGGCACGCTGCTCGCTGGGGTGCTCATTGGCCAACTAGCCATCGAGGTCCATCCGCTCGTCAAGATTGTGTTCTTCGATCTGTTCCTGTTCGCGACCGGCTACAAGGTGGGCCCGCAATTCTTCCGGGGCCTCAAGAAGAACGCGGTGCCGCAAGTGGCGCTAACGGTAGTCTTGTGTGTGACCAGCCTAGCGGTGACGGTCGTGGCGGCGAAGGTGCTCGGGTACGACTGCGGCACTGCGGCGGGGCTCATGGCTGGCGCCTTCACAGAGAGCACGATCATCGGCACGGCGGGTGACACGATCACCCGGCTAAGTCTGCCAGACCCCGAGAAGCAGAGACTGCTGAACAACATCCCTGTCGCGTACGCGGTGAGCTATCTCGTTGGAACCAGCTTCGTCGTGTGGTTCCTCTCGAGTCTTGCGCCCAGGCTGCTCGGAGTTGATCTGAAAGCGGAGAGCCAGAAGCTCGAAGCTCAGATGTCCGCGGGGCCCACCGAACAGCCCGGCAGTCGTTCGGGCTACCGGGAATGGGACGTCCGGGCCTATCGCCTTGCCGACGTTTTTGCGAATCTTCGGATCGCCGATCTGGAGAAGTCCTTTTTGCCGGAACGTGTGTTTATTGAGCGAATCCGCCGCGACTCCAAGTTTGTCGATGCAACGTCCGATACCGTGCTGCACTCCGGAGACGTCGTTGTCGTGGTGACCCGCCGTCGCGTGCTGTTCAGCGAGGGTTTCGCGATTGGCGTCGAGGTCGAGGATCGCGAGCTGCTGGACTTTCCTATGGTCACAGCCGATGTTGTCGTCACAAACCGCTCTGTTGTGGATCAGACGCTCCCGATACTTGCCGAGCAGTACGGTCGCGGCGTCGCCCTCGAGAAGCTCATCCGAGGTGCGGAGGAAATCCCATTTACATTGGAGACGACCGTGCAGCGCGGTGACCTGCTTCGCATCGTCGGCGCCACACAGCACGTGGAGCGTGTGGGCAAGAGCCTCGGCTACATCGAGCGGCCCTCGAGCGAGACGGACGTCGTGTTCGTCGGCCTCGGTATCTTCGTGGGCGGGTTGATCGGCTTGCTGTCCGTCAGGGTCGGCGGTTTGCCCATCAGCCTCACGGCCAGCGGTGGCTCCCTGATCATGGGGCTCGTGTTCGGGTGGCTGCGCTCCGTACGCCCAACGTTCGGTCGCATCCCCGAACCAGCACTCTGGGTCTTCGATACCGTCGGCCTCGCAGTCTTCATCGGCATCGTTGGCTTGAACGCCGGGCCCAGCTTTGTGACTGGACTGCGCGTCACGGGGCCGAGTCTTATCTTGGTGGGTTTACTCGTCGCTGTGACACCGCATGTAGTGGCGCTCCTGTTCGGGCGCTACGTCTTGAATGTAAACCCGGTGATTCTGCTCGGGGCCTGCGCTGGCGCGGGAACGGTAACGGCGGCGCTGCGGGCGATTCAGGATGAAGCCGGGAGCAAGCTGCCAGCGCTCGGGTATACGGTGCCATATGCGATCGGCAACATCCTGCTGACGGCGTGGGGCCCGGTCATCGTTATGCTTACTAGGTAATTGTTCCCCCACGGAGGCCGCAACGCCAATCGAAGCTAAGAACAGGCTTGCGCGGGAAAAGACGGCCGAGAAGTTTCATTCGGCTCAACTCATCATAGTTGATGTCAACAGATGGGATGAGAAGGCCGGTCTCCGGACGGGATGCTGTACGCTCCCAAGTTATCGACGTGCTCGAAGCACAGATAAAAAGGAGACCGGCTATGAAGAAGGGTAGCACTGCAGCGAAGCAGCGGGTTCGGAATATTTC
>DASRDJ010000041.1:0-2386 GCA_035652655.1 Terriglobales bacterium
CCTCGCGAGCAGGTACCTGGGATTGCCAACAGGATCAAGGAGTTCCCGCACAGCGCGCAAATAGAGCGCCTGTTCCTTCCCGGTCCCACCCGAAATTCCGCAGAAGACCGTGCCATCCTCATTGCGATTTGCCGACAAGACGAAATCGCGGGCGGGCTGGTCAATCAACCCCTCGGACTGGAGCGACGCGAGCACGGTGCGCAGGTGATGGGCTTCATCGACCACCAGCGTTCGGAACTTCGCGTTGCGCAGCGGTTCCGGAAGGTCATCGGCTATCTCTTTGGTTTCGCACTCCCCTTGACCGTTTTCGATCGTCCCCTCGGCGGCCGAGCCAGCTTCTTGCTTTTCTTCCTCATCCGATTCTGAGTCTCCACTCCCCGAGTACAGCGCGTGCAACGCCTGATAGGTCGAAACCGTGAAGACGGCTGGCTTTCGCAAGTCAGTCGAGACCCAATCCGGTCTGGTTCCGTCCGGCAGAAATAACTCAAGCAGCCGCTCGATCCATTGATTGCGAATCGTGATCGTGGGGGCCAGCACCAGCGTGGACTGGTCGATCCGACGAACGATCTCGAGCCCGAGGACGGTCTTCCCCGAACCAGGCGCTGCCACCAGATGAAGGCGGCGATCTTCGAGGTATGAGCCCATTTGCGCGAGAACTCGCGCCTGATAGGTTCGCCAAGTCCTGCGAAAGGCCATCGTCGCGGGAAAAGTCGGGGCCGGCAGCGGCTCGGCAGTGGGCATGTTGGGGATCGAATTATACCCAGCGGGCGCGGCAGGTCTGCAGAGTTATCTCTTCAGCTCCGGTCTGCGAAAGCCGCCGCACTCCCGTTCCACTTCCGCTGCGACAGCCAGCACGAGTTCCTCCTCCCATGGTCGCCCGACAATCTGCACGCCAATCGGCAAACCTTCTGGCGATTGACCAACCGGGACAACCGCTCCAGGATTGCCAAGCAGGTTTAAAACTTCCGTGTAGCTCCACGCGTCGAGATACTGCACCGTCTTTCCTTCAACCACCCAACTGCGCTCTCCGTGCCGGAATGCGGGGACCGCGGCCACCGGACATAGCAGGATTGGGAACTGTTGCATCTGCGCGAGGATCCGGCCGCGCACGATGTCACGTCGTAGCCATGTGTCGAGCAGCGAATCGCCCGAATGGGAAGGCTCAGCAGCGACCCATCCGAGGAATTCTCTCAGCAGCGGAGACAGTTCGCTTTCGCGACCCTTTGTTAACGGACGCAACAGCATACCGCCCGCGGTTCCGAATAACTTCCACCACAGCCGGCGGGCCTCCTCCAGGCCTTCGGGGCGGAAGGGAGCGACCTCGAATCCCGCGTACGACAGGGCTTCCGCCGCAGTGCTCACCACCGCACGCGTCTCAGGCGTCACCGGAGTGCGACCGTCGTTTTCAAAATATCCGACGCGAAGACGGTGCAAATCCTCGCGCGCGATTTTGCGCAACGGGACGGGCGCCGAAGACGGATCGCCGTCGTCTGGCCCGGCCATGACCTCGAACAGCGTCTGCAGGTCGGCGACCGTCCGCGCCATCGGTCCTACCACGCCGAGCAGAGCAAACGGACCCGCCGGCTCCGGAAAGTGGCCGGTCGATGGAATTCGTCCCGGCGTCGGTTTCAATCCGCAGATGCCACTGAAGTGCGCCGGCACGCGGATCGATCCGCCGCCGTCGCTGCCCACGCCACCTGCCGAGCATCCGGAAGCGATCGCCGCTGCCTCGCCGCCGCTCGAGCCTCCGGGCGTGCGCGTCAGATCCCACGGACTGTTGGTGCGACCATAAAGAAGATTGTCGGTCTCCCAGGCCATGAGAAGTTCGGGAGTGTTCGTGACTCCGAGCACGATGGCCCCGGCCGCACGCAGGCGAGAGACCAAGACTGCATCGCGCGCGGCAATGCGCCCGGCTCGCAGCCGCGTACCTGATTCGCAGCGGAGTCCCTCCGTGTCGATAGAGCTCTTGATACTGACAGGAACACCGTGCAGAGGTCCGTGAATCTTGCCGGCAACTGCCTCGGCCTCGAGCATGCGCGCATCGCGGCGGGCCCGCCCTTCATCGAGGGCCACAAATGCGTTCAGTCCCGGATTCTCAGCAGAGATGCGAGCGAAATGGGCATCGACTAACTCCACGGGAGAGACTTTCTTCTGGCGGACTTGCTCCGCCATGGCCCCGGCGGAAAGGAAGTTCATCTCGCTCATGGAAATCAATCAACGTCGAACGGCGAGTTTAGCAGGTTGGGAGAGCGGGGTATTTTGGTGTAATCGCCTAATTAGGACAGTCGTCGGATACAATTCTGGTCGGGTGGTCTGATCCATCTCCCCGACAACGCCTCAGCCGTGTCCTTGGCTATCAGCCGATGAGAGTCAGTGCTGGGCTAAA
>DASRDJ010000042.1:0-2122 GCA_035652655.1 Terriglobales bacterium
AAGAGACATTTGTCGAAAAGGACGCTACGGGCCGCACTGTCAACCGCTGCGAAGGCATCGCATGGACCGGTGGCTGTACAGACACAAACGAGTTCAATTATCTAGTCGGTAAAACAATGCGCAGCCTGGGGGTCTGCTACCTGGAAACCCAGGCCCGCGTTTGACACGGCCCCACGGTCTCAAGTTTGGGACCAACATTCGGACGCGGGGCCATGACAAATGGCTACACGGATATCAAGAACACCGACATGATGCTGATCATGGGCGGGAACCCGGCGGAGAACCATCCCTGCGGGTTCAAATGGGCGATTGAGGCGAAGCGCGTCCGCAATGCCAAGATGATTGTGATCGATCCCCGTTTCACGCGAACGGCCGCCACTGCCGACATGTTCCTTCAAATTCGGGCTGGCGCCGACATCGCTTTTCTCGGTGGGATGATTCGTTACGCAATCGAGAACAACCGCATCGCGCACGACTACCTGGTGAACTACACGAACGCCGCATTCATCGTCAAAGAAGGATTCAAGCTGGCTGAAGATGGGTTGTACTCAGGCTTCGACGCTGAGAAACAGACCTACGACAAGACAACTTGGAATTACGAAGCGGGTGGAAATCTGACGGGCAAACCTGCGTCCGCGACGTCCTCATCGCAAGCGCAACCGGCGGGACACGCTTCGCAAGCCAGCGACAGTCACGAGGGGCACGGCTATCAGGGCGCAAGCCCGACGGGAGCGAAAGGCGGCAGCGGTGGCGGTGCGCCTCCACCCATGCTGCCGCCAAATGTCGCGTACGACTTGTCCCTACAGCACTCCCGTTGCGTCTTCCAGTTGTTGAAGCAGCAATATTCGCGCTACACGCCGGAGATGGTGGAGCGCATCACCGGTATTAAGGCCGATCAGTTCGTGAAGGCCGCCGACTTGTTCACGTCCATCCGCAAAGACGGCGATATGAAGAAGGCTGGGACGATCATCTACGCGGTAGGCTGGACACAACATACATTCGGCACGCAGATCATCCGCACCGCGGCGATGTTGCAATTGATGCTCGGTAACGTGGGACGCGCTGGTGGTGGAGTCAATGCCCTGCGCGGCCATTCCAATATTCAGGGTGCAACGGATATGGGCGGCGTGTTCGATATCTGGCCCGGATATCTGAAAGTTCCGATTCCCGCCGATACCGACCTGAAAACTTATTTGGAAAGAACCACTCCCAAAACCTCCAAGCCTGATCAGTGGGACTCCTTCAATTACTGGTCGAATACGCCGAAGTTTGCCGTCTCCTACCTGAAGGCCATGTTCGGCGACGCGGCCACGAAGGAAAACGACTGGGCCTTCCACTACATGCCAAAAGTGGATCGCAACTACTCCTGGACTCAAATCTGGGACAACATGCTCAGTGGATCAGTCAAAGGCCTCTTCGCATTCGGTATGAACGGCGTCGCCATCGGCCCCGACTCACAAAAGAACATTGAAGCGCTCAAGAAGGCCGACTGGCTGGTCGTTGGCGAAATCTACGAAGACGAAACCAGCGAATTTTGGAAGTCACCGGGCATCACGCCGGCGGAGATGAAAGATATCAAGACCACCGTCTACCGGTTGGCCTGCGCCGGCTTCGCAGAAAAAGACGGTTCGATGACGAACTCATCCCGCTGGCTACAGTGGAAGAACGTCGCGCTTCCTCCTCCGGGCGAGGCTCGTCTCGATCAAGACATCGTGGCCCAGATCTTTCTCAGGGTGCGAGAGCTTTATAAGGCGGAGGGCGGCAAATTTCCGGACCCGATCCTGAACCTGACGTGGTCGTATACCGATCCTCAGCATCCGTCGCTATCTGAACTGGCGAAAGAGTTCAACGGGAAAGCGCTCGCAGACATCACCGATCCTAAAACGAAGCAGGTCATCAAACGAGGCCAGCAACTGCCCGGCTTCGCATGGTTGAAAGACGACGGAACGACTTCCTGCGGCAACTGGATCTACTCCGGATGCTGGACTGAAGCGGGTCCACAGCTCGCTCGCCGCGGCACTGAAGACCCGTCGGGGCAGGGCATCTATCAGAACTGGGCGTGGTCGTGGCCGGCGAATCGCCGCGTGCTTTACAACCGAGCATCCTGTGATCCCGCAGGCAA
>DASRDJ010000043.1:0-3408 GCA_035652655.1 Terriglobales bacterium
CTACCTCGCCAGACGGGTCGCCGAGAGCCACGGGGGGTCGGTGGCAGCCGACTCGGCCCTCACGCAGGGCAGTACCTTCTGCCTGAGTCTTCCGAGGTAGCCGGGACGGCCGGGCCAGCGCCGGCTGCCCAAGTGACGACATTGTCCCTGTGCGCGCGTTGGCCGCGGCCCTGTGTGCGTTGTCCGCAGCCCTGCGCGCGTTGTCCGGCAGCCCTCCGTGCGCCGTCCGCAGCCCTGCGCGTGTCAACGGCCATCCAACTTTCCCCCCGGTCGGCCAGTTAAAAATCCCCCCCTTGGAGATGGTTATTATCGTGAGACGGAGCGTGGTTTTGCTTCGTCTCTGCCTCGGGCTCCCTTTTCCCAGTGGCAGGGGCTGTGGGAGCTGTGGGAAACGCCGACGGGTTCATGTCGGCGTTTTCCAAGTCCTGTGGGAAGGCGCGGCCTCATCGCGGCTTTCCATAGGACGGCAGCTTCCATAGCCCGGTACCCCGCTTCTCAGTCGTCGGTGGAGAGTGGGAGCGGGGAGACACTCGGACGACCGAACACCCCCGCTT
Organism: Terriglobales bacterium; assembly: GCA_035652655.1. Taxonomy (GTDB): domain Bacteria; phylum Acidobacteriota; class Terriglobia; order Terriglobales; family Acidobacteriaceae; genus Gp1-AA133. Next base: position 555 of record DASRDJ010000043.1, read on the forward strand.
TGCGTTTCTCCTTGAGCCGGTAACTCTCTCCTTTCACGTTCAGCATCGTGGAGTGATGCAGCAGCCGGTCGAGGATGGCCGTGGCGATGATGGGATCGCCGAAGACATCACCCCAACCGGTCAGACTCTGGTTCGAGGTCAGGATGATCGAGCCTCGCTCGTAACGCTTGGCGATGAGCTGGAACAACAGGTTCGCTCCGGAGGGGCCGAGTGGGAGATAGCCGATCTCGTCGATGATCAGCAGCTTCGAGCGCGACAGCAACTGAAGCTGCTCTTCGAGCCGGTTCTCGCTCTGAGCGCGGGTGAGCAGAGCCACCATGGCGGCCGCCGAGGTGAACAGGGTCCGGTATCCGGCGGCGCAGGCCTTCATACCGAGAGCCACGGCCAGATGTGTCTTGCCCACGCCGGGCGGTCCGAGCAGCAGCACGTTCTCGGCATTGGCGATGTAACGACAGGTGCCCAGCTCGCGCACGATCTTCGGATCGAGCGAGGGCTGGAACTTGAAGTCGAAGCTCTCGAACGTCTTCTCGAAAGGAAAGCGGGCCATGCGGATGCGCATGGCCGTGTTGCGATCCTGCTTGCCGGCCAGTTCCGTCGTGAGCAACTCCTCGAGGAAGTCGCTGTACGAGAGCTCTCTCTTAGCTGCGTCCTCCAGCAGCGTGGGGAGCCGCTCGCCCGACTGCACCAGGCGAAGGCGCAGCAGTTGTTCCTGCAAACGTTCGTACTGCAAGCCGCCGCTCATGACGAGACCTCGCTGGCCAGCGCCGCGTAGGCATCGAGCGGCCGGACAGCCACCTGGCCTGCTCGGGCCAGCCACGCTGGATCGAACCGTGGCGGATCGGCCGGTGCGCCGCCGCTAGGCTCTCGTGGGATCGCCCTGGGCGCGCCTGGCCAGCGGATCTCACGATGGCGCTCCAACTCGCGCTCATACACGATCGGCTCGGCCTCATGAACGATGCGCACCTCGGTCGGAGTCAGCTCGACACAGACTTCGGCGCGGCACCACCCGAACGGCACCGGATAGCGGTTGGTCTCCACCTCGACGAACGCATCGTGCGAGACACGCCGGCTGATCGTGCGCGACTCACGCGTGGGCGGCCGGGCGTCGACCGCGATCATCGTCACGCGCTCTTCACGGGCGAACCGCTCGGCGGGCTTCTCGTGGGTTGTGCCGTGGATGCGCTGGTCGGCCACCGTCAGCGCCCACTGCTCGAGCCAGGCGTTCAGCTCCTCGTAGCTTGCGAAGCGCCGTCCGGCCAGCGCGTTCCGCTTGACGTACTTGACCCCGCTCTCGACCTTCCCCTTGGTCTGGGCCCGGTAATAGCGGCACAGCTTCACTTCCACTCCGTAGAAGTCCATCCGCTCTTTGAAACGGCGGTTCCACTCCACCGTTCCATTGGCTTCGTCTTTGGACAAAACGATCGTTCGCGGGTTGTCGTACAGCAGCGTCGCCGTCCTGCCGCCGAAGTGGGCGAATGCTGCTTGGTGACCGTCGAGCAGGTTCCCGAGCCGCTCATGCTCGTAGGCCCGCACGAAGATCCGCCGGCTGAACCCGAGCACCATCACGAACAGGTGGACCTTGACCCGTTGTTCACCGATCCAGACGCCGATCATTCCCCAGTCCACCTGCGCCTGTTCGCCCGGACCGGTCTCGAACCTCATCGTCGCCAGCTCCGGCCGCGCCGCCTCCCGCTGCCCTTCCACGTACCTGCGCACCGAGCGAACTGACCCCTCATACCCGGCTTGCTGCAACTCTCGATACAGCACCTCGGCGTTGTAGCCAACTTCGGGGAACCGCTTCGCGATCACCTCCTCATAAACCGTCAGCTCTTCAACCCGTGCCCGCCGCTGCTGCGGCTTCCACTCCTCGCTCGCCCACTTCCTCACCGTCTTGATGTCCAGATCCAACTCCCGGGCGATCGCCTTCTTCGACTTCCCCCGCAACCGCATCTCTCGTATCGCTGCCGCAGTCCCATGGCCAATCAGTTCCTCCTCCACGGCGCCCGTTGGCACCGCGTCGAGCATCTCTGATCCTTCCTGTTCTTGCACAGACTCCCCCTTCGTTGTTGCTCCTGGAGGGGGGGATTTTTAACTGGCCGGATGGGGGGATTTTAGGATGGCCGCCGACACCACGGTCCGGCGCGAATGCACCACGGCCCGGCGGGACTCGACGTTCAGCAGGGTACGAAATCCGAGCGCCGGCTCCTGGAGGGCGCCTGCAAACCGGCCCCGCCGGCTGATCCAGTCCTCGGTGTCTCTCCACGGCAGATCAGCAGCATGACTTGCAACAAAATGGTGAACGGAGTACCCGGAATTGCGTTTCGAGCGCTTTTATAGGTAGCGGTTCAATCGTCTCCTCGAAAACGTTTTCGGGATACGACTTTGGTGGCCGAACCTTGGGCAACCTACGCAGCCGGCCTTGCGGCCGATCCCAACATCGCAGGGATGGCACGTAGGGCGCGCGCGGGATGCCCGATACGACGAGCTGAAACGCTCGCGAACGCCTGTGGTTTCGTCGCCGGCAAACGATCCTCTCGACCCGGTACGTCTCCAGGCTGACGGCTCCCCGTGATCCAAGGTTCCCCAATTCAAGAAACCCGGCGCGTGCACGCGCCATCGCCTCTCATCACTCTGGCCAGGGCATGGAGAGGTAACCAGCTACCCGCTCCGGCGGTGCGCGTCGCGCCGTCCGTAGCGCAGAAAAGAGAGAAAGGAAAGTTGTATGTCTGAGATGAAAACGCAGTTGAGTGGAAAACAAGTGCAGAGTGCTGCCGACGGACCGCCGCCGGCGTCGATGACTCCGGAGCAGCTCGTGGAGCAGTTACGGGCGTTGCGGGCATTCGTGCCGAACGTC
>DASRDJ010000044.1:0-11533 GCA_035652655.1 Terriglobales bacterium
GAATCACGAAAAGTCATTGATTCTCTATGGTCAGAACATGACGATCTGGGGATCATCGAACTGGACTTGGCCATCGTTCAACTATCAGCAGGAACATAATTATTTCACCAAGAAGCCGCTGTTTTTCCAGTGGTTTCAGAACCAGTTCGAGCGTCGGTGGAATTCAGACACGGAATATAAAGCTTTCGTCCCCGTCGGGCCGGGCGGACCGAAAATCAAATCGCCCGTCAGCGGAGCCACCAGCCAGCCAACTAGTGTCACTCTGACTTGGGAAGGCGGTCCGTGGAGTCAGCAGTATGACGTCTATTTCGGCACGACTGCGAATCCCCCGTTGCTGGCGCAAAACGTTGTCACCGGAGCCCCCGAAGATCCCAATGGCCCCCTTACTTACGAAACGTACAAAGTCTCAGGTCTCGTCCCAGGCAAGCTGTACTACTGGAAGATTGCTTCAAAAACCATGGCGAATCTGAGTGTGATCGGTCCCATTTGGACGTTCACTACCCGCGGGACGGCACCGACCAGCGGAGGTGCCACCGTAACAGGCATCTCCCCGGCAGCTGGTCCGAGTTCGGGGGCTACGGCAGTGACAATCACCGGCACTAATTTTTTGACTGGTGCGATTGTGAGCTTTGGTCAGTCCACCGCGAGCTCGACTAAGATCATCAGCGGCACCACGATTACTGCCGTTGCGCCCCGGCATGTCGGTGGCGCAGTTGCCATCACCGTCACCAATAAGGCGGGGGACACGGGAACACTTCCAGCGGCTTATGTGTATACGTCTACCAGTCCTTCGACGGCTCCCAAATTAAACGTCATTCACCCGAACCATGGGTCTCCGAGCGGTGGCGATGCGGTCATTATCTCGGGAAGCAATCTGGTGAAGGGGATGATCGTCACGATTGGGGGCGTCCCTGCAACTATCACCAGTTTCAATACGGTTTCAATCCATGCGACGACTCCAAGTGGAACTGGCGTCGCCGATGTGGTGGTCAAGACTCCCCTGGGGCTGAGCGCTACCCTAAAGGGTGTCTTCACCTTTGCCGAGACACCGGATCAACCCAGTGTGACTTCGACGACGCCCAACAGCGGTCCTGTCAATGGCGGCACCACGATCACCGTTAACGGAGATGACTTCATTAAGGGCGCGGTAGTCCGTATAGGGGGTACGCTTTGTACCACAATCATCGTCTTGAACGATAGCACTATCATTGCCACTACCCCGGCCCACGCTTTGGGATCTGCCGATGTAGTGGTCACCAACCCCGATGGCCAGAGCAGCTCCGCCAGTACTTACACATACCGTTAGTCGCGGTGTACTGGCCTCAGCAGTCTGACAACGTACCCACGGAAGGTCTCGTTCTCCACGGGGCCTTTGTGCTTCTATGGCGCGCACCCCATTGGCCGGCGCTGCCGCATCTCGTCCGATGCCGAGCGCGTGCGGTTTGATGAAAAACTGTGGGAGTAATTTGATAACACGTCTCTGGAGCTGAAGCCGTGCCCTTCCCGTTCGTATTGCTTCCTTGTGCCTACTCGTGAGGAAAAGGCGCTCTGGGCTGCGTGTGCTTCCTGGCGGACATCGGGTCCTTCGACTTCGCTCGGCTACGCCTCGCTGCGTTCAGGATGACAAGGCTTAAAGGTTCTCGTTCAGGAACGAATGATTCCACGTTTCAGGACGGAATCGTCTTGGTAGCGATGTCTTCTTCGGCTGCGTGGTGCAGGAAAGGGTTCTCTTCGTTTTCGGCGGCCGTGACGCCTTCGGGTGTATGGCCGCCGTTGTATTCGGCCATCCGGTTTTGCCACTTCAGAAATTCCGTGATGGTCTGCGGCTCGATGCGGATTTCTACCCGGCGCAGGCTGGCCAGCAACAGGTTCATCTCGCAGCGAAAGCCTCCTTCGCTGCGGAGGTTTTTCTTCGAGGGGAGAATCATTTCGATTTTGCGGTTATGCATTTCGAGCAGTCCCCAGGACGTGGGGAGTTCTTCGGGGCGGATGAGTCCCTTCGGTGCCAGATAGAAACGTTCGCAACCGACGGCGTTGTCGGATTTCTGACGAAAGGGTTTTGCCCGATCAGCGAGAAAGTCCGCGCGCGAGACCTTGCACTCCACCAGAACGGAATGGCAGGCGCGCTTCCATCCGATAGCGTCGGGCATTTCCCCGCTGACGCAAGCTTGTTCGGAAAGAACGACACCGCAGCGATAGCTGCGCAGCCACTCAACCGCCTTGCGAACTAGAGCAGCATGAGTCATGACGGAGCAGTTTCGGTTGTACTGCAAAGGCTCGGACGGGTGAAGTATCTGAGAAGGTTTCTAGGTGCGGCGAGCCTGCGTGGCACCCGGTGTTTTCCTTGGCCTGGGCCGTGGCGCCGCTTTGATCAGGAAGGGCCTGCGGAGAACAAGTTCCAGAAGGTAAGCGGCGCCGGCGATTTTTTCGGCCGCAGGCGTCCAAGGGTTGTAGCCTTGGGCAAGGATCATTACGCCTTTTCCGTCAGTCTCAACCGATACGCGCAGGACACCCCCCTCACTCCCGCCGACAAGCGCGTGGGCAAGCCGAAGAATTCCGGCTAGGTGCAGCGCGATCTTCTTCTGATCGAGGGCAAACTCCCGTAGAACCCTATGGCGAAGCGTGGGCAGGGCGCCGCGATGAAAGCGGGCGGTGGCGGCGGCAAGTTGTAGCTGGGAGGAGGACAAGCCGAGCGGCGGCGTCATGCGACGAATAAGGCGATAGGAAGTCTTGTGGTGTCCACGATCGCGCTTGGCCATACCGGCGTTGTGCATGAGCGAGGCGGCTTGCAGAACGGATCGAAGATCCTGGTTCGGGCTGACGGGTGCTAAATTCGCGCGCGCTAGCCCGTCGAACAACTGCCGAGCCAGTTCCGCGACACGACGCGTGTGAGCCACGTCGGGATCGAGGTAGGACGACCAGAGCCGCAGGCGAGTCATGGCCACGAACTCGATCTGCTTTCCTTGGGGCAGGTCCGCGCGCCATTCCGGCCACAGGGATTGGGGACCGACCATGCGTTCCCGATATCCGTCGACTCGCTTGGCGCGTGCTTCATGCACAATTGCCTGCCAGCGAGCGCGCGATTCCGCGCTGCCGAACGCGTTCACTTCCATCGCTGTATCCCAAAGCACGTCGAGGTCGTGAACATCGCCGAGCAAGTCTTGCAGATTCTTCAGATCAGCGCTCCACGCTTCATGTTGTTGAGGCAGAAAATTCTCGACGATGTAACGAAAGCGCTTGATTCCGATACGCAACTGGTGGAGCGCAGTCTGGGAACCGCTGCGCATGGCGCGGCGATGCAGATCGTAAGCCGCGTTCCACCGTTCGAGCGCAAGATGTTTGAAGACCAGGCTGCCGGGTTTGATGCGAGCAGCGCGGCGCGGCAATCCACGGCTCCACTTGCGCCACTGGCGAGTATCGAAGGCGCGGATGGCTTCGGCCGCAGTGAGTTTGTGCTGTTGCTCGCGCCCGCGGAGGAGAGTCAGAAGCGCCTGGGTCTCGGGATCGTCGGGTGGGCCGAGTTTTTGAACCCACTCCATCATCACCTGCACATCGCGCAATTCGCCGAGACTGCGGAACAGGTTTCGGCCTGCCTTTTTCATCTGCTTCCAGGCGGGATCGGGGTCGATGGCCATCAAACCGTCGGCCATGGAACGGCAACGGCGCAGTGCGACACGAAGGTCATGGACAGGGTCGGGAGCAAGTTCCGAACCGGCACGCTCGCATTCCTCAGGAACGCGCAGCATCCACTGGGCAAAGCCCTGAATTTGCTTGGGCTTTGGCGTCTTTTTTAAAGAAGACGGAACGGGCAAGTATTTTGTCCAGGACCAGGAGTGAATTTCTATTTTCGCACGGAGGGGTATGAATTACCTCGGTAATGTGCGCGGGCTTACTTTTCGCATTACCCTGACCTAGAAATCGAGAAATACGGGAGCCTCTTATCTCGACCGCAGGAACATCGCCAGCGGGCCGCAGCGCATCAGCCAGCGCCTTCGTCCATAGCTTGAACATATTGGTGAAATACGTGCGCCTTTATGGCTTCGAGCATAAGAGGACCGAGACCCAGTTCGAAGTTGCGTGGAACGAACTGCAACAGGCTCTGCCGAAGGCGGGCGAGCAGGGATTTTTGCTGGGCGTTTCAGGAACGAAGCTCCTTCTCGATGGCATCCCTCTGGAAACCGGGCAGGCCGAGCGCAGCTTTGCGCAGTTGTTGACTACGGCAGGCCTGGCCAGCATCAATTTTTCCAACCAAGTCACCATCGAAGATTTCGCGCGACTGGTTCGTGCATTCGCTGTCGGCGGATCCAAGGGACAGGACGTTGCCAAACAAATCCGCGACACGCTTGGCGACAATAAGAGTTCATCGATCAAGATCAATGAGGTGAAATTTGTAGCGGCCGATCCGGCGACGGGCGACGTCACGATTGCCGCACAGATCGCTGCGCAGACTCTTGGGCCCGAGTTCAAGCAATGGTTGAATGATCCCCAGAAACTGCTTCAGCTGATTGCGGCTGCAGAAGGTGCAAAAGGCGGGGGCGGAGGCGAGCCTGGCGGCGCACCGATCGGAAGCGTGCCGACCGTTCGCATCACCGGCGGCGGGGGCACAGGGACAGGTACAGGAACGGGCACCGGTACAGGCGGCGGGGCGTGGGATGGAAAGACCGTTCCCCTGCAGGAAGAAGAAGTCGTCCAGGCGATTCGCTTGCTCACGCGCTTCGGCGAAGTCTCGACGAACCCGAGCGTGGCACCGGAAGATTTGCAGAGAGAACTAGGCGCAGCTGATCCGAACACCCGGGTCAACCTGCAGCAGTTGCTTGAAAGCCTGGCCAGCAACGTACAGACCGACAGCGACACACCGCTGCTGATGAAGGCGGCGGAGCACATGGCGATCCGCTTTGCCTTGGAGCGTTATCAGAAGGGCGAAGTGAAGGTGAACGCCGTGCACCAGATGCTGGAGCACATGAGCCGGCAGATGGACACGCTGCGTCAGATTCTGCGCGTGCAAGAAGAGAAGATGGGCAAGGCCGGCATCCTGGTGGAGTCACACGCCGACATTCTTGACCGGATGTTCTGGGCGGAAGTTCCGGAAGCCGGCAAGAAAAGCGTCCTGACTTCGAATGAAGCGCCCTGTGTGCCGCCCCGCAACGTCCGGCAGTTTGTAGAAGTCCTGCTGGAGCGCGGCGACAAGGCAGGGGCCGACGAGATTCTGCGAAATTACTTTAACTGCCTGGACGCAAAGGATACCGAGGCGCGACGAAAGCTCGCGACCGGACTCTCCCAGTTGGCGGACCTGTATCCGGGACCGGGCGGCGATCTGATGGCCTGTGCCATCCGGCGTGTGGGAGAACAGATCTGCAAGGAGCAGGACACCGAACTGCAAGGCATGCTGAGCGCAGCGTTTGTGCGCTTGAGCCAGGAAGCCAGTACGCGCAAGGCGTACGGCGCAGTGGGCGCGGTGTGTGCGGCGATGGAGTTAGTAGCCAAGGCACGGCCGGTGCTGGCAAACGATTTGCGTCCGCGCATCGGCGTAGAGAACCGGCTGCCCGAGTTTATTGAAGAGGCTTTGCGGATCGAGCAGGTTCCAGACGATCTGCTGGAAGTTTTGCGGCGCACCAGCCAGGCGGCGGTGGAGCACCTGGCGGATCGATTCTTCCGCTGTATGCGGCGCGATGAATGCGATCGCATGATCGAATTGGTGCGGGAGCTGGGTCCGAACGCATTGGGCCAGATGCGCGAGATGCTGCGCACGGGACAGCCGCGGCAAGCCGCTTCCGTAGTCGGCCTGCTCAGCCGGCTGGATGTTCTGACTTTGCTGGAGCTCTTGCCGGTTCGCCTGCCGGAATTCAACCGCTTCTACCACGATGTGGTGGTCCGGCAAATTGCGTACGGCGCGGCTCCCGATCGCGGGCGAACGCTGCTGGAACTTCTGGAGATTCTGGACCCGCTGGTGGTTCCGCAAGCAGTGGATGAAATTGGCATGAGCGGCGACCGCACAGCAGTTGGCTCGTTGACGGCGATGGCGCGCTCGGGAGAAACCGAAGGACGGTCCCAATTCCTGCAACTGAAGGCCATCGAGTCACTGGGCCGTCTGCGGGACGGCGAAGCGACTACCGTGCTGCGCGAACTGCTGGAAGCGAAAAAGATGTGGAAGTGGACGCATCATCGCGAGATTCGCATTGCGGCGGCGCAGGCGCTGGCCAAGATTGATCCGCGCTATGGAAGCCAGATTCTTTCCGACAGCGGACTGGAGCAGGGTGAGTTGGCGATTGCAGCCCTGGATTCGGCGCCGGCCTGCCCGTGGGTGCGGCAGCGGCGCTACGAGCGCATTGTGCTCTCGAAGACGCTCTCGGCGACCATCAGCAGTTCGTGGGGCAAGTCCAGCATTTCGATCCGTGAGATGAGCCTGGGCGGCGGAATGGGCACGAAGGAAGACAATCTCCGCATCGGCTCGGAAGCGAATCTGGACATCTCGATGGGCGTGCGCCACGTGCGCGCGCAGGTTCTGCTGCGACGGGCGCGTGTGAATGAAGTTGGGTTTGAGATCGTGAACACGGACCTGGAAAGCCGCTACCGTCTGCGCCGAATCCTGGTGGAAGCCATGGAGAGAGCGCCAGAGGGCAAGAGCAAAGAATGGGATGGGGTGAGGAAGAGCTAGAGCGCCAGGTGTCAGGTCTTAGGCGTCAGGTCTCAGGAAATGCAAAAGCCTCTGTCTCACGACAGAGGCTTTTTGATGTTGATAGCCATCAGCTACGAGCCAGCAGCAACTAGCCACTATTTCACCTTCGCGAAAATGATGACCAACGTGTAGAGCGCCAGGGACTCGATCAGCGCCAAGCCCAGAATCAGCGCCAACTGAATGCCCGGGCGGGCGGCAGGATTGCGGGCCAAACCTTCGGCGGCGGCGGCGGTCGCCTTGGCTTGCGCCATGCCGCAGACGGCAGAAGCGATAGCCATGGCAAATCCGGAAGTGATGGCGACCCAGTTTACAGCGGACGCCTCGCCGCCCTGCGCCATTGCCGGAAGGGCGAAGCAGAGCACGGAAAGAATCATGAACAGATAGCTGAGTTTGCGCATTGCGTTTTTTCTCCTCGTATCAATCGCCGCCAGTGGGTGGTTGACGTCATTCCGTACAGACGCCCTCACGCTGATGGCTTGAAACCGGTTTCGGGTTTCAAGTTTCGAGTTTCGAAAGATGCATCCCGCCAGGAGGAATGCATTTGAAACCGGAAGCTTGAAACTCGAAACTTCCTTCAGTGCTCTTCCGCCACTGCTCCCGCGAGATACACCGTGGTCAGCAAAACAAAAATGTAAGTTTGCAGCAGCGATACGCCAATGTGTAGACCGAGAAAGAGGATCGGAATCCCCAACGGCACGAGCGAAAAGAAAACCAGCGTAACCATGTCGCCCGCGAACATGTTGGCGAAAAGACGGATGGTCAATGACAGGACACGGGCCAAGTGGCTGATGAGTTCGATCGGTATCATGAGCGGCGCGAGAGCGGGCATAGGCCCCGCGAAGTGCGCCAGATACTTTATGCCTGCGTGCTTGAATCCTTGTGCCTGATAGTAGAAGAACGCGACAATCGCGCAGCCCAAGGGGACAATCGGGACAGCAGTAGGCGATTCAAATCCAGGAATCAAGCCAATCAGATTACAGAACAGGATAAACAGGGCTAGCGCAACCAGGAACGGTGTATGCGCTTCACTGTGCGGCCCGATGATCTCGTGACTCTGCCCTTCGATCAGCCCTGAAACCCATTCAAAGGAGTGCTGGAGGGCACCCGGGCGGTCCACCGAGAGGCTGGCGCGGACCGCAAAAAATACCACGATCAGGAAGAGACAGACGAGGATTTCCATCGCCACTGAATTGGGGATCGGAGCCTGAGGGTAGTGGGGATGGATCCCCACCGTGTTCAGCAAGCCGGTCACTGCCGTGCCAAACGTGTGATTCAGAATCTCGGTAAACCAGAGTTGTTCAGGCATAGGAAATCAGTCGCAAGTCTTCAGTCGCTAGCTTTCAGCCAGACCCCGATAGATTCGATCAGCGATGGCTTTTGCCTAGCTGACGATCGGAGACTGACGACTAGAGACTGATTTACAGACCTCGCGCCAAGGCTACGTAAGCTTCGTAGGCGGCTTCGCACGCGATGGCTGCTACGGGCAGGGACAGTCCGAATAACAACCCGTAGAGGCTCGCGGGGGAAACAGTAAAGATACCATAGGCAATTGCACCCATCAAAACGTAGCGCAAAAGGAAGCGCGCCACGATTCCCTTCCCGAACTGAGCCTTCCCGCCTCCGACAACTCGGTCCGCGAGCGCTTCGACTCCGCGTTTCAACCACACGAAATTGAGCAGCGCCACCAGGCATCCGGCGGCGAGGCCCAGGGCGGTACGTAACCCCAAGAAAATGCCACCGACGATCGGAGCCGCAATGGCAAGTGCCACCATGCATCGATGAATGCGAAGAAGGGCGCGGGAATAGAAGTCGTCGGCGGTAGCCGAGGGAGTGGATGGTTCGTCCAAGCGCAGACGGCTCCTTACTCTTTCGACTCGGACGAGGTCACAAGGCGGATAAGTTCCACGAAGCCGGCCAGGATTCCAAGAATGAGTCCGACGAGATAGAGCCAGCTGGTATGCAGCCAGCGGTCGAGGCCTGCGCCGATGAGCCATCCTACGACGGTCGCGGCCGGGAAGATGAACGCGAGTTGGCTGTAGTTGGCGAGCTGCAGGATGAGGCTTCTCTTCTGCCGCTCTGGGGAGTCTTCGGGCACGCAGCTAGCGTAGCAGATTCGCGATGGGCGTGACCTGGGTCAGACCGAGGACGCCATTCACGACCTTGATCATCGGGTTGGGAAAGACTCCGATGACCAGCGTTGCCAGAGCGGTGATAGCCAGCGCGAATCCCATAGCCGGGCTCAGGGGGAGAGATTCTTTCTCCAGTGACTCGCGCATGAACATCGCGTTGGCGATGCGCAGGTAGTAGTAAAGGCCGAACACGGAATAAAGAACGGCCAGCGCGGCGAGCGCGTAGTGTCCCGACTCGATCAGGCTGAGGAAGATGAAGTATTTGCCCCAGAATCCGGCGAGCGGCGGGATGCCTGCCAGGGAGAGCAGGAAGATCAGCATCAGAACCGCTTCGACAGGGGCGCGGGAGTAGAGGCCGGCAATGTCGTCTATCTCATCGCCGATCACGTTGCGGTGACGCAAGGATGTAATCACGGCAAAGGCGCCGAGATTCATAAACGTGTAGACGAGAAGGTAGATCAGAATTCCTTTGATACCGTCGGGACTGAAGCTGTCGTTCGACCCAGCGATCAAGCCGAGGAGCATGTAGCCGACGTGCGCGATCGAGGAGTAGGCGAGCAGGCGCTTCAGATTACTCTGCGTGAGGGCAGCGAAGTTCGCGCCCGTCATGGTGGCGATGGAAACGAAGACCAGAAACGGCACATAGGCCGTACGCAGCGGGAACATCATCATGAAGATGCGCAGCAGCATCGCCCAGCCCGCGGCCTTGACCGACACCGACATGAAACCCGTGATGCTCGTGGGCGCTCCTTCATAAGCGTCCGGCGCCCACTGATGGAACGGAACAGCGGCGACTTTGAACAGAAGGCCGGTGGCTGTGGTCAGCATGGCCACGATCAGGATGGCGTCGGGGTGGCCGCCATTGCCTTCTACCCGCTGTGCCAAGCGCTGCGAAATCACTTGCAGGTTCGTCGAAGCTGTAAGTCCGTAAAACAGCGAGAGGCCGTAGGCAAAGATGCCGGAAGAGAAAGCCCCCAGCAACATGTACTTCAGGGCGGCTTCGTTGGAACGTTTATCCCGGCGCAGGAACCCAACCAGCACATAAGTCGAAATGGCCATCAGTTCGAGGCCGATGAAGATCATGACCAAGTCGAAGCCTGCGGCCATGCACATCATGCCGACAACCGAGAACAGCATCAGGGCGTAATACTCGCCGTGATTTTCATGCTCGATCTCGAGATAGCGAGCCGACATAAGGATCGCAACCGCCGTCCCCGCCAAAAAGAGATAAAAGAAATAAATGGCGAAACGATCGACCACGATCGTGTTCATGAAGCCGGCGCGCCCCATGAGTCCGCCTTGCGCGTTGTACCAGGATTGAATCCTCCACACGCCACCGCTGGCAAAGCACACGCCCAGGAACGCGATCACCGGGTTCAGCCACTTCGATTCTGGCGGCAACATCAAATCGATCAGCAGGATGCCCATCGCAAACAGCGTCAGCAGCAGCATGGGCAGGGCCAGCAGGTAATCGAGGCCGGTGAAGTATTGTGCGATGCTGGCCGGCACTTAGTTCGTCCCTTTCGGCGCGGCAGGTTGCGCGGCGGGATTTGCACTCAAGGGAGCAGCTTCGGGCGTAGCGGCGACTTCGTTGGGATTCTTTGCCCCCTCTTGAACCGAGCGGGAGAGTTGCAGTGTGGGCTGCTCGAGAATCTGGAAGAACGGCTTCGGATAGAGTCCGATCCACAGCGCCATGATGATCAGCGGTACAAAGGTCGCAATCTCGCGTGCGGTCAGGTCCGGCAGTTTTTCGTTCTTCGGATTGGTCACAGTGCCGAAGAAGACGCGCTGGTAGAGCCACAGAAGATAGGCAGCGGCCAGAATCACTCCGGGCACCGCCCACGCCGCCCAACGCCAGTTCGCCATGAACGTGCCCTGCAGGATGGTGAACTCGCCCACGAACCCGTTCAGCAACGGCAGTCCCATCGACGAGAGAAACATAATCATGGTGATGGTGGCGTAGATGGGCATCACGTTCGAGATACCGCCGTACTCGGCAATCTCGCGCGTGTGCCTGCGCTCGTAGAGGACACCGACGATCAAGAAGAGCGCTCCAGTCGAAATGCCATGGTTGATCTGCTGCAGGACCGATCCGCTAAGACCGAGCGGTGTCAGGGCAAAGATGCCCAGCGTGCAGAACCCGAGGTGGCTCACGGAGGAGTAGGCGACGAGTTTCTTCATGTCCTTTTGCATCAGGGACACGAGGCCGCCATAGATGATGCCGATGATGGAAAGGGCAATCATCCACCCGCGGATCTTTGGACTCATGACCACGGCAGGGAAAAACGGAAGCGAGAAGCGGATGAAACCGTACGTTCCCATCTTCAGCAAGACGCCTGCCAGGATGACCGATCCGGCGGTAGGCGCTTCCACGTGCGCATCCGGCAGCCACGTGTGGAACGGGAACATCGGCACCTTGATGGCGAACGCAAAGAAGAAGCAGAAGAACAGCAAGGTTGCGTAAGTCGTTCCGTAAGCCGGGTTGAAGAAAATCTGCGGAGCCGTTTTGTACAGGTCAGGAATGCTGAACGTGTAAATGCCCGTGATGTTGTGATGGTTGAAGTAGAGGAACAACACGCCCAGCAGCATCAGCACGGAGCCGGCAAGGGTGTAGAGAAAGAACTTGATGGCGGCGTAAAGCTTGCGTGGCCCGCCCCAGATACCGATCAGCAGGTACATCGGGACCAGCATCGCTTCCCAGAACACGAAGAACAGGAAGAAGTCGAGC
>DASRDJ010000045.1:0-5238 GCA_035652655.1 Terriglobales bacterium
TCTGGAAAACTGGCCCGGCCCTTCACCGCCCGCTCGAAGGAGTCCCGCGCTTCTGCTCGTCTTGATTGCTTGAGGTAAACGCTACCCAAACCATAAAGGGCTTCGGCGCTTGAGGCATCGTCGCGCAAGGCAAGCTCAAAACAAGTCTTGGATTGCTCGAAGTACTCGCGCTGGAAGAAAACCGATCCGAGCGCGAGATAGTTGCGTTGAAACTCGGTCGCGTCGGTGACGCCCGGAAATGGCAAGGCTTTCGAGAGCCGAGCCGCTGGTGTGCGAGGAATCTGAGCGATATCGCGTTCGACATGTTCCGTTTCAAGAGCTCCCTGATAGACCTTTACAACATCGCCATGCTCATCGATGAGGAAGGCCGTGGGCAACGGCAGGTCGCGATGGCGATCGAACAGGTAGCGGAACAGCACGTTGTAGGTACCGGCCACATCGTCGGTCGCGGGCACGAGGGGAAAAGAAAATGTTTCCCTTTTCGCTAGCACTCTTAGAGCGTCTGAGTCGTGAGCACTGTCAGCATTCACGCTTAGCACTTGCAGGCCGAGTTGCTTCCACCGCGATGCGCGAGATTCAAGGCTGCGGAGATCTTTCCGGGAATCGGTAGACTCACTAGTCCAAAAGTGAAGCAGGACCTTTGTGCCGCGGTAAGCACTCAGAGTTTCGGCCTTCCCGGCCAGGTCGGAGAGCGTGAAATCGGGGGCGGGCACTGGAGCGAGAAGCCAGGTTTCAGCAGCCTCCGGAAGGGCTTCGAGCTTGGGAAGGATGGGCCTAGATCCAGCGGGGACGGAAACAGTCGCGGTAAAAAGCTCTGACTGCGCATTCTTCCCTTCTTCCACCACCAATCGGTGATTGGGAGCGATGTCGTGTAATTGTTGAACCAATCCACTCGGCCACCGAATCGAAGCCTGAATCGGACCTTTCGCTTCTCCAAGCCCGAAGAACAGTTCCTTCGAGTGCTGGGACAAGAAACCGGAACCGGCCTGCAGTGTTTTTGTCTGTTGCATCCCGTTCGCGGATACGCTCACCACCACACCGATGGCGTCCCGGTTACTCTTCGCGCCCCGCAGACGGAACGAGATGGAAGGGGGCAGTTCCTTTGAGATGTTTTTTAAAAGCCGAATCTGTGGAGTATTTCGATTCTTCAGGAGTACTTCAAGCCGTCCGTCGTGATCGAAATCCGCGAGCGCGAAGGCTCGGCCATCTTCCACAAAATCCATGCCGATCACGGCAGACACATCCGAGAAAGTACCATCCCGATTGTTGGCGTAGAAAACGTTGCGTTCGTAGCCGCTCCAGGTTCCGTCGGAGCGCAGTAGATCGTTGAGCGCATTCCACGCCAGCTCGTACGCCGGCGAAGGGGTGGAGTCATCGGGAGAGCCAGCGACCACCTGCCGCCAGAAAAAGCTATTGAGATCCGAGCGCGCAGGTCCGGAGACCATTCCGTTGGTGATGTAGAGATCGGGAAATCCATCGTGATCGAAGTCCCACGCATCACTGGACCATGACCACCGCCCCATTCCGACCCCGGCCTGCTGCGCTTCTTGAAACATGGACTTGCCGGTCTGCGATCCATGAAATAGGGAATTGCCCATGCTGTGCTTGCGATAGAAATTGCGAACTTTGGCGGGTGCGTCTTGCTGAAAGGGTGCTTGCGCAGTGACGCGCTGGCCCGCGGCGGTCCACATGTTGGCGATATACAGGTCATCGCTCGCGTCGTTGTCGTAGTCGAGCCAGCAAACACTCATACCGGCCCCGACATCCGTAACTCCCGCCTGCTCGGCCACGTCCTTGAAAGTTCCATCGCCGTTGTTGTGATAAAGATTCTTTCGTCCAAAATCGTTCACCACGTAGAGATCGGGCCAGCCGTCGTGGTCGTAGTCGTTCCAGGCGCAGCAGAAGCTGTAGCGGGTGTTGTTGCGGTTCATTCCGGATTCTTCGGTAACATCGCGAAATGTTCCGTCACGCTGGTTGCGCATCAGAAAATTTGGCGGGCCGTTGTTGGCGTCGAAGTACGGCAGAGGATATTTGTATTGATCCGTGCCCTGGTAGTAGAGATACAGGCAGAAGTAGATGTCGAGCCATCCATCGCGATCGTAGTCCGCGATTGCCGCGCCTGTGAATGTTCCCTGCGGCGCCTTCGCGAATCGGAAAGCGTCTGGACCTTTGCGAAATTTACCGCCGCCTTCGTTCACGTATAGGACGGGACCGTCGGTGCGCACCACGACCAGATCCTGGCGGCCGCTGTTACGGACGTCTGCGAACAGGGCGCACGCCGTGTTCTCCAGAATCCCAAGGCCGGATGATTCAGTGACATCTTCAAAAGTACCGTCACCGCGATTTCGATAAAGACGATTCGGCAGACCAGCAGGCTGGCAGATGTAAAGGTCGTCGAATCCGTCGCCATCCATATCGCCGACCGCGACACCGTTGTGGCCGTAGATATCGATTCCAGTCGCCTGATCAAGCACGGTGCGCCAGTAGTCGGCACCGTGCAGCATTTGCTCGGAATACGAAGGCAGGCCAGCGAAAGCCTGCGCAGCGATGTCAACGAATACGGGCGTTGCCGATCGCGCCAGGGTCTCGTGCAAAGTCAGCCAGCGTCGCACGCGGAAAGAGTCACCTGATTTTTCCCACTCGAGATTCCACTCGCCGATTCGTTGTTCGCGAAAGAATTCGCGACCCGATCCCACGAATTCGTAACGGATCCGCGTACGCAGGCTCGAATTCGCCGATGCATCGGGGGCCGTTACCGTCGACGCTTCATCGATCCCTGTGATTTGAAATTCCGCTGTAAGAATTTCGTTGTAGGGTTCGAATGAAGACTGCCAGGTCTGCAAGAAAGCGTCCTTGGCAAGGTCAGCGCTTTCCGCAAATGAGTGCTTTTGAATCTGCAATCCGCGGTCCGATCGTATTGTCTTGGCCTGTACCGGCTTGAGGCTGGCACCGAGAAAACTCGGCACCAAAGCTGCTTGAATGCTTTCGATATGCCTCGCTTTGCTGCGCAGGCCCGCGGTCCAATTTGCGAGCAAAGCTTCGATCTGCGCCGCGAACTTCTCCAGCACAAACTTGTCGTGTCCAGGCTCAACCTTGAGCAGCAAAGACTCCAGCGGAAGTTTCGCCCGGTAATGCGGATGCAGGTGGAAATTCGACGCAGGATTGACTCCTGCTTGCTGCGGGAAGTTTGGTGGGACGATCGAACACAGCCAGTGGGACGGAATGAAAGCGGACGCAGCGGTTTGGCCGCACCGGGCCAGAAACTCGCGACGGCTCGACGGCGGTGAAAGGAGACGTTGCTGCGGATCCTTCTTCCCTTCCCGACTCAGAACCGTGCCCCCTGACCTGCGCTGCGGAAGGCCGAAATCTAACAGTCGCGCTCTGAGCGAGTCAAGGTACGGCGAGAAACGGTGCGAGTGCACGCAAGCACCAGCCATCTATAATGGAGAACCTCTGGAAGCGCTCGCATGCGGATAAATCAAGGGCAGACGAGAACCCGAACGCTTTGGATCGCGTTCTTACTTCTGTGGTTGCACATCGCCTTCTCCATGGCTCAGGAAGCCACTGAGCCCAAATTACCCGAAGCCACGCAGGCGCATCTCGGCAAGGGTTACGACGCGCTCAAACAGGACCGCTACGAAGAAGCTGCCCAGGAATTTCAGGCTGCGCTGGCGGCCGATCCAAGCCTCACGCTGCGCGCGCGCTTCCCGCTGGCGGTAGCCTTGTTCGAATCGCACAAGCCCGAGGCAGCTCGCAAGGAATTTGAAATCGTCCGCATGGAAGTCGGCGACCATCCCAATGTGCTGTACTATCTCGGCCGCATGGATCTCGATCGACTCGATTATGCGAGCGCCATCCGCAACCTGAGCAAGGCCGTCGCCAAGCCGCCGTTCCCCGACACCGCGTATTTCCTTGGCTTGGCGTACTTCAAACAAGGAAATCTTCCGAACGCAGAGAAATGGCTGGTCGAAGCGGAACGTGCCAATCCGAGCGATGCCCGCGTCCCTTACCAACTCGGATTCGTTTATCGAAAGCAGGGGCTCGAGCAAAAAGCTAAAGCATCGATGGCCTTCTCGCAGCGCCTTCGGCAGGGCGACACCGACCAGAGCCGGATTAAGACTGAGTGCGGCGAGAAGTTGGAGAAGGGCCCGCGCGACGAAGCACGCACCGTTTGCGATCAGCTTTACGATGACAATAACGCCGAGAAGCTCACAGCGCTCGGCACCCTGTACGGTCAGCACGGCGATCTCGAGGCCGCACTCAAGCCTTTGAAGCGCGCGGCCGAACTCGCCCCGCAATCTCCCCAGATGCAATTCAACCTTGCACTTACTTACTTTCAGCTCAACCGGTTCGAAGAGGCGCGCAAGCCACTCGAGCCCGCTATGAAGCGTTGGCCCGACCTTTACCAGATCAACATGCTCTACGGTGCGGTGTTGATGAAACTCGGCGAATTCCAACCCGCCTACGAGACGTTACGCCACGCGCACGACCTTAATCCGCAAGACGCGGGGACCGAGGAGATGCTCTACGCCACCACGCTCGATCTCGCCAGGAAGAATCAGGATGCCCATCAGTATCCCGACGCCTTGCGGTACTTGCAGGAAGCGTCAAGCATGCGGCCGGATGACCCGACTCCCCACCGGCGCATGGCGGAAATCTACACCTTGACCGGCCACCCCGGCGATGCGAAGGTCCAGCAGGAAATGGCTGACAAGCTCGCAGCGAAAAATGGCACGGGTTAGCCGATCGTCACAATCGCAAGAAACAGTTCTGCAATCGCGTGTCCAGGGTTACAATCAGGCCCACCATTTTCGGCCTCCGCCGAACCCTTTGATTTCTCGAGCTTATGAAGAATACAAACGCTGCCGAGAAACAGCGCGCCACCCTCCTGCGAACCGCCCGCACAGCAATGAAAAGGGCGTACGCGCCTTATTCGAATTTCCGAGTAGGTGCCGCCATACTGACGAAAACCGGGAAGGTTTTTTCCGGCTGCAACGTCGAGAACGCCTCTTACGGCATGACCAACTGTGCCGAGCGCACCGCCATCTGCGCAGCCGTGGCCGAACTGGGTCCCAAGCTCGAAGTCACCGCGGTCGCCGTGGTCAACGATCACGGGGTTCCCTGCTCCCCCTGCGGAGCCTGCCGCCAGGTAATCTACGAGTTTGGTCCGGATGCGGTCGTATTTTTCCAAGGCACCGAGGGAGACAAGCAGGCGCACATCACGGAACTCCTGCCCGA
>DASRDJ010000046.1:0-12783 GCA_035652655.1 Terriglobales bacterium
TTTTCGTCGATGAAGGGCGGCCGGGCAATGGTCTCGGCGATCGAGTTGGTCCCGGGCATGCATGGGCAACTGCGCCCGGTACGCATCATCGCCCGTGACGTGCCCTACTACTCAGACGACAGCCGCTGGTGGAGTGCGGACATGTACTTCAAAGGCGGACAACTTTCCTCGACCGAGCAGAGCGCGGCGGCAACTGACGACCCAGAGTTCTATGCCACCGAACGCTGGGGACACTTTTCTTATGCCATTCCGGTTGCACCCGGCAAGTACACCGTGGCCATGTACTTCATCGAGCGCCACTTCAGAGCTGACCACGGGCAACCGTCGGCGGATCCGGGTACATCCTCAGGAACGCGAGTCTTCAGCGTGTACTGCAATCACAAGCTGCTGCTGCACGACGTGAACGTTCTCGATGAGGTCGGCGAGAACCGACCATTGGTGCGCCAGTTTACCGGCCTGCTTCCGAATGCGCAGGGCAAGCTGCTACTCGAATTCGTGCCGAGTAGTGACTACGCGACCGTGAGTGCGATCGAAGTGGTTTCGCAGTGAATATTGGTCGATTGAGTGGTGTCTAGCGTGATAGTGCACTCAACAAGCGAAAACTGTGGCACTCATCTGTCAGGGGTTGTTACTTCGATTCACCTTCGCTGATTCTCTGAAGAACTTGGGGAAGTTCCGTCACAAGTTGAGCCTTGGCCACATAGAAGGGGACGGAGGCGCTGGCGGCGAGGCGCTTCATGATTTCTGGATCCTGCTGGCTCATGAGCACAACCGTGGCAGGAGAATCTTTTTCGCGCAGCGACTTCACTACCTCGATGCCCGAGAGCGCAGGGATCGATAGATCGAGCAAGACGACGTCAGGCTTGAGTTCAACGGTCTGACTCACCGCTTCGTGTCCGTCAGCAGCTTCTCCGCAAATCTCCCACTTCTCAGGCGAGAAACTGAGCATGTTCTTCAGGGCTTGTCTTAAGCTACGCGAATCATCCGCAATCAGGATACGAAGTGTCACGGTTCCTCATTCCTTGAAAACCCGAACCTCTGACCGAGCGACCGTTGCTAACCCCGTCTCCATACAGTAGACATTGCAGTCCATAAGCGCAAACGCGGAGGTGCGGCGGGTTCGCGAGGCCACAAACTAGCCCTATTGACTCGCGTGCGTAGATGCGCCGGTTCCTATGCTCCCGACTGGATGAACGTCTCGTGTCTGGGATTCAACGACCAGGGCAGGTGGCGCCCTTCGTGGCCCATTCTTTGACGTGTGTCAGAAAATCTTGCTGCGACATCGGAACAGGGTCGCGTCCTGCGCCGGGATTCCATGCCCACAGCACGAGAGGCGTGCTCATGTGCTCCACGATCTGATCGACGGTGCGGCCGCCATTCTGTTTGGGATCCTTAAACAGTTCGCAAAGCTGGCGGTCCGAAAGCCCTTCCCAGATCATGGGCAGGTCCGGGGAAGGAAGATGCCAGTCGGGAGCGCCCGGCGGGACATGCAGACCTGTGAGATTGTGATCCTGATGACAGGCGCTGCACTTCACGCCGGCAATGCCTTCGCCATCCGGTCCGCGTCGGATGTTCATGGTGTGCGGGTGGCTGTCGTTGCCCTGGCGCGGGAAATCTCCTTGCGAGTGGCAATTTATGCACCGCGGGTGGCGCAGGACCGGGACAATCGATTCGAAGGCGCGAGCCGCTGCTGCGTCATCGGACTGACTTGTTGCACTGCTCGCGGGGGTTACTGAGGGTCCATTGGGTTGTGGCCGCGCCTCTTTCGCGACACACAGAATCATCCCGAGCGCGGCAGTGAGCAGGATGATCGATGGGCTTGCCAAGCGAGTCACGAAGCTTTCTCCGGAGACGCGGGTGCATGAAATGCCGCTCGTACACGGTCCGCGGTGAACGGCGCTTCGCGTAGCCGCATTCCGGTGGCATCGAAAATAGCGTTGCCCAGAGACGCTGCTACCAAGGTGATCGCGGTCTCGCCTGCACCGAGAGCAGGTACATTGATGCGATCGACGATCACGACATCTATCTTCGGAGCGGCCAGGTCCAGATACAGACTGTTGTAGGTCTCCCAATCAAAGGACGTGACTTTCCTGCTGTCCCAGGTGACGCGCTCGCCCAGGGCACGGCTCATGCCTTGCAGAATGCCGCCCTCCGTCTGATTGCGCAGGCCGTCAGGATTGGAGATGGGGCCGGCATCAATGGCAACGACGAACCTCGTTGCATGAACTTGCCCGCTGGTGAGATCGACATCGACCTCAGCCACCAGCGCAGCGTAGCCGTTGCTTCCTTCGTAAGCCACGCATGCGATTCCGCGGCCGCTAACGGTCCCTGATCGCTGAGTCGAGGGCTTCGGCGAGGGACGGCTCTCCCATCCCGCAGCTTTAGCAGCGGCCTTAACGACGTCTATCACTCGTTCGTCGCGCAGATGCTTGAGCCGCAGACTCACCGGATCTGTTTTGATTTGCGCAGCGATCTCATCCATGAAGCATTCGTGTGCAAAAGTGTTCTGCAAGCGAAGAGGCGAGCGAAGAGGGCCGGTGAAGAACTGCGAATCGACCTCGTGGGTAAGCACGCGCTCACTCCGAATGTTGCCCCCGCCGGCGCACTGATCTCCCACGCAACCGGCAAAGTAAGAGGGAACTGCGTTGCTGCGATTGCGAACTTGTTCTTTCGGGGCGGTAGCAGCTTGCGGCGTGATCGTTTCAGGCTCGTAGCCGAGCAGGGTCCCAGTGATTACGTTGCCGGGCTGGTCGTAGCCGGGACGTCCCCCGCGCGAGGTCTGCCAGTTCTCGCACGCCCATGCGACGATGGTGCCGCTCTGGTCAATGCCAGCCCGCTGGTCGATGACGCAGGCGGCCCCGAAGTTTTCCCAAGCCATCTCGTCCTGACGGGAAAGCTGGACGCGAACCGGGCGTCCGACCGCGTGTGACAGCAAGGCTGCGTCGAGAGAAACCGTGTCGGCGCCGTTTAGGCCGTAACATCCGGAACCGCGCACGTAGATCACCCGTACATTGTCGAGCGGCAAGGCCAGGATCTTTGCCACGATGCTGTGCGTTGGGTATACAGACTGCGTCGCTGACCAGATCGTCGCTCGATCGCCCTTCACGTCGGCGACAGCGCATGATGTGCCGACCGAGCCGTGCATCTGGTAGGGGTAGCTGTACGTCGCGCGCAGCACGGTGGTTGCTCGGGAGAGGTGATCCTCGACGTCCTTCGAATCCACGAGCAGCGAATCTTCGGAAGGCTGCATGCGCATAGTCTCGAAGAACGAGGCTTGGGGACTCAGTTTGCGGCCGGGGCCCCAATCCACCTTTAGCTGTCGGGCTGCTTGGATGGCTTGCGACTGTTTTTCTGCAACGACCCCCACGAAGTTCTTGCGCACTACAAGCTTGATGAAGCCAGGAATTCCACGCACGGAGTTTTCGTCGACACTCGACACGATGGCACCCACTTCCGGCGGGCGCACCACGCGTCCGTGCAGCATGCCCGGCACGTGGATGTTGTGCACGAACTCGTATTGTCCGGTCATCAAGGCCACACGATCGAGAGACGGAACGGACTTGCCGAGCACCGTCCATCGATAAGGCGAGCGACGCTTCGCCGCCGCATTCAACGGAACATCGAATCGTTTGCTACCGATGAGCTGCGCGTATGTCACGCGACGCCCACTCTTTCCGGTGATGACTCCGTCGGCCACCGTGAGCTGGTTGGCAGATTCGTTGAGTTGCTTCGCCGCCATGCCTACTAACGCTTCTCGCGCCGTAGCGGCTGCCTGCGCCAGGTTTCGCAGATTAAAATTAGTCGGAGTCGATTGGCTGCCCGAGGTCGTCCCCTGATCGGGGCACATGGCGGTGTCACATTGCACAACCTTTACGCTTTGCAGAGGAACGCAGAGTTCTTCGGCGACCAGTTGCGTCTGGACCGTGAGCATGCCTTGGCCGAAGTCGCACTTCCCGCTGAACGCCGTGACCGTCCCGTCGGCGCTGACCGCGATCCAGGAGTCCAGTTGTGCGGGATCGATGTGCGAGCGATGCGTATCAAACGGGCCCTGCCCCAGCGCATACGATCCGAATAGCGAAGCGGCGCTGAAGCTCACAACCAGCGCTCCGGACGTCTTTAGGAAATCTCGCCGCGAGACGCTCATACTTTCCTCGCATCCGCGTATTTACGGATAGCGCGCAACATGCGCACGTGAGCGAAGCAGCGGCACAGCACGCCGCCCAGCGCTTGCCGGATCTCGTCGTCGGAGGCGTGCGGCTTTTCATCAAGTGCAGCCTTCGCGCTGAGGATCACGCCGTTGAGGCAGAATCCGCATTGCGCCGCGCCTTCGTCGATGAACGCCTGCTGAATCGGATGTGGTTTCTCAGGGGTACCAAGCCCTTCCAGCGTTGTGATTTCATCGTTGCCGACGGAGCTGACGGGCATTACGCACGAACGGACTGCCTGTCCGCGAAGAATGACCATGCATGAACCGCATTGGGCCATCCCACAGCCCAACTTCGGTCCACGCAAACCCAGGTCATCGCTTAGAACGAATAGCAGGGGAGTAGACGGATCCGTCTCAACGCGATGCTGTTGACCATTCACCTTGAGAGAAATCCTGCTCATACGATCCCCAGCGCGTCGCTTGACGCTCAGCTGTGCGCCACGCGACGTTGGAAGTGTAGCTGTTAGGATGCAGCCATGCGAACAGGCGTTGGTGAAATATCGCGGATGGGATTAAACCAGAAAAGTCTCCGCAGGCGGAAAGCGTTTCGTCGGAAGATAGACATTCATCCCGGCTGGCACTGCGGGCACCAGAAGCTTGTTCGTGCGTCAGGCCCCTGCTTGCGAGACTGAATTTCCGACCCGCAACGGCGGCAAGGTTCGCCCGTTCTGCGATACACCCATAGCCGTTCGTCTGGATTACCACGCGCCGTCGTGCGTCGCAGTCCGCGGTAGGTCACGATCTGACCGCCGGAGGCATCCGTGACGTTGGCGCTCATGAACTTTCTCGCTGTCGCCATCAAACAAGAGACCTCATTGGGCGTCAGCGACGCAACTTTGCGAAATGGGTGGACGCCGCAGGCGAAGCAGACTTCGGATTTGTAGACGTTACCGATGCCCGCAACGATAAACTGGCTGAGCAGGGCGTTGCCGACCTCCATTTCTGGGTGTGCCAGCAAGCGGGCCGCGCATTGCGATGGGTCGAATTCCGCAGCCAGCAGGGAAGGGCCAAGCGCTGAAAACCCCGCACGACGCTTCAAGCTTTCCTGAGTATGGAACTCCGCCACCTGAATATTGAAAGCGATGGCTAGAATCTGTTCTGTGCTAAGCACGACCCGCATCGCACGCCGTGGAAGCCGCCATTTTTCTCCTGGCCGGTAAATGTGCCAGCTCCCGCTCATCAGCATGTGCGTCAGCAGGATGAGTCCACCGGAAAAGTGCATCAGCATCCATTTGCCCTGGGCCTCCACTCGCTCAACTGTGCGGCCGCGAAGTCCTTTGTCCACATCGACGCGGGTGAGGTTCGGCAGTACCGATTCAAAGTGAGTGATAGCGTGTCCGGCGAGCGCGCGATCCAGCGTCCTGGCCGCACGGAAGATCGTGTCGCCCTCAGGCACTAAGCCGTCTCCGAGGCGTCTTCCGCGATCTCATCATCATCTTCGGTGATAGGCTTGGCGATCGCGGCCACGCGACGCATGTAGTAGCCTCCGGCGCTGTCGGTGAAGCCGGCTTCCTGGAGGAACGCGGCCAGCGGATGCTGCCGGGCCGGAATCTCGTTGATTTTCGCGATGAGCAATCCGGAGCGGCGTCCCTGCTGTCGCTTGACCGCCAATTCCGCCAGCTGTCGAGCAAGCTTTGCTGCGAAGTGTGAGCGCTCGGGTTCCGCCTCCGGCAAGAACACTTTGATCGATGGATTCTTCCGGCGCAAAAATGCTGCGAGCTGTCCGTTCACTAACAAGACTGATGCTCCACTCACGCGCGCCATCGCATGAGGAGCGGCCCTTTCTTCTTCCTCGGAGACCTGTGTCCAGGGCAAAAGCGAGCCGTACGGATTTGCCGTATCGCTCGCCGCGATCACGATTGACTCGGGTTCGGCGGGTTCATTGCGGAGGCTGCGCAACATGTCGACTGCGCTGGGCATAGCAAACTGAGCAGCTCCCAACCCGGCGACGAACATGCCCCGGCGGATCAATCCGCTCTCCTCCATGGTGCGCAGTGCAGGGTAGATGGTGTTGTATCCGCCGGGAATATTCTCGGCAATCGCGGTTTCGCGCATCACAATTCCGTAGCGGGTGAGCAGTTGCTGCGCCGTATTCGCGCTCCACTCGGTTGCAGAAACGACCGCCGACTTGCGACTTCGCAGCAATGACCAGCGGCCTCCCCGAATGCCATCGCCCGATTTCCGCGTGCGCAGCCGGCGAAGAAATTCGGGCGAGCCCGGAGGGCCATCTTTCCGCTCGTTCTTGCGATCCGGCGGGTACAGTCTTCGTCGCACGGTGTGGAACGTGTCGTTCGTGATCTCACCGCGCCATACCAGCTCCCACAGCACATCCAGTACCTCGCCGGGAAATCCGCCGCCGCAGGCTGCGCTGATCTCCGGAAAGAAGGACGCACCGTTCTGCTCGAGGAACGCGGCGATCTGTGCTGCTCTCTCGCTCAATGGTTCCCGGTCCGGAGCAATCGCAGCCGGAGGAACCAGAAGAGGGAGCGCCTCCGTCAAGTAAAGAGCAATGCGTCCGTCGCGATCGCCGACCTGTTCCACCCCCGTCCATACAACTTCACCTGCGGCCATCAACGCGTCCAGATCGTTGGGCACAAATCCCGCAACGCGCGCCGGAAGAATTTCACGCTCGACATCCGATGCAAGCAGCGCCGTCCCCTGCAACACTTCAATGGCGTCGAGCAGAGCATCCAGCCCCTTGCGCGGAACGTGCACGCCCTGCCAGCGAGTCAACAGGCGCGAGAGCGTTTTCTGCTCCACCGGTTCGATTTCGCGCCGCAGGTTGGCCAGGCTCTTGCGGCGAATCTGCTGTAGATTCTCGGGATCGCACCACTCGCGATGCGAGCCCTTCGGAAGGAATTCGCCTTCCAATAATTTTCCCTGGGCATGAAGCGAGCGCAGTGCAGGCTCAACCGCGGCGGGTTCGAGCGCATAGCGATTCGCAAGCTCGAGCGCGGGGAACGGGCCATGCGTGCGGGCATAACGTCGGACGATTTCTTGTATGGGATCGTCAGTGGGACGCAAGAAGGCTTCCGCCAGACCCGGGGGAAGGGGAATGCCAAAGGCATCCCGGTAGCGCGCGGCGTATTCCACCGGAATGTAACGCGTCTCTGCGGCAACACGAACTCGAAGAAGCCGCCGGGCCGCTGCCAGACGAGTCAGCGCCTGCTCGACATCGGTTTCGGAGGTTCGCGCAGTGATCTCCTCTTTCGTCAAATCACCAAGCCGAAGCAGCATGTCATGAATGCCGTCTTCGTGCCGCGCGCGATATTCCTCGTCCAGCATCCGCAGCCGCGACTGGACTTCCTCAATTGCCACCGGGTCGAGCAATTCACGCAGATCGGTATCGCCGAGAAGTTCCTCGAGTTGCGACTGATCGATCGAAAGAGCCTGCGCCCGGCGTTCGGCGAGCGGGGCATCGCCGTCGTAGATGTAGTTGGCGACATAGGAGAAGAGCAGGGAAGCCGCAAACGGAGATGGCTTGGGAGACTCCAGCATCGTGACGCGAATCTCGCCTCTCCCGATCTTTGCGAGAATTGCAGCCGTGCTCGCCAGATCGAACGTATCGCGCACGCACTCGCGGTAGCTCTCTAGCAAGATCGGAAACGATGAATAGCGGGAGGCAACGGCAAGCAAATCCGCCGCCCGCTTGCGCGTCTGCCACAGAGGCGCGCGTTGTCCCGCACGCCGCTTGGGAAGGAGAAGGGCCCGTGCCGAAGCCTCCCGGAACTTGGCTGCGAATAGCGACGTCGAGCCCAGCTCACGCAGCACTAGATCTTTCAACTCTGTGGCGGAGGGCAGCAGGAGGGAAGAATCGATGGGCTCTTCATTTCCGGGCAGCCGAATCACGAAGCCATCGTCAGACCAGACACTCTCGACTTCCCACCCGCGTTCGGATCGAATCTTCGCATCTACCGCCATGCACCAGGGAGCGTGCACGCGATTGCCGAACGGTGTGAGCACGCAGATACGCCGGTCGCCCAGTTCGTCGCGCACAATTTCAATGACAATGTCCTGATCGCTGGGCACGTGCTGAGTGGCTGCCTTCTGCTCTTCCAGATAGCGCAGCAAGTTCTCCGCAGCATTTTCGTCGAGACTGTGTTCGTCAATCAGTTGTGAAGCCGCGACTGCCCTGGGCAGCGCCAGCAGTTGACGTGTGAGGCGCCCAATCTTTTCTCCAAATTCCGCTGGACGCCCGGGCCCATCGCCTTTCCAGAAAGGCATCTTCCCGGGTTCGCCTGGCGCGGGTGAAACGCTGACACGATTGTGCGAGATTTCATCAATTCGCCAGGTGGTGGCTCCCAGAATAATGGTGTCGCCGGTCCGGCTCTCGAACACCATCTCTTCATCCAGTTCGCCCACCCGTGCGCCCTTCGTCGCTCCGGTCAGGAAGACTCCATAGAGCCCGCGATCGGGAATGGTGCCGCCATTGATGACGGCCACTCGCCGCGCGCCTTCGCGCGTCGTGAGCTTCCCGGCCAGCCTGTCCCACGTAAGCCGTGGCCGCAGGTCGGCGAATTCGTCCGAAGGATATCTCCCCGAAAGCATGTCGAGCACGCTCTCGAAGGAAGTGCGCGTCAGTCCGCCGTAGGCAGCCGCGCTGCGCACCACGCGGTACATCTCATCCACCGACCAAGGTTCGATCGCGACCATCGCGACGATCTGCTGCGCCAATACGTCGAGCGCATTGCGCGGGTAGTGCACCGACTCAACTTCGCCGTCATACATGGCTCGCGAGAGCGCGGCGCACGCAAGGAGGTCGCCTCGATATTTCGGAAAAATTGTCGCCGTGCTCACGGCGCCCACGTGGTGGCTGGCCCGCCCGACGCGTTGCATGCCGCTGGCCACCGAAGGAGGAGACTCGATCTGCACGACAAGGTCGACAGCACCCATGTCGATGCCCAATTCCAGCGACGACGTTGCTACCAATCCACGCAAGGTCCCCAGCTTCAGCCGATCCTCGATCTCTTTACGCTGCTCGGCCGCCATACTGCCGTGGTGCGCCCGGACCAGCGTCTCGCCCGCGAGTTCATTGATGGCTCCTGAAATTCTCTCCGCCAACCTCCGGCTGTTCACGAACAGCAATGTGGACCGGTGCGCCCGAACCAGCTCAAGCAGCTTGGGATGAATGGCCGACCAGATCGAGGCGCGTACAGGACCCTGCGCCGCTGGCCCGCTAGGCAGCGTGTCCAGTTCGTCGAGCCGCGACATATCGTCCACGGGCACTTCGACTCGCAGTGCGAACTTCTTCGGCTCGCCGGCGTCGACGATCGTGACGGGCCGGAACTTTACTGTGCCCGGTGCTTCAAATTCGGTGACGGACTGCTCGGGCAGAGTCGGTTCACCGCTTTCCTGTGATGTCGGAGTCCTCGCGGTGTCGACGCCGCCGAGAAATTGCGCAACCTCTTCCAACGGTCTCTGCGTCGCCGAAAGGCCGATCCGCTGCAGCTTGCGCCCGCACAGGTGTTCCAGTCGCTCGAGAGACAATGCCAAGTGTGAACCGCGCTTGGTGGGCACCAGCGCATGAATCTCGTCGAGGATCACCGTGTCAATGCTTCCTAGAACTTCGCGCGCGTTGGAAGTCAGCAGCAAGTAAAGAGATTCGGGCGTCGTGACCAGAATGTCCGACGGATGCCGTAGAAATCGCGCCCTCTGCGCAGAAGGCGTATCGCCCGTTCGAATCGTGACAGTGGGGGTGTAATGTTCAATATTCAATTTCCGTGCAGCCTGGGCAATCCCGACAAGCGGAGACTGCAGGTTGCGCTCAACGTCGACCGCGAGCGCCTTGATCGGGGAGATGTATAGGGTGCGGCAGCGTCGCAGTTCCTCGGGTGCCGGAGCGAACATCAACCGGTTCAACGACCACAGAAACGCCGCCAGAGTTTTACCCGTGCCGGTGGGCGCCAGAATCAGAGTCGATTCACCCCGCGCGATCGCAGGCCATCCCATTGCCTGAGGTCTCGTCGGCTTTTCGAACACATCCCGGAACCAGGCCCTCACAGGAGGCTGAAAGAGCTCGAGAGGGTCCGCCTCTAAATCCCTACTCTTGTTTCGTTTATGGCTAACTGTTCGTGTGGACATTGAATGCGGCAAGACGCTGGGCCTGAGGATTGGATGCGCGATGTCCGCTTGGCGACGGAAGCTGTTTTACTGTCGAACCAAGCCAAAATGCTATCGCAAAAATGGAAGGAGGTTGGCGTTTATCTGGCTTCCGGTTTGGCGTTCTCGGCGACAACTGCAGACCTGTGATAATCGAAGAAGGAATCGTCCTCCTCGCCATTGTGTGGAATCAGCAGCATGACGCGAGCTCTCGACTTCATCGCAAAGTGCGCTGCCATCCAGATGCTTTCATTTCCAGCGACCGGTTTCTTCTCAAGTTCAAAGTGCGTGCCGGGCTCGACCTCCGCGAGAAAACCGACAATGCGCACCGGCCGCGTCACGTGGGCCTCCACCTTCACCCACTGAAAAGTATCGCGGTCAATCCATAGTGTCCCCTCCATTCCGGTCAACACCTGGCTGTCGCGATTCGGAGGCTGGTATCCCTTGCGCGGTGTGGCTTTCAATTCGTAGACTTGGCGGCCATTTAGTTCCTTCTCGCCGGTCAGATGGAAATCAAAAGCTTTGGTCATCTGGTCGAGCATGTTGCGATCGCGTTTTCGTTCCGCTTCGAACTTCGCGATCCGAGCCGCGCGTTTGTCCGGCGATTCGTGTCTGCGCTGCGCGACTGCCTGCTGATATTTCTTTTGTTCTTCTCTCTCTTTCTCCGCACTTACAGGCTGTCCATTCACCGCAATCAGCCGCTGATAGGGCGATCCATACAACATGGTGACCGCATAAGTCTTGTCGCCATCTTTCGTGCGATCGCGTTCGCGGTTGTCGAATTCGGGCACCGCGGCCCAGTCGCGATTGTTCGCCTCAACCGACCGCTGGATGATCGAAGCGACAGTCTCCTCGGCTGGTGACACGACGGGATACGACAGAAGAATGGCTAGTACTGTGAATGCACTTGCTCGGGCAATCGCAGGTTGCATAGGTTCTCTTCCATCAATTGAACGAACTGATTAAGCAACGCTAGATCAGTTCTCGTACCTGATCCGCTATCGTCGTAAGCACAATCTTCTTGCGGTTCGGCTCACCGCGCGCCAGCGACTCAGCGAAATGCAGCGCTTGCTCGGCTTTCACTTTGGCAGGCATGGGCGGCTCGAAAGGATCGACCGTTGCCTGCAAAACCGCCGGACCCGGTGCTTTCAGAAACTCTTCAATCGTGCGTCCGCAGTCCGCTGGATCTTCCGCGCTGAAGCCCGAGCCCCCGCATGCGTCGGCAAATTTCGCGAAGTCGATCGGCTGCAGGTCTACACCGTATTCTGGATTCCCGAGGAACACCATCTGCTCCCACTTGATCTGTCCCAGAGTATTGTTCTTGATGATGACGACTTTGATGGGCAGCTTGTACTTCACGGCCGTAACAAACTCCGCCATCAGCATCGAAAATCCGCCATCGCCCACGAACGCGATGCACTGCCGATCGGGATAGGCCATCTGCGCCGCGATCGTGTAGGGAAGCCCGCAGGCCATGGTCGCGAGATTTCCGGACACAGTGTGCATCTGCCCGCGTTGCGCCGGAATGTGTCGGGCCCACCAGGTCGTAATGGTGCCGCTATCGCAGCTGACGATGGCGTCACTGCGCAACCGCTTGCCGAGTTCCCGCGCCACTACCTGCGGCTTCATGGGCGTCTCGGTTCGTGTCGCCCGCCTTTCCATCAGTTCGCGCCAGTCTTTCATTCCAGCCTGCGCGGCTTGCAGAAATTTCCTGTCCTGTTTGCGCTGCAGCAGGGGAATTAGTTCGCGCAGGGTGTTGCGACTGTCGCCAATGAGTCCCACTTCAACTGGATAGCGTAGCCCGATGCGCTTTGGATCGAGTTCAATCTGCACGCCGCGTGCCTGTCCCGGCTTCGGCATGAACTCGATGTAAGGAAAAGATGTCCCTACCATCAACAGCGTGTCGCAGTCCTCGATCGCTTCCTGGGAAGGGCGGGTGCCCAGCAGACCGATGCCGCCCGTTGTATAAGGACTATCGTCGGGCACTGCAGCCTTGCCCAGCAGCGCCTTGATGATCGGAGCCCCCATCAGGTCAGCGATCTGCTCGAGTTCGTCGCCGGCGTTCAAGGCGCCACGCCCGGCGAGGATCGCCACTTTCTTTCCTTGATTCAGGATCTCGGCTGCAAGCGCAAGTTCCGTCGGATCCGGAATTCTCGCGCTGCGCGCGTTAACGTCGGACGTGTGATGCGCTACATTCCGCTTGGAGCGCTGGCGCTCCTTCAACTCTTTCTCCTGGAGATCGACCGGGAAGGCTAGATGCGCAACGCGGCGATAGGCTAACGCGGTGCGACATGCCAGGTCCGTAAGATTCTCCACGTGCGTTGGCCCCATCACGCGCTCGTTGAAGACCGCGACGTCCATGAAGAGCTTGTCAAGCGCAACGTCCTGCTGAGTGTAAGTGCCGATCAGATCGTGGAACTGCAGACCCGTAATTGCCAACACGGGCTGTCCGTCCAGCTTTGCGTCATAGAGGCCGT
>DASRDJ010000047.1:0-11519 GCA_035652655.1 Terriglobales bacterium
AGCGCTTGCGCGGATGCAACGTGCGCAATATGGATCCGGAGAAAGCGGAAGGGCTAAGTCCGGAGCTGCAACGGGCGCGGGAACCGTTGCTGGCGACGATCGAAGACCTGAGCGAACGCATTGTGGAGTACAACGACCGAATCGAAGCGCTGGCGCAAACCAGTTACCCGCAGGTCGAGTTGCTGAAGCCGATCAAGGAGGTAGGCACGCTGATCGCGCTCACGTTCCTGCTGACGCTGGAAGATCCGCATCGCTTTGGCAAGAGCCGCCACGTGGGTGGCTATCTGGGACTGCAACCGGGACGCCGGAAGTCAGGAAAGAGCGAGCCCCAGCTGCCCATCAGGAAAGAAGGGGATCCGTATCTGCGGACGCTGCTGGTGCAAGGAGCGCAACCCATTTTGGGACCGTTCGGCATCGCCTGTGATCTCAGACGCTGGGGACTGAAACTGGCCGAGCGCGGCAGGAGAAACGGCAAGCAGCGAGCGAGCGTGGCCACCGCAAGAAAGCTGGCCGTGCTGCTGCATCCTCTGTGGGTGAGTGGAGAAGTGTACGAGCCATTGCACAACAGCAGCCGAATAACGGTTGCAGCAGCCGCATAAAAGAAAAAAGCAAAAACCAAAGCAAAATCGCTCCAGGAAGATAAAAGACAAAAGCCAAAGCCGAGTTCCGGTGACTGCGTCAATGGCCTGGGCCACGTTCCACTCTTGAGGGCAACGAGAGGTCGCCAAACCGATGGCAGCACCGGCTGAAACGAGAACGCCCAACATGCAAACTGAGACCCTTTGTTGAGCTTGCGCCATTTATTCGCCAAAATCCGTAATGAAGGGGGTGGCGACCGTCAGAGACCCGCGTACGGAATTGTGCATGTCGCTATGCTCAAACTTTGTGGAGGTGATTCAGCACTTTGCTGCCCGCCCACAACACTACAACACACAGCGCGACAATCATAAAGGAGGTCATTTCTTGAGTTCCTCCGGCGGCGAGCAAGCTACGCGGCAGCTTCTCGAGCGATGAGTTCAGCGTAGAGGTGACAAATGCGGTCGCGCCTGTCCTCGTATTCGCAGAGTTCTGCCTCTGTGGCACAGCCGAAAGTTTCTTTTTCCAGGGTATTCAGTTGAGATTCGAGCAGGTCAGCTAGTTCAGCACGAGCGCGTGTTGTGGAGTCGGGGAATGGCATGACGAACTCCTTAACAACAGTCTAGCGACGGGAATGCCTCTGTCCATACCCACTATTCCCTAGGGGGCGGGTCAGGGACAACACTTGCTAAAGGGTTAATGAGTGAAAACTGGCGATTTATCGACAGTTACCTTAAACGACTCAGAAAAATTCACCCGGCGAATATTCAAGGGGCTGGAGGGCGGACAAAAGTCTCCATCGGAGAATCCATCGCTTCACCAATAAGGTCTATCAACACTGATATTGGGAGTGGCATGTCACGGACATGAAACATATATCCACCGGCAAGAAAGCCTTCTCGCCCGTCCGTCTGGCTTCCCGCTAAGAAAATGAAACCGCATCGTGGGTGCGCGGAGCGGATGGTTTCAGCTATATCAAAGGCACACTTTTCTTGGATATTGTTGGTGACCATCAATACGGCGTCCGGCGGTGACCTACGGACTGCTTCCAAGCATGCGTCAACTGTATTCACTTCTTGAGTTTGGAATCCACCGCTCTGCACGGCCTCTGCCAGAATAGCGCATATATTGTTTTCAACATTCTCAAACAGCAGCAGTCGCCTCGCCATTGTCATCTTCCGCTTTCTTGGATCATTCCTGAACGATAGCGATGTCAGGATTGAGTGCTGATAGACTGGCCGCTTTCCGCGCAAGAGTCAATGAGTGAAATCGCGATGTTACGTCAACTCCCGTTGCGGCTATTTTCGAGTGCTCAGGAATTCGGACATCGCGCCACGAAGTTGGATTTCCAGTTTGCTTCCATTTTGACCGTGGCGCGTCCTCGGATTCTTTTGAAAGATGAACAATCTGCTGTAACTCTGGCGGGGCTTTGTGCCATTCGCAGATGTGTATGCGGATGTGCGTCGCTTCGTTGAAGACGTGCGAGCCACCGGAAATAGCCCTTCTTGCAGATTCGGCAGCTAAGGCAAGCCGTGCCGTGTCTTTCGGAATTGGAGCGTTGACTCCCATCTCACGAAAGGCTGAGTCAATGCCATCCGGGCGCTATCCCTCGCCACTGGATTCACCAACCCTGCCAGCCTTCGCAAAGCCCTCCCATCAAACCCATGCTCTAGTGCTTGGGCGCAAATATTGGGCAATTCTGAATAGCTCAGGTCACCGAAGTAGTACTGAACTGCGAGTGGGCTCGGGTCAAACGCAAGATCGCCGGGTGACTTCTCCATGGGGTTGCACTTTACACGGAAAAATGAAATCTGGTTTCAGTAGATCGCACGAATGATTGACGTAATCAGGCGATTTCACTCATTGACCCGTGCGGCCACTCGCCCAGATGTGCCATTCCCAAGCCAGCGACATGGCGTCAACATTGGAGGTGAGCAGCTTCCTTGGGGGAGGACTGCTCAGCGTGCGTCCCGCGCTCTATCCCCAAGAGCCGGGGCGCTGCGTTGTACACGCAAACATTCATCGGCCTACCGTCTCACCCGGCCTTGTCGTCCATCAACGGAGATATTTCAATAGCTATCCATTCGTTACGTTTTCCAGGGGAAGAAACAAGGCCGCATCTGCTGGGACTACTTCCGGTTTGCCGGTCATCCAGGCGTCATCTCGTGGCAACTCACCTTGACATTCTACTGGAAGCGCTTTATCTTCCCCTAGAATGTCTACTAAAGAACAGCGCGAGCGCATCGAACTGCTGCAAGGAACCCTGGACTTGCTAATACTCCGCACACTACTGCTGGGCCCAGTGCACGGCCACGCCATCGCCAAGGCAATTGAATTCAACTCGGACGAGGTGTTGCAGGTCGAGCAGGGGTCGCTGTATCCGGCCCTGCACCGGCTCATCAGGCGCGGATGGATTTTGGCCGAAGAAGGGACTTCGGAGAATAATCGCCGCGCCAAGTTCTACGGGCTAACCCCCAAGGGTCGGAGGCAACTAGTAATTGAGACCAGTAAGTGGGAAAAACTGGCGGGAGCAATCGCGCGGATTCTCCGGCCCGCGAAGCAGGGGGGCGAATCATGAACCTCCGCAAGCGCATGCTCGAAAATCTTGATCAAGACATTCGCGACCACATTGAAATGGAGACGCAGGACAACATTGAGCGTGGCATGTCGCCCGAGGAGGCTCACTATGCCGCCGTGCGCAAGTTCGGCAACGTGATGCGAGTCGAAGAAGAGACCCGCGCGGTGTGGAGTTTCATTTGGATCGAAGAACTGGTCGCGGACATACGTTTTGGACTGCGCCAATTATGTAAATCTCCCGGCTTCACGACCGTCGCCGTCCTGACCCTCGCCCTTGGCATCGGTGCAAACACTGCGATATTCAGTGTGATCAATGGAGTGTTGCTCAGTCCGCTTCCCTACAAGAATCCGCAGCAACTCGTCGTCATCAAGGAACACGATTCGCTCCCGAACGTGATGGATATCCAGAGACAGGTGCGCGCATTCTCACAGGGTGGCGGAATCAACGTCGAGCCGATGGATTACACAGGAGGAACCGAACCTGTGCAAGTCCATGTCGGGCTCATTAATGCGGGGTTTCTCGAAACGTTAGGCGCGCAGCCGATGCTGGGCCGGATCATTTCGCCCGGGGAAGATGTGCAAGGCGGGCCGCGTCTCGTCATGGTCAGCAACCATTTCTGGCAAAACTACCTTGGCAGCGATCCACATGCTGTGGGCCACACGATTCACGTGGACGGAAAGCCTTATACGGTGATCGGCGTAATGCCCGCGAGTTTTACTCTGCCAGCGGAGCATGCCGACGTTTTCGTTTCACTCATGGTCCGCGACCCAAGAGCGGGTGCTGAGCGCGATTTGCACTTTATGCATACCTACTGGCGATTGAAGGCGGGCGTGACGCTCGCGCAGGCGCAGGCCGATATGGCCGCGATCGACCGCCGGCTCGCGGAGCAATATCCGGCCGAAGAAAAAGAACGGAAGAGCCAATTAGTTCCGCTGCATGAATGGCTGGTAGGAGACGTACGGCCGGCACTACTGGTGCTCTTCGGAGCTGTAGGCCTGGTGCTGCTGATTGCGTGCGCGAATTTCGCGAGCTTGCTGATGGTGCGTGCGTTTGCGGGGCGCCAGGAATGGGCGATCAGGGCGGCGCTGGGCGCGGGACGCGGCCGGCTCATCCGGAAAGCGCTGACCGAGAGCGTACTTTTGTCGATCCTCGGTGGTGCGGCCGGATTACTGTTTGCGCAGTTGGGCACGAGCATGCTGCTGGCCATGAAGCCGGAGGAGCTGGCGCGGCTGAGCGGGATTCACATGGATACACGGGTGCTGCTGTTTGTCCTCGTGGTCTCGGTGCTGACCGGCATCATGTTCGGAATGGCGCCGGTATGGATCTCGGCTCGAGCGGAGGTTGCCGAGGGCCTGAAAGAGAGCGGGCGGAGCACAACCGGGAGCGCGATGGGCCGCAGCATACGGGGAATTCTGGGCACGTCGGAGTTGGCGGTTGCTTTGGTGCTGCTAGTGGGGGCCGGTTTGTTGATCAAGGGCTTCTCGCGGTTGCGCTCGATGAACCCCGGTTTCAATTCCGCGAACGTGATGACGATGTATCTCCAATTACCCACGACGCGGTACAGCGAAATCCCCAAACGAACCCAGTTCCGCCGCGAGTTGCTCACCCGCCTGAATTCTCTTCCGGGCGTGCAAGCGGCAATGGTGAGTGATATACCGCTCGGCGGGAATTATGTGGGCCACCGTTTCGTCATCGACGGACGCCCTCCCGTGGCCGTCGGAGGTGAGCCCGAGGCGCAAACTCTTTTGGTGATGGGAAATTACTTTCCCGTGATGCAGATTCCCCTGCACGCGGGTCGCGATTTCACCCCTTTGGACCGCGAAGGGCAACCACTGGTGGCAATCGTGAACGAGGAAATGGCGCGGGAATTCTTCCCGCACGAAGACCCAATCGGCATGCGCATCCGCTGGGCGGGTGCCACCGGGCTGCCACGATGGATGACCGTCATCGGCGTGGTGGGCGACGTGAAACATTCGGGATTGAATCAACCGACGGATCCTGCTGTGTATACCCCTTTTTCGCAGTCCGACGAGGCCTGGACACGATTTATGACGCTCGCCATCCGGGCTCAGGATGCGTCTCCTGGGCTCGTTGAACAAGTGAAGAAGCAGATCTGGAGCTTGGACGGCCAGATTCCGGTGGGCGACGTGCACGCCATGGACGAGCTCATAGCTGTGTCGCTTGCCCAGCAACGCTTCAATATGCTGCTCCTC
Organism: Terriglobales bacterium; assembly: GCA_035652655.1. Classification (GTDB taxonomy): domain Bacteria; phylum Acidobacteriota; class Terriglobia; order Terriglobales; family Acidobacteriaceae; genus Gp1-AA133. The sequence continues at coordinate 5,368 of DASRDJ010000047.1, forward strand.
GGAATCTTCGCCGCGCTCGCCTTGATCTTGGCTGCGGTGGGAATTTACGGCGCGATGGCTTATGCCGCGAACCAGCGAACGCATGAGATCGGCATACGGACAGCGCTGGGAGCGCAGCGAAGCGACGTGCTGCGGCTCGTTATGAGAGATGGAGCGAAAATTGCCCTCTTCGGCATCGCCTCCGGGATTGTAGGAGCGCTGGCGCTGACGCACCTGATGGCCAGTCTGCTTTTCGAGGTGAAACCGACGGACCCTGCGACATTCGCAGCTGTCGCAATCCTGCTCGCATTCGTTGTGCTCGCGGCTTGCTACATCCCGGCGCGCCGCGCAATGCGCGTGGATCCTATGGTTGCCTTGAGATACCAGTAGTCTTTCGCACAAGTGACTCGTAACCCTGCCTTAGAACAGGCGGCATAAACGAGTAAGAATTTCTGAAGCCCTTCGCCGAACGCATGTAGACGCGGACTCCGAAAGTCTGATCTGTGGACATTACGGGCGATCCTTCCCGAGCGACAGGCTAATTCTGGCCCGTGTGCGCCGTTTGTTCGCCGAAACAGCACTAGGGCTTCTGATTGATCATCAAATGCGCCCACGGTGTGTTTGCGTACATGATCCACGTACCCGTCTGCTTCGGTTCGGTGCCAAAGCCGGAGGTCTTGGGATCGAAGGGCCACATGATCATCCAGTGCGGCGGCTCTTTGATTGGGTTGCCCGAAGTCGCGTTGGGATCGCTGGCGCTCCAGTCGGTAGCGCCCGACAGCATGTAGACGATGCCAGGCTCAGTATTGGTGGGCTTCGGTTTGAGCGCGAGAAAGTCGCGCTGCCAGCGCAGAGCCGCCGCATTCATGCATTGCGCATCATCGCCCACTGCGCCCGGATGTCCCGGAAAGCACGTGAAACCGTTGCTGCCTTCGCGCAGCACGCTCTCAGTGCCGTGTTCGTCCTGATCGACGATGCGTGCGTCCTTGGCGATCTCCGGGGGCCCGGCGGCCATCGCCCGCGCGATCTTGGCTTCGTTGGTGTCGTTGGCCCCTTTGCTCTGAGAGTAGGCAATGCCGCACATCATCACGCCGATAAGTAATGAACCTGAAATTCGAGTTCGAACCATCAAGGCCTCCCAGCGAAATCATTGGCGAGCGTCCGCGCCGACAGAATCTCACATTTTTGGCAACCCACGAAACCGGCGAATGCGGTGAGGCCAGATCAGTTACCGTGGACAACTGTTATGTTTCTCGATCGCATCGTAAATGCGGCATTGCTGACAATGCCAGGCCATCATGACCCCGTTGGATTGCTCTCGCTGGCGTTCGACTTCCCTGTTCCTAAGCGGCTTGTTGCTTCTTCTGGGCTCGTTCGGGTGCGGCGCTTCTTCGACAGTTTCACCCCGGCCAACTCCGTCGCCAACTCCCATCGGCGGGGTCCCACAGTTTGGACATGTAGTACTGGTCGTAGAAGAAAACAGCAGCTACTCGCAGGTCATCGGCAATTCCGACATGCCCTATCTGAACAGCCTCGCCACTCAGTATGGACTGGCAACCCAATATTTCGCGAATACGCACCCGTCGATCGGAAACTACTTCATGCTCACAACGGGACAGATCATCACCAGCGATGATTCGTTTACGGGCACGGTGAACGCCGACAACATCGTTCACGAGTTGCTGGCGGCGGGCAAGACCTGGAAATCGTATGCCGAGAGTCGAGGCGATCCCCTTCTCTATGTGAGGCGGCACGATCCCCTTTCGTATTTCTCGGACGTGGTCAATAGCGCCACCCAGATGCAGAACCTGACTTCGTTTTCGCAATTTAAGTCAGACCTGGCGAATAATACGCTGCCGAATTTTTCGTTCATCGTACCGAATCTTTTAGACGACGCCCACGACGGCCCTTTGTCGGTGGCGGATCTATGGCTCCAGGCAAATATCGGACCGCTGATCTCGAATGCGACATTTCAGAAAGACGGGCTGCTGATTATCGTGTTCGATGAGGCAGCGGGTAGCGACTCGACCCACGGCGGAGGCCATGTGGCCGCAGTCATCATTAGTCCGAAAGCAAAGCAGACTTTCCAATCCAGTACGCTCTACCAGCACCAGAGCACATTGCGATTAATGCTGGAGGGTTTGGGAATCACAACACTGCCAGGCTCCTCGAGTAGTGCTCCTGATATGGGAGAGTTCTTTTGAACGGGCGGCCAACAATTGTGTGAAGCCTCTGGCTTGATGTCTCGACTTCCACGAACCTTCAAACGCCGAAGCGACGTTCACTTGCTCGGGAAATTGGGGATCGTCCAGGCATTCGCGTTGGCTGTGATCGGGCCGAAGGCCAGATAGCGCCCATCGGGCGATGGCATGATCGAGAAGATGTCCCAACTGGGCTGCTTGAAGAGTGGGCTCGGTTTGCCGCCGGGACTCATGTTCACGATCGACGTCCCACGCGAGGAGTAGCTGGCGAAGAAGAGGCTCTTCCCATCGGCAGCCCAGCCAACGGCAGCGAGTTGCGTCCAGGGCATCGCTGACAGTTTCGTCGTTGCTTTGTCGACGAGCGTGATAATTTTCACGTCGCTGGCCTTGTGATCGAAGGTTGCAATCGCGACGTGGCTCCCGTCACGCGACAGATCCCACGAGGTGAAATCCGCCTCGGCCGGGACCTTCAGCAATTCACCCTTCCGTCCCGCGGCCGGATCGAACGCCGTGAACTTGACCTGGGTTTCATCAGCTTCGGCCAGAACGCAAGTATTGCCGTGCGAGGGACAGCGGAAGCTCGGAAAGCCCCCCGTGCTGAACGTCGGGTCGCCTCCCATCAGAATTGTGGGAGTGCCCGTCACATCCATGACCGGCTCGGACGGTCCCCCGGTCAGCGGCGCGCGCATCAGCTTCGGAGGAGCAATGGCGGATCCCTCCAGCACCCTTTGCCCTTGCAGGTAGAGAACCCATTTGCCGTCGGGGCTGAGTTGAGGCGCCCACTTCTCTTCCGTTCCGGTCACGAGCGGTTGCGCGTTGCGCTCTCCGGTGCCCTGCTTATAGATGTCGAAGTGTCCGTTGCGATCGGAATAGAGAAATACCGTCTTGCTGTCGGCGGACCAGCCGCCCGGCCAGTCCACACGATCGTCAAGGGTCAAGCGCTGCGGAGTTTTTAATTCCTTCCCGCCGCCCGCAAGTTCGCCCAGATAGACGTCGCTCTGCTGATGTCCATTAAAGAAGACCAGCCGCTTCCCGTCGGCGGTTAATTGCGGATTGCCAAAATAGAATCCGGTCCAGTCCGTCAGGCGGCGCGGCTTTCCTTGCGGCTTTCCGCTTTTGTCGTCAAAGCGCAGTTCCCACAGATTTGCGTCGTACTGGTTTGGGGGCGCTTCCCGCACAGCGTAGACCAGCCTTCCGGGCTGCGCGAACAGAAAGTCGGTGAGCCGCGGATTGGATACCAGCACTGCCGGATCGCCACCCTTCAGGTCACGGCTTTCCAGTTCAAGGTGAGCCAGGCCATCGGTTGCGCGGTATTTGATGTAAGCAATGCGTTGCCCCTTATCGAACCAGCTAGGCGCGAACAAGTGAAAACCGGCCTCTGGCTTGATGAAGAGGCGCGCCTGCCCGCCATCCGCTCCCATGATCCAGATGTCGCGTGTGATGGCATCGCGGAATACGATTTGTGTTCCGTCGGGCGAGAGTGAAGCATCGTAAGCGTCATCGCGCAACTTCTTCAGCGTTGCGCCAATCACCGAAATTACCCAGATGCCCTGCTTCTCCTGCGCAACCGGCCCCCCCACCAGCAGCTTGGTCCCATCCTGGGACCATTCGATGCGTGCTCACCTGAAACAGAATTCGTCGGGAATGGGCAGCGACTGCGTCTCTCCACTTGACATCAGCCGCAGGTGCAAGCCTTCCAGATCGGCATAGAGAAGATATTTTCCGTCGGGAGAGATGGAACTCACCGCGACCGGATCGTCGGAAGAGTTGGCGGTCAGTTGCTGCGGCTTGAGTTCGGCCTGCGAGTAAGGCTGCGTTCTCTGGAACCATCCAGCCATGTAGCCAATCGCGAGCACGCCGGCAATCGCGACCACCGCGACGATCGCAGCCCACCTCATCCAACTGCGCGACGCCACTGGCGGAGCAGCAACCGCCGCCACGGCACTGCCCGAGACTGCTGCAACCTTGGCCGACTGCGTGTCGCGCTTGAGTCTCTGCAAGTCGGCGCGCAAGTCCGAAGCGGTCTGGTACCGCAGGGTTCGATCCTTCTCCAGGCACTTGTTGATGACGCCTTCAAGTTGGGCCGGCAGTTCCGGATTAATGCGCACCGGCGCCGTCGGCGGTTTGTTCAGGATGGCATCGAAGATGATCGCCGAGGTGTTCCCCGTGAAGGGCTGCTTGCCGGTAGCCATCTCGTACAGGACAGCTCCAAACGAGAAGAGGTCGGTGCGCGCATCGAGTTCCTCGCCGCGCGCCTGCTCCGGCGACATATAAGAGACTGTGCCTACGGTGCTGCCCGGACTCGTCAAATGATCTTGATCGACCGCGACGGTTGGCATGGATCCGGCCGCGGTCTCCGGAGCCGGCGTTGGAACGCCCGCCAGCTTTGCTAATCCGAAATCGAGAACCTTGGCCTGCCCGCGCTTGGTCAGAAAGAGATTTGCCGGTTTCAGATCGCGGTGCACGATGCCGGCCGCATGTGCGACCTCGAGCGCATCGGCGACCTGAACTCCGATCTCGAGCACCTGCTCGAGCCCGATCGGTCTTCCCTCGATGCGGTGCTTCAGGGTTGTGCCTTCGAGGCACTCCATCACAATAAAGAGGCGGTTCTCATGCTCGCCGATATCGTAGATGGTGCAAATGTTGGGATGATTCAGCGCTGAGGCGGCCCGCGCTTCGCGCTGAAAACGCTCGCGGGCTTGAGGATCCTGAGCCAGTTCTTCAGGAAGGAATTTGAGCGCCACCCGGCGGCCAAGCCGCTGGTCTTCGGCTTGGTAAACCACGCCCATCCCGCCACCACCCAGCTTTTCCGTGATGCGGTAATGAGAAATGGTGAGCCCAATCATGTGGCGGCCATGTTAGGGCTTGGGGAGGTGCAAGTCAATTTTGCAGACGAGCAGGCCGGTTTCGGGGTGGGAACTCGAACGCAAAGCTGCGCAGAAGCTTAGTTTGCCGACTTCTATCTCGCTCTCCTCAGTGAGGCCAGTCACATCGTCCAGCAAAATTGCGTCATATAATGCCCCTCTAGATTTCGCGCCACGGAGTCTGAACATGTCTTATCCCCGGAAGCTGCGCCTTGCCCTGCGCTTGCAGCCGTTTTTGATTCTTCTGATTGCTTCGCAATGGCTGGTGGCTGCTTCTTTGCCGCAATATCTGTTCAATCGCGCCGACTTTCCCACCGGCAATTTCCCCAGTGGTGTTGCAGTCGGCGATTTCAACAACGACGGCCGTACCGACGTCACAGTTTCAAACCGGCTGGACAATACAGTCTCAATCTTTCTTGGCCAGCAGGACGGCACCCTGGGACTGAAGACCGATTTCCCAGTAGCAACGGATCCTTGGGGTCTAGCGACTGCAGACTTCAATCATGACGGTAAACTCGATATCGCCGTGACGGGCAGCTGTGGTCCGAACTGCGGCGCCGTCTCCATTCTTCTCGGTAATGGCGATGGGACCTTCGCAGCGCACGTGGAATACACCACCGGCATCGGTTCCATCACGCTGGCTGCAGCCGATTTAAACGGCGACGGTTTTTCGGATTTGGCCGTCGTAGACGACTGCGGTACGACCTGCGGATTTATTTCGATTCTGTTGGGCAAGGGAGACGGAACATTCCGTGCAAAGACCGACTATCCCGTGGGCGACAGTCCATACGGCATTGTCCTCGAAGATTTCAACCTCGACGGGAAGCTGGACTTGGCGGTCGCTAATTCGTCCAATACGATTTCGATTCTCTTAGGTAAAGGAGACGGGACGTTTCAAGCGAGCCAAAACACCACCTCAAACAATGCTCCAGCCGCTGTGGCGGCCGGCGATTTCGACGGCGATACAATTCCGGATCTCGTCGTATCCCACACGGGGGCACCTTGGGCTCTAACATTCGAATGGAGCATTGGGTGCCATCGCGACGGCCGACTTTAATAAGGATGGGCATCTGGATGTCGCCGTCCCCAATCGAAATGGCGCCGCCCT
>DASRDJ010000048.1:0-3595 GCA_035652655.1 Terriglobales bacterium
TGAGCGGCTGCTGGAAGGGTTGGGAGTGGAGCTGTGGAGGGGAGATGCGGAGGTGATCCGAGCGAAACGAGGGCGAAAGCAGAAGACGGATCGCGAGGATGCTCGGCACATTCTCAAACTGCTGCTGAAGGATGATTTTCCGCGAATCTGGGTACCCAACTGGGAGAACCGCGATCTGCGGCAACTGCTATGGCACCGCCACCGCATGGTGCAGGCGCGGACGCGAGTCATGAATCAACTGCAGGCGGTAGCGTTGAACGAAGGGCTACGCTGTAAGAAGCGGTTATTCCGGGCAGATGGACGCCAGCAACTGGAGTCCTTCCAGCTGGCGCCGTGGGCTAGCCGGCGACGAGGCGAGCTGCTGGAGTTGCTGGATCGATTGAATCCCACGATCGCAGAGTTAAGCCAGGCGGTGGAGCGCGCAGCGGAGAAGTGTCCGGAGGCCCGGCGTCTGATGACCCATCCCGGAGTGGGTGCACTGACCGCACTGGCCTTCGTGCTGATCATCGGAGAAACGAAACGGTTTCAGTGTGGCAAGCAGATCGCGGCCTATCTCGGCCTGGTGCCGTTGGAAAAATCCAGCGGGAATCGGCGACGACTTGGCCACATCACGAAACAAGGGAACTCTCTGTTACGTTTCCTGCTGGTGGAAGCGGGGCAAGTGACGGTGCGCAGTCTTCCGGAATGGCGGAGCAAGTATGTCCACCTGACAAACCCGGCGCTAAAAATCCGTGGGCAACCTGAGGCCAGCTCAGGTTGCCCACTCATATTTTCACATAGGCCTAACACTAATTTATGTCAAACGAGACCCACGTAAAATTGTGATCCGACGGCCGGACACCCTTGTCGTCGGCAGTGTTAATTTTAACTGTCACCTGTGCCGCAGTACCGGCTGCTCTCTGATCCGGGGTACCTCCACCTGTGACTGAAACGCCGGTGGCTCCCTTGGAGTAAAAGACGTGGTCAATTCGGCTTCTGCGAGTCCTCGTGTTCAGGCTGGCAGGGTTGTCCGGATATGCCGCCGCCGTACCTTCGCTAACCGCTTTGTCCCATCCCCCCGAATATTGCTGGAGAATGGTAGCCACTTCCGGAGTGCCGACTTGGGCGTTGAAATCGCCAGCGATAATTCTCGGCTCCGCAAAGTTTGCGGCGAAACTGACCAGTTCATGCGCCTCTACTTGTCGTTGAGCGCTGGAGGTCTTCGGCCATTGAAAGTGTGTAGCGAAGAAGCTGATCAGCTTCCCGTTGACGTTTAGAGTCGACTCCACGATCGGCATTTGGTAGCTCATGAAATACTGTGCCGTACTAACGATAGGCCATTTCGAAAGGACCATAACCCCTTCGGGACAACCGTCGTACTTTGGAGCGTAGGCGCTGTACCATGTGAGACCAGTTTTTTGCTCCATCAGAGATGTAATCAGCGCCGGATCGTTCCAGCCGCCAATGACCTCAGTGAGAGAGGCCACATCGGGGTCCATGTTTACGAGCCAACTGGCGGTTCGGTCCAGATTAAGGACGTTATCCGTGCCATGCCCGCCGTATGAAATATTGGCTTGTACTACTCGTAGTTTCGTAGTCGAGGCAGTCCCAGTCACACTTACAATCGTCGCGGCACTGGCCAAAGTTCCCGCGCTATCAAGGATCGCGAGTTTGGGGTTGAAATTACCTGAACTTTGATAAACGTGAGTTGGCTGTTGTTCCGTTGAGCCTTGGCCGTCTCCGAAGCTCCAGTTGTACGAGCTAACGGAACCGCTGGCTAACGTGACCTGCGGAGTGAAGGAGACTGCCAGAGGGGCCGCGCCGCTGGTGGAACTCACCTGAATGCCGACTTGCGCCGACGAGAGCACCGGCAGATTGGCAGCCAGCACGGTCGCATCCGTTACTCGTTGGCCTGGAGCATTCGAGAGAAAGGTCTGTGGAGAGAGCACAATCTGGTCGATGGAAAGGCCGTCTTCCCGCACCTGAACTCGAAGGGTATGCGTGCCGGTAGTTTGAAAGTACAGCGGTTTTCCCGACTTACACCAACCGTTATCAGACCAGCCCCATCCCGACTCGGGAGCTCCCGTGCACGCTTGCAGGACCACCGCCTCCGCGGAGGTGGATCCAATCCGATCGATGGCCAAACCTGCATCGTTCACGCTATCGGAAAACTGCACATAAACGGAATCGTTGGTTGTGGAGTTATTGAGTGACTTGGATCGAATCCAAAGGTGATATTGCAGACCAGCGTAGGCAGGAAAGGTGATTTCAAAATAGTTTAGCGGTTTCGCAAGAGGGACCAAAAGTCTGGGGGCGCCTGCGTCTGGGTTTTGAATGAGGTACCCTCCAGCCGCGGTAGAATCCGCCGTGACAACCCAAGTTCCTGCCCGGACCGGCGCTTTCGATGCGTATAAAACGACGTCGTTACTGTTCGCTTGGGCGGTCGCCGCCAATGCACAACTCAGCAAGATCGCGAACGAGTAGGACATGAATTTCGGCCAATGTGCCATCTTTTGGGGCCTCCATCAGAGCTTGACTGGACGCACCGACGTGATTCCCACGAAGGCGCAAAAGTGTCCCTTTTCTGTGCTTTAGTGTTCTAACGCATAGTTTGTGGCTACTCGTGCCGTCGGTCGAGATCACCGAAGGTCTAGGCGCTCGCTCTCCATCAGCGTGGGGTTACCCTGATCCTTTAGTGGCGGTTACCGCCAGACACAAGGTCCAGCGCCACTCGGCAGGCCCGGATTTGAATTCATGAAGCGATGTAGAGCGGGAGAGGACGCGGCAGCGCACGCAATCGGTAATCCGAGGGAGCCGTCATCGAAGGCAAGTGGAAAATCATGGGCGTGACAAACCTCCGGGCCAAACGACGCTTTTGTCGACGTGGAGGCCCCTGTTTGCAGAGGTGGATGGTGTACGTACTTTGCGCGCGCTTCTCAAACATGCTACCGCAGTTGCATCGCCGGAAGGAATTTCAAGAGGTTCTCGGCCCCGCCGGTTTGTTCAGACCCATAGTCGACTACAAGCCCTAGATCAGTTGGCGAGACACCGCCATCACAAACCGCTTTCGTGCGACGAGGTCAGGGGTTATTGCTGTAATCGCTGATTGCAGCAACGTCCGCGACAGACTTTGCCGCAGGGGCCTGGACGGGCAAAATAATGGCTGACGATGTGGTCGATGTCCGGATCTACCAAGGAATTCACGTTCGCACCGCGGACGTAGTAGCGCGAAGGCACGGCACGCGAATCGCGGACATGGCCTTCACCCACTTTCTCCGGCCGGCCCACAATCATGATGATGATGACGGGCGGTAATTGTGGCAAGCGGCAGGACCACTGAAAAGCCGTTCTCATCGTTTCGACGAGAACCTCGCCGTTGAGGTGATAGGTCGTAGCGAAAGAAAGCCGCCCGAGGCCCGGGTGGCTTTCTTTCATCAAGCGGAGGATTGCAGCGGAATTAACTGTAACAAACAGTCGTGTCTGTTGAAAAAGTCCCTCAGTTGATGCTTGTGACGGAGCAACGTTCGCGTTATAAGCTGGCCAGAGTTCCCGATGCTGCTGTTCACCATGACATTTGGAGGCCTGCTGCTCATGATGGGACACCATTCCCGCGCGG
>DASRDJ010000049.1:0-12352 GCA_035652655.1 Terriglobales bacterium
CGGGGTCACTTCGTAGGTGTGCACCTGGCCGTCGCGAACTTCGGCAACGCGCGTGGGCCCGCTAATCGTGATCTCGTCGAGACCGTCAGAGCCGTGGACTACCATGGCGCGGCGCAGTCCCAGCATGCTCAGCGCCTCAGCGAGCTTTTCGACCAGATCATCGGAATAGACACCCACCACCTGACCCGAGGCATGTGCCGGATTCGTGAGTGGCCCTAGCAGATTGAAAACTGTGCGCAGTCGCAAATCGCGTCGTGCCGGTTGCACATACTTCATGGCCGAGTGCATGGCGGGCGCGAATAGGAACGCGATGCCCACGTTCTTGAGGCACTCAGCAACTTGCGCTGGCGGCAAAGAAATGTTGACTCCGAGAGCTTCCATCACGTCGGCTGAACCACACTTCGACGTGACGCTGCGGTTGCCGTGTTTGGCCACGCGCACGCCGGAGCCGGCGGCCACGATCGCAGTTGCGGTCGAGATGTTGAAGGTGCCGCTGGCATCTCCTCCGGTGCCGCAGGTGTCGACAAGGGCGTCGCGCTCGGTGCCGCTGACGTCGATGGTCGAGTTCATTGCGAAGGGCAGGGGAGCGGCCGCGCCCCGGATCGCCTCGGCGAAGCCCACGATCTCTTCGACGGTTTCTCCCTTCATGTGCAGGGCTACCAGCAGGGCGGCGATCTGCGCATCGGTGCACTGGCCGGTGAGCACCTCTGACATCACGGCCCGCGCCTCGTCGCGAGAAAGCGACTGGCAGTGGTTGGCGATGCGGTGGAGGGCGTCGGTGATCATGTGCGTGTCGAGTTCGGTGGTCCTACAATACTGGCTATGAATAGGTTTGGGTCCAGCGTGAGAAACGTCATGATACTACTTGCCGGCGTTCTCACTGCATTCGGCGCGGAAGCACAGTCAACGAGGTTTGAAAGTTGCGATGTGGCCAAGCGCCTTGCTGGCGAGTGGAACTGGCAGTCGGGCACTTGGCATTCCGACACTCCGCTGCCGCACGCCGAAAAGCTAGAAAAGCTTCACGGCGCTTTCGAATTTGCAGAGATTAGACGGACGTCGCGTTACGAGATCGACATTACGTGGCTCTTTCCGCGGGAGCAAAAGCCGAGGAACGATGTGTTTCTCATTCAATCTCCGCACTCCGGCGCCAAGGTTCAGGCAACCCACCTCGACGAGGCAAGTAAATCCGCAGCGTGCGCTGCCGAATTCGAAAACGCGAAATGCGCGCTGCTGCTTACGTGTCCGACCGTCTTTCCGCAGAAATACACATTCTTTTTGAATGACAGAGACGAACTGAGGTTTCAATTTCTCGGGCCGCCGCCGCATCATCATGCGCAGTATGTTCCCGTCTACAGCGGTGAAGGCCGAAGGAAGCGATGAGATCAGGTTACGCGTCACGTGCCCGTGTGACCGCTTGCGTTTGCCCTATCCTCTACCGTTCTATAAAATCAAGGGTTTGCTGCCCTCATTCGAAAGCCGCACGCAGGCCCTGCCCGTTTATACGGAGTGATCATTTAGGTCGGAAATCATTATGAAAATTCATGAGTACCAGGCGAAAGCGATCCTGAAGAAGTTTGGCGTGGCCGTGCCGCGCGGCGAGATGGCCACCACGCGCGAAGAGGCCGTTGCGGCGGCGAAGGCCCTATTCGATGCAGGAGCCACCGGCGTCGTGGTGAAAGCGCAGATTCATGCCGGAGGCCGTGGCAAGGGCGGCGGCGTGAAAATCGCCAAGTCAGTGGAAGAAGCCGGCCAACTGGCCGAGAAGATGCTCGGCATGACGCTGATCACGCACCAGACCGGGCCCGAAGGACGCGTCGTGCGGCGACTGCTGATCGAAGAAACCCTGCCCATCGAGAAGGAGCTTTATCTCGGCATCCTGGTTGATCGCGCCGAAGGCAAGCCTGTTTTCATGGCGTCGGCCGCGGGTGGTATGGATATCGAGCAGGTGGCCGCTGAAAATCCGCAGGCCATTCTCAAGGAATACATCGCTCCGGGCATGGGCCTGGAGGCGTTCCAGGCGCGCAAGATTGCGTTTCAATTGGGCCTTAAGCCGCAACTGATCAACCAGGCCGTGCAGCTTCTGACCAACCTTTACAAGGTTTTCGAAGCCACGGACGGCTCGCTGCTGGAGATCAATCCATTCATCACGACTACAGATGGCCGCCTGTTCGCGCTCGATGCCAAGATCAACTTCGACGACAACGCGATGTTCCGTCACGCTGACTTGAAGGAACTGCGCGATACCACGGAAGAAGACCCGCTCGAAGTCGAGGCCTCGAAATACAACCTGAACTACATCAAGCTTGATGGCAACGTGGGCTGCATGGTGAACGGCGCGGGACTGGCGATGGCGACCATGGACATCATCAAGTATGCAGGCGGCATGCCGGCGAACTTCCTGGACGTAGGTGGCGGCGCGAACGCAGAGCAGGTTACGCATGCGTTCGAGATCCTGCTCAGCGATAAGAATGTGAAAGCGGTGCTGATCAATATTTTTGGCGGCATCCTGCGCGTGGACACGCTGGCCACTGGCGTGGTCGAAGCCGCCAATAAGACGCACATCCAGTTACCGATCGTGCTGCGCCTGGAAGGAACGAACGTCGAAGCCGGACGCCAGATACTCAAAGACTCGGGCCTGAACTTCATCGTTGCCGAAACGATGAAGGATGCTGCAGAAAAAGTAGTCGCAGCAGCAAAGGGCTGAGAACGTAGCGCCGGCATCTTGCCGGCAGTCGCGAGGGCGTCTCGCCCTCGCCCGATGTACGCATCGGACGCACCAAGCTTATCGGGACAGTTTCAGAGTCCCCAAGAAGAGAGCAATCATGGCAATCCTGGTAGACAAAAATACGCGATTGATTGTCCAAGGCCTCACGGGCCGCGAAGGCACCTTCCACGCCAAAGCCAGCGCGGCTTACGGAACGCAAGTGGTTGCCGGCGTTACCCCCGGCAAAGGCGGCACGACGCACGAGGGTTGGCCGATCTTCAACACCGTGCAGGAAGCGGTCGACAAGACGGGTGCGAACGCTACTGTAATTTTCGTCCCCCCGCCGTTTGCAGCCGACGCGATTATGGAAGCTGCGGATGCCGAGGTCGAACTGATTGTTTGCATCACCGAAGGCATCCCGACGCTCGACATGGTGCGCGCCTGGGAATTCTTGCAGACTCGTCGCTCGCGCCTGATCGGGCCGAACTGCCCGGGCATCATTTCGCCCGGCAAGTGCAAGATCGGTATCATGCCCGCGAACATTCACAAGGAAGGGAACATTGGCGTCGTCTCGCGCTCGGGCACGTTGACCTACGAAGCCGTTCACCAACTCACCACGCGCGGCATCGGGCAATCGACCGCGATCGGCATTGGCGGCGATCCCATCATCGGGACCAATTTCCTGGATGCGCTGGAACTGTTCAATAAAGATCCGCAGACCGAGGCCGTGATCATGATCGGCGAGATTGGCGGCAACGCGGAAGAGACGGCTGCCGAGTACGTGAAGAAGCACATGAAGAAACCGGTGGTCGGCTTCATCGCCGGCCAGACCGCGCCTCCGGGACGCCGTATGGGACACGCGGGGGCGATCATTTCAGGCGGCAAGGGCACAGCGTCCGAAAAAATCAAAGCGATGGAAGCAGCAGGAATCAAAGTAGCGAAGTCGCCAGCAACCATCGGCGAGACGTTGCTCTCGGTGATCGGGGTGGGAGCAGGGAAGGCGTAGGTCAAGTTTCGAGTTTCGGGTTCAAGTTACGAGCAAACAGCGGGACGCCGTTAATGCCCGTGGTTGGGAAAGACTTAGAGACTTAACCTTCCCGACTTGCTGCCCTCGCGGGCGGGTGCACCCGCGCTACAAGATTTTAGCCAACTACCAACGACCAAGGACCAACGACTAAATTATGAAGACGCTGGAACGGACTCTGACCATCATTAAGCCCGACGCGGTAAAGAAGAACGCGGTCGGCGACATCATTGAGCAGTTCGAGAAAAACAACTTCCACATTCTTTCCATGAAGATGCTGGAGATCTCCAAGCATCAGGCCGAGCAATTTTATGCGGTGCACGCGCACCGTCCGTTCTACAACTCGCTGACCAATTTCATGTCGAGTGGCCCGATCGTGGTGCTGGCGCTGGAGAAGGAAAACGCCATCGCTGACCTGCGCAAGCTGATGGGTGCGACGAATCCGGCGCAAGCGGAAGAAGGCACCATCCGCAAGAAGTGGGCGACCAACATCGAGTTCAATGCGATCCACGGCTCGGATGCGGACGACACGGCGCGGTTCGAGTTGAGCTTTTTCTTTGCGGGATATGAATTGGCGAAGTGAGGAAGTTTCTCAGTTCCGAGTTCTCAGTTAAACCCTTAGGACCTGAAAGCAGCGATTAAGAGCATGTTGCAAAAAGCTTGCTTTCCAGAGCCTCAATGCCTTTAGCCTTACTGAGAACTGAGAACTGAGAACTGAGAACTGAGAACTGAGATTTCCATGCCTTTAATCCAAGTCACGATGCTCCAGGGCCGCACGGCCGATCAGAAGCGCAAGTTGGCGCAGCGCATCACGGACGCCATGGTGGAAGAAGCTGGCGCCCGCCGGGAGGCCATCGTCGTCACGTTCGTGGAAGTGTCGAAGGAAAGCTACGCCTCCGGTGGCGTGTTGATGATCGACAAGAACAAGTGACCCGTCGCTAAGTCAACAACGCCGAGCTTCGCGAGATCCTCGAATGGATGAATGGCAGCGAGCAACTGTCGAATATGTGAAAGAGCTTGTCGACGGTGATCTGCAAGACTGTGACGAGACACAGTTGGCACTATTTGAGAGGGTCGCGGTTGAGCCCTACCGTGCGCCTATTACCAGATACGGAAACATCGACACAGTAGTTGTGGTTGCCCGCAATGGGGATGAAGTCATCTACTACGAGGACGTCGAAGAGGGTTTCAACGTTTCACCCATAGGTCCCGAAGGGATGATTCTCGAACACTGGTGTAACCAGGACGAACTTAGATTTGCCCTGAACTACTGGATCGAAGGTCGCACACCGTCGGGCAAATTTGGACCAGCTCAACCAATCGAATGAGTTTCTGCCACTTGACCGCTCAGTAACTAGTTGCAAAGACAAAGGGCACGCTCCTTCCCTGTGAGCGTGCCCTTCTCCCTTCACCACTTCGGCGAAAGGCGTCGTAGGAAAGAAGTCCCCCTTCTTTCTACGCACCTTCCGACGAATGCAGCACCCGGAACGTATTGCCGCCGTTTGACCAGACGAGCAGCAGCGCGTCCTGTCCCTTCGGAATACTTCCCAGGTTTCTCTGAACGTCAGCCACCGACTGCACTTCTTTCCGATTGACGCTCAGAATCACATCTCCCGGACGCAGGCCGGCGTTGTCGGCCGGGCTGCCGGGCAGAACGCGCTCGACCACCGCGCCCTTCAGGTCACTGCCGCCGCGCAACTGCTGGCGCACGTCAGGAGTGATTTCGCCAAGGCCGAGGCCCCAGCGCGGCTTGCCGGTTTCGTTGCTCGCCGATTCATCTTCTCCCTTGTCGCGTGCGCCCATCTTCTCGAGCGTGACTGGGAGTTCCATGGCCTTGCCATCACGCACGACGCTCAGCTTGATGGTGGTGCCGGGACGAGTCTGCCCCACTGTTACCTGCAACTGGCTCGCGTCGCTTACTTCTTTACCATCGATCGCGCGGACCATGTCGCCAACTTTCAGCCCAGCTTTCGCGGCCGGCGAATTCGCTTCCACCTGGGTCACGATCGCGCCGAGATTGTCCTTCGAGTCGAAGAACTTCGCGTTCTCGGGCGTAACGTCGGTGATGCCGAGGCCCATGTATCCGTGGCTGACTTTGCCGTCACGAACAATGGCTTCGACAGTCGGGCGAACAATCTGCGTGGGGATCGCGAAACCCATGCCGGAGAACTGGCCGGAGTTCGAGATCAGGAACGTGTTGATGCCGACCACTTCGCCGCGCGCATCCACCAGCGGTCCACCAGAATTACCCGGGTTGATGGCGGCATCGGTCTGGATGAACTGCCCCGGCTTACGAGCGTCGTCGCGGGAGGGGTTCGGCCGGTTCAACGCGCTAACGATTCCGCGGGTCACCGTGAAACGGAGACCGAACGGGTTGCCGAAAGCCAGCACCGTCTGTCCCGGGCGCAGCTTGGTCGCATCACCCCAGGGAACGTTCGGGAAATCCTTGCCTTCGACTTTAATCACGGCCAGATCCGTCAGCGGATCAGTGCCGATCACTTTCGCTGGCAGCACGCGGCGATCGCTCATGGTCACGCGAACGTCGACCGCACCATCTACCACGTGGTTGTTGGTGACGATGTACCCATCGGGCGAAATGATGACGCCGCTGCCGATGCCGTGTTCGATCTGCGGTCCCTGCGGTTGCTGGTGGAAGTTGAATCCGGGACCGAAGAACTGGCGCATGTCGTCGGGAATCTCGGCTTGCGCTTGCTCGTCTACCTTGGTTTTAGAGGTGACGGCGACGTTGACGATGGCGGGCGTAACGCGCGCGGCCAACGTTTCCATGGCCTGGTCAAGCGCAAGCAGCGGGCTCACGCTGTTGTCATCGAGTGGTGTGGCGCTGGGTGCGACCGCAGCCGCCCTCGCTACCACCGGTTTGGCTGTGTGATATGCCGTTAGCGATGCCGCCATGCCTAATGCGAGCACGGGCGCAATCGCCAGCCGGCCAATTTGTTTCCAGTTCATCATTGTTGCTTTTCTCCTTGAATACGCTATCAACTAATTACTTAGTTGTTTAAACAGAACCTGTGCTTCTGTTTGCTCGACTCAATCCTCTTAAATGGATTTGGAAGTAGTTTGAGAAACAACGTGTGGAGTGTGCGGTACAACTGTGACCTGCCACACGCTCACGCGCAAGACGAGGGGAGCGCCGCTGCTATACGGATTGTCTTGAACGACGACGAAAACTGCTTGCTGCATGACGGCTACGCTGCCGAGATAGTCGCTGCTGGTACGCACTAACGGGACCGCAGAAGCGCGCTGGAATGCGGGCTGCGCCGGTCGCTCCCGATACGCAGCGGGAACCGGCTGCGGACTGGTGCGATCGACCGCCTTCGCGCGGTAAATCGTTGCTTCAGACTTGGCCGCGCTGTGCGACGTTCGACGCACACTCATGTTGCCTGTTTCCCGGATCGAGGAATTGCCTCGAACGTCATTTTCTCTGAGGCTTACAGGCACAACCGGCGGAGCATATTCACGGTCCGCCGAAAAATTGCCGGCGATGCTCTTATCAATTCGTGGTGCCGCCGGATCCGCGAAACTAACCAGCCGAGGAGCATGCTCCGCGCCAACCAGGCAAACCACAGAGAAGCCCGCGACTACCCAGGGCGCCGGCTTCCAGATACCCACGGACTTCGATCGCCCTGCGTCGAGGATTTGAAGTACGCGCAATGAAGTCTGACGCATGCGTCCTACCGCCGCCTGGGCTAAAGCAAGGCCGCGCTGCAGGAGATTCTTTTCTGCGAGCGACACCAGGCATTCTGCATAGGCCCGTGGGTTGGAAGTCTGCGACAGCACTAGGTCATCGCATGCCATCTCGCGTTCGAGCGACAGGCGGTTCTCTACAAACCATACCGCGGGATGGAAGAAGAACAGCGCGCGCAGAACTTTCTGCGCGAGATTGGTCCAGTCATCCCAGCGTTGCAGATGCGCGAACTCGTGCAGCAATACTGCGTTCAGTTCAGCAGGTGTGAGTTCGGTGAGCGCCCAGTTGGGTAACACCACCGAAGGTCTAAAAAAACCTACCGCCGTCGGCACGCACAAGTCTTCAGAAGAGCAAAGTTGCACCGACCGTACAGCGCGGAAGTCTGACAAAGTCTGCGCAACCGAGGGATCGAGCGTCGCAAGATCGACTGGCATGCAATTCTTACGAATGGAGCGCAGATGCCAGAGGCCTACTCCAACGCGGACGAGCCCGAACAGGGCGATCATCGCCCAGGCGCCGAATAGATATAAAGACCAGGACCGGGGCATCGTGATGGCCGCACTTACTGAATGTGCAGTGGCCGGACCGCCGGAAGAAAACTCTACAAAGGGAATCGCCGCGATCGCCAGCAACGCGCAAAACCAGACCGCAAACCTCGTGCCCGAATTACGCCTCCCGATCATCCGCAACAGCAGCCACGCGAACACCGCAATCACCGTTCCCTGCGCGAGGCAGTTGGCCAACCTTTCCACGGAGAGTTGCGCGACGAAGTGCATATCGAGGGCGTTCATCGTTCGTTATCGATTCTGATCGAGAATTTGCCGCAGCCGAGTCAGTTCTTCGGCGTCAATACCTTCTTCTTCAAGAATATTCAGCACCAGCAGCTCTCGCGAATTCTGAAAAAAACGGTTCAGCAGATGCCGAATCTCGGTGCGCTTGGCTTCGTCCTGTTCAAGGACAGCGCGATAGACATGTGCGCGGCCGTCTTTCACGTGCCGCACGCATCCTTTCTTTTCCAGGATGCGGATAATGGTCAGCACCGAGTTGTACGCCAGCGGTTTTTCAGTGGGCAGGGCTTCCAGAACCTGCTGGACCGTGGCCGGACCTTTGTCCCAAAGCACCTGCATGATCCGCAGTTCCGCTTCAGTCAAGGTTGCCGATTGCGTACGAGCCAAGCCATCCTCCAGAGCCAGAATTCAAGAGCGTCGAGAGATAAAGATATTGATATTGACGTACGACCAAACGCTACGTCAACTAAACATTTAGTTGCTGATTTGGAACTTCGGGTTGCCTCGATGTAGGTGATTGATAGAGCTGCGGTTAGATGTTGATAATCCTCGAGGCCGGATTGCGAACGAGTAAGAAAAGATGGCCTCTGCCCAGAGGAATTGGCGTGGCGTGCAGCGGATGGCAACTGACTATTTCTGCTTTAAACCGGGCTGAATGTTCGCCAGTCGATGAACCCCGGTCCGTCCTAACGCAAACAAGATGACCCACACGATCGCAACCGTGACGAGCGCAAACGCAAATGTCCACCCGGCAAATCCAGGGAAGGTGTGCCACATCGAGTCGGACGCAGAACCATATTTCGCCTGGACGGCACTCGCCTCCCTCATGGCGACTATCACACCGCCAAAAATTACTGACATCAGCAGGACGGTAGATTTCGGAAAACGAAATTCTGGACGCATGTCACACCTCGTAAATGAATTCATCGGAGAGCGGCCACTGAAGATTCGCAGGTGTTCTTGCAATCCGCCGGTGAGCAAGCCCACAGTCTCACGCGTGCGGAACGAGATGCGCTCCCGAAAGCCACCGCGCCGGACGTCGGCCTGTGCATCCCGAAACACAGCGATCATTTCCTCTGCGTACTCACGCCGATGAGATGGCGGATACAGGTAGAGCAAGAATCTGTAGAGGAGGGTCATTCCAGTCAAGCCTCCTTCCGTGCGATGCGGAGGGCCGCCAGCTTGGTTAAGTGTTTCAAGCGCTGCACCTCAATCTGCAAATTGCGACGCCCGCGTGAAGTAAGCCGGTAAGCACGCCGATCGCGCGGCCTTTCGTCTTCTTCGGCGCGTTCGATCCATGCTTCGTCGAGCAACCGTCGCAAAGCTCCATAAAGCGTGCCCGTACTTAGCCTCACTCGGCCCGCACTCACATGTTCCACATCTTTGAGAATGGAGTAGCCGTGGCGAGGCTGCTCCGCTAGGCTCAGCAGGACAAGCAACACCGGCTCCGTCAAGGGCAGAGGATTCATATGGCGTCGCGCGTCATATCGCGCCACGCCATAATGGTGCTCGTGGAAGGGCGGTTTGTCAAGAGGTGCCCGACTTCGATCACCTCGTAATAGAATGAGGTGGTTGTATAGGCCGTGGGCCCGTAGCTCAGCGGTTAGAGCAGGGGACTCATAATCCCTTGGTCCGGGGTTCGAATCCCTGCGGGCCCACCAAATTTAACGCGTGTTTGCGCGCTTCCATGCGGTTTACCATCAGCCAACAGTATTTCCTGAAATGCCCAGTTTTACCCTCAAAAGGCCCTTCTTTCTTTTCACTTCATTGCCACACTTTTGCACGACCCGGCCTGAATACCTCAATGGATGGACATCACAAGTGTCAGCCCGCGAGCTTGTAGCCAACTCCGGGAACCGTAAGGATAAGCTCCGGCCGTTTAGGATCCTGCTCTAATTTCTGGCGCAAGCTGACTACGTGGACGTCGACTGTGCGCGTCAGCGTAACCGCCCCACGGCCCCACACTTCGCGGAGAATTTCGTTACGAGACCGAGGATCCCCCCGGTGCTCTACAAAGTAGCAGAGGAGTTGAAATTCCTTTGGACCTAGAGGAACTGGAACTCCCTCTCGCGTGACTTCCATGGCGTCCACATCGATACGCACCGAGCCCAACTCGTAAACTTCCTTGCGGGCTCGACAAGGCACTCGTCGAAGAAGGGCTTCGACGCGGGCCATCAGTTCCGTCATGTCGAAAGGTTTCGTCAGGTAGTCGTCCGCACCAAGCTTGAGACCAACAACCTTATCGGCGATTTCACTACGAGCCGTGAGCAAGAGGATGGGGGTATTGAGTCCTGCAACTCGAACGTCCCGACAAAGATCGAGGCCATTGCGACCCGGCAACATGATGTCGAGGATGATCAAGTCGAACGGCAAGGAAGTCGCCTTATCGAAACCTAAGGTTCCATCAGGAGCGGAGTCGACGACGAAGCCTTCTCGGCGAAGGCGGTCGCTCACTACCATCCGCAAGGCTTCTTCGTCTTCCACGATCAGAATGTTCTCGTTCATTATTGTTTCGGGCTGCGTACCTGAGTGAAAACAGGCCGCTAAAGCTGGAGAGCTTGTCTCGAACTCCTTGCCGTCTCCCCATGGCTATGCAATTTTGCAGCTGATCGCATAACGTACCAAGCTGGCTATATCTCGAATGAGAAGCTTGTTCATGATGTTCGTCCGGTGTGATTGGACGGTCTTGTAGCTAATCCCCAACAGTTCCCCAATCTCCTTGGAGTTCTTGCCCTCGGCGATCAGTCGTAGCACTCGGGACTCCTGGATACTGAGGGCCTTTTTCTGCGTGGCCGCGAGATGTCCTGATTCCTCGACCACTCGCGATAATGAGGGGCTAATGTAAGTTTCGCCCTTCACGACGGCCGCAAGGGCAGCTACGAGTTGGTTGCCGGTGTCCCCCTTCAGCACATATCCGTTTACGCCCACATGCATGCATTCCAGAATGTACCGGTTATGCGTGTGCTCCGTTAATATCACCACCTTGGTCTTCGGGCATGTTTTGATGATCTCGCGCGCAGCCTCAACTCCATTCAACAGCGGCATGGATAGGTCGAGAACTGCAATGTCTGGTTGCAAGTTCCCACACTGCTTCACTGCTTGCAGTCCATCGGAGGCCTCCCCCACAACCTCCAGCCCTTCCTGTGCCAACATCGATTTGACGGCTTGGCGAACTATGACGTGATCGTCCGCTAGGAATATTCGCAGGCTCGTCGGAGTGCGGAGACGAATAAGGGCGGGCATGGCTGCGATCATAAACTGCCTTTACCGGACAGCTGAAGTAACCACCAAGTTCGAATGTCTTGCTCCGATGTATGAATGCTAAGTCGCCAAAGTTGCGAGCGCCATCAGGCTCTTTCGCATTTGAGCGGAGAAAAATTCGCAACGAGAGCTTCGCGCTTTCGCATCTTTCAAAACAACTTTAGGGTGGCGTTACGGCTTTTCAGGCGGGATGAGACCTATGCTGATGGCATAACGAACCAGGTTCGCCGTATCGTGCAGCGCAAGCTTGTTCATAATCTTCGTGCGATGCGAGTCTGCGGTGCGGCTGCTAACTCCTAGGATCGCTCCAATCTCTTTCATGCTTTTTCCCTCTGCAATTAGCTGCAACACATGTCGCTCGCGGGGACTCAAGCGCTCGCGAGAATCCTGCTGTTGTGGAGAGAATGCCTGCACAACCGCTCGCGAGACACCGGCCGTGACGTAGATCGCGCCCCCTGCGACCGCTCGGACCGCATGCACCAACTCATCGGCGGCGTTCTCCTTCAGGATGTAGCCGGTGACTCCCTGCCGAAGACCTTGGACGACGTAGTGTTCCTGAGTGTGCGCTGTGAGAAGGATGATCTTGGTTTGAGGGCGCGCTTTTAGAATCTCTCGGGCTGCGTCAATGCCGTTCAATAACGGCATGGAGATATCCAACACGGCTACATCGGGCCGCAGTCGCTGGCACAGTGCAATCGCCTCCACTCCATTCCCGGCCTCGCCCGGAACGTCGAATCCCTCCGCCTCAAGAATTACCTTCAGGCCTTGGCGAATCATCGTATGGTCATCGGCCAGCACGATGCGGATCGGCATGTTGTTCCTTCAGAGGCGGGTCGAAAGTGATTCCGATCCCGGGATTTTCTCACGAA